>JAUYBU010000618.1 GCA_030693045.1 Bryobacterales bacterium | reverse complement strand
CGGGTCGAACGATTCGTCCTTCCCGAAGACCTCCAACCCGATGACGTACTCCTTCAGTTGGCCGGTCCGCCCGGCCAGGGTATTCTCAACCACAAACGACAGGAAATCGCGCAGCCGTTCGGAACGGAGAAAGCCGGGGCTTCTTAGAATCGCCCGGAGTTCGTTTCGGGCTGCCTCGGGCGAGGCGCCGGGGGATGGGAGCGGACCGATAGCCTGGCGCTTGGTTCCCAGTTCAAAGTTCGGTTCCACCATTCTCCCGCCCTAGACAAATACGCTAGCATTGTGCACTGGTTTTATCAATGGCGGGGCAATCGGCAGCCTCGGAACTTTAACGGGCCCCCGGGTTTCTCCCAGTAGTGGTAGCTTCGGAAGTCCCGAAAACGGAGGTACCTTAAGGTATGCGACGAAAACTGCTGTTCACGCTTAGTCTGACTTTTGGGCTGCTTGCCGCCTCCGCGGCATACGGTCAGCGGGTTGCGAAGCTCAACACGGTCCGTCCCAGTCCGGACGAGGTAGTCACGGCGTCCATCGGAGGCAAGAAAGTCACCGTCGAATACAGCCGCCCGTCGGCGAAAGGCCGTAAGATCTTCGGCGGACTGGTTCCCTTCGGACAGGTCTGGCGAACCGGCGCCAATGAGGCGACCGTCCTGACCGTCGAAGGCGACTTCATGGCCGGCGCCGTCCACGTGCCGCAGGGCAGTTACTCGCTGTTCACGATTCCGGGCGAAAAGGAATGGACCCTGATTCTCAATAAGACGGTGAAGCAGTGGGGGGCATTCAAGTACGAAGAGAAAACGGATCTGGGTCGCGCCCCCATGAAGGTAGGCAAGGCCGCCAGCGCGGTCGAGAAGTTGACCATCACGATTGAGCCGGGCGCCGGCAATCGCGGCGCGCTGAAAATAGCCTGGGACAACACCGAGGCTACCATCGACCTGATGGCTCACTGAGAATCGAGTCGCGGGTTCGACTCACGGGCGGCCCAGCGGGCGCCCCGGCCCGCTTCGGTCCTCATCGGAGCGATACAATCGGTTTATGCTCCGGCACCTGTTGGCGTTCACTGTTGCGTGTGTCTGTCTGTTGGCGCAGAAGCCTTCCTTCGACATCCAGGCCTTGCTGAAGCTCAAACGCCTGGCCGAACCCCAAGTCTCGCCCGACGGCAAGACGGTGGCCTTCACGGTCTCGACCACGGACCTGGAGAAGAACACCCGGCCGCGGCAAATCTGGGTGGTCCCGGTGGAGGGCGGCGAAGCGCGGCAGATCACCCGCGAGGGCAACAACGAGCGTCCGCGCTGGGCGCCCGATTCCAGGAAGATCGCCTTCATCTCCTCCCGCGGCGGTGTGCCACAGGTGTGGCACATGGACCTGGACGGCGGCAACGCCAAGCCGATCACCTCGCTCGCCAACGGCGCCTCGGGCGTGCTTTTCACCGGCGACGGGAAGAACCTGGTCTTCACCAGCGAGGTGTATCCCGATTGCGCCGACGAAGCCTGCAACAAGGCCAGGCTGGAAGCGGAAAACACCAACGCAGTGAAGGCGCGCGTTTACACCACGCTGCTCTACCGCCACTGGAACCAGTGGCAGAGCGCGCGCCGGCGCCATCTGTTTGTGGTCCCGGTGGAGGGTGGGAAACCGACCGACCTCACGCCCGGAAACCGCGACGTGCCGCCGTTCTCGCTCGGCGGCGGCGACGACTACGCGGTTGCCGCCGACGGCCAGGAAGTCTGCTACGCGATGAACGCCGAAGCGGAGTTGGCGACGAGCACCAACTCCGACCTCTACGTTGTTCCGATCACGGGCGGCGAGGCCAAGAAGATCACCGCCAACCTGGGCGCCGACAACGGCCCCGTGTATTCGCCCGACGGCAAGTACATCGCCTACCGCGCCCAGTTCCGCGCCGGGTACGAATCCGACCGCTGGCGGCTGGTGGTGATGGAGCGCGCGGGCGTGCGCAACAATACGCAAACCGAAGGCCTGGACCGCTCGGTCGGCTCCGTCACCTGGTCGCCGGATTCCAACCGCATCTTCTTCACGGTCGAGGACCGCGGACGCACGGCGGTGCAGATGATGGCGGCCACCGGGGGCGGCGCGCGCGTAATTATTTCGGGCGCCAGCACCGTCGACGACGTGCAATTCACGCCCGACGGAAAAATCATGATCTACACCGAGCAGACCGGCGCGCGTCCCGCCGATCTTTACCGCGTTTCCTACGGCGGCGGCACGGCCACGCAGCTCACCCGGCTCAACACGGCGGACCTGGAGCCCTACGGCCTGCCCTCGTTCGAGGAGTTCTGGGTGGAGGGCGCCGAGCGCACGCGGGTCCATAGCCTGCTGCTCAAGCCGCACGGCTTTCAGGAAGGCCAAAAGTACCCCGTGTTGTTCCTGATTCACGGCGGGCCGCAGAGCGCGTGGCGCGAGAACTTCAACTGGCGTTGGAACCCGCAGGTCTTCGCCGCGGCCGGGTTTGTGGTGGTCATGCCGAACCCGCGCGGCTCGACCGGCTACGGACAGCGCTACACCGACGAGATCAACGCCGATTGGGGAGGCAAAGCCTACGACGACATCATGGCCGTCGTGGATCACGTCTCGGCGCTCCCCTACGCCGACGCCGGCCGCATGGCCGCCGCCGGCGGCTCCTATGGCGGATACATGGCCAACTGGATTCTGGGCCACAGCGGCCGCTTCCGCGCGCTGGTGTCGCACGCCGGCGTTTTCGATCTGCGCAGCATGGCCGGCGAAACCGAAGAGCTATGGTTCCCCATGTGGGAGTTTCGCGGCCTGCCCTGGGACAATCCCGACGTCTACTCGCGCTGGTCGCCCAGTTACTACGTCAAGGACTTCAAAACGCCCACGCTGGCGATTCACGGTGAACTCGACTATCGCGTGCCCGTGGGCCAGGGTTTGCAGTTATTCACCGCCCTCCAGATGCAGAAAGTGCCCTCGAAGCTGCTGCTGTTTCCCGACGAAGGGCACTGGATCCAGAAGCCGCTGAACAGCGTATTGTGGTATCGGAGCGTGCTGGACTGGATCGGCGAATGGACCAGGAAGCCCCCGAAATAGGAAGCCCGGAAACCCGCGACAGTAGCGTGCGCCCCAGGGGTGCGGATCACCAGCGGGGGAAGGTCCGAGCCGGAAAAGCGGCTGGGGCGAAGCCTCGCGACGAAGCCCACGCAGGGTGGGTGAGCAACCGTGCGGGCCGTGACGCGGGTGAAGCTTGAGTGGACGGGCAGAGTCCGGACGGATTCGCCGCGCAACTGGATCAGCGATTGGATCGGCTGTAGAGTGAACTCCAGGGCACCCGCGAATGCGGGCAAGCCGGGAGAGTTTCGCACGTTGGGAATCCCGATATCGGCGAGGGCGATCGACGAAGGACGCCCTGCGCAAAGTGTGAAAGGAGATCACGGGCGGCAGGGAGTGTGGTGGCCCAGAAAGTAGCGGATGGCCGGGCGCCGCGCCCGATCAAGGCGATGCTGAAGGCAGGAAGCTAAGTCAAGCCGGAGTGTCCCCGGGTTTCTTGAAGCGTGGGTCGGCGCTCCTGATGCGCGCCCAGGGGGGGAAGACCGCGGGGTTTTCCAGCCACGTCAGCATCCACTCGGCCATTTCCTGTTTCTGGCGGCGTTTGGCTTCTTCTTTGGCGCGGCGGGAAGCCCAGCGGGCGTGGTCCTTGGCCTGGATGACGAGCCTGCGACAGGCGCGCGCCGAGCCCTGGTTGTATACCTCCAGCAGCGCCAGAAGCGACGCCTCCAGCGTCTGGAACGAGGACTGATCCACGCCCGCCACCAGCGGTTCCATGGGCACCTTCAATTCCCGCAGCAGTTGGCGAAGACGACTTTCCGAGACGGGCGCGAGCAACTCGCGGATACGCAGCCATTCGCCGGGAGCGACAGCGCCCGGCTCGCGGCTGTCAACGTACGCGCGCAGCCGGTCGCGCCGGGTTTGCTTTGCGGTTGCCACGGCGGTATTGAGCGACGGCCCGTTGGTGCTGGTCCAGGCCGGCGGAGAACTGGTGCGTTCCGGTGTGGTCCGGACGCGCGACAAAATACAGGAACTTTGTTTCGGCGGGCGCGAGCGCGGCCTCCAGCGCGCTCTTTCCGGGATTGGCGATGGGCCCGGGGGGCAGGCCCGCGTGCTGGTAGGTATTGTAGCGGCTGGCGCTGGCCAGGTCGGACTGAAAGATCGCACCGCGATAACGGTTTTCGAGAAGCGCCGCGTAGATGGTGGTTGGATCGCAGTCCAGCTTCATGCCAAGGGCCAGGCGGTTCCGGTAGACCGAAGCGATCACCGGGCGTTCCCCGGCGGCCGCGGTTTCCTTTTCGACCAGCGAGGCCAGCGTGACCAGGCGGTGAGCGCCGGCCGGGGCCCCCAATTCCTTCCACACGCGCCGGAACTGCCCGGTCATCTGACGGCAGATCTGCTCGGCGGGCATCAGCCGGGTGAGGTGGTAGGTGGAGGGAAACAGGTAGCCTTCCAGCGTCGCGGCCTCCGGCGCCAGGTCGCGGATGGGGGCCGGATTGCGGGCCGCCCGCAGGAACTCACTGGCTTTCATGAGGCCCAGGTCCTCGATCGACTGGGCGATATCGAACATATTGCGCCCCTCGGGCACCGGCAGTTCGTAGTAGAAGACGTCGCCCTTGGCGATGCGGGTGAAGACCTCCCAGGCCGGCGCCGCGCGGTTGAAACGATATTCGCCGGCCTGAAGCGTGGCGCGGGGCCGCAGCAGGCGCGCCGCCAGGAACTGGGATTCGAAACGCACGACGCCGGCCCGTTTCAGCAAGCGGGCGATGGCGCGCGTGCCGGAGCCCTTGGGGATATCGACGAAAGCCTCGCCGCGGAAATTCGCGAAAGGCAGCCACAGCGAGGGCAAAGCCGCCGCAACGCCAACCGCAAGGGCGGTGAGAACCAGGCGTGCGAAAGTCCTCTTCATGGAGCGAGGGAATCCAAATAACTTTCCAGCAGCAGCACGGCCGACAACCGGTCCACCGACCGGGCGCGTTTTCGCGAGCTGATGCCGGACTCGCGCAGCACGCGGGTGGCTTCGACCGTGGTCAGCCGTTCGTCCCAGTACTCGACCGGCAGCCTGGTGCGGCGGCCGAGGAGTTCGCCGAACTCGCGCGCAAACCCGGCCTGGCGGCCCTCGCGGCCGCTCATGTGGAGCGGATTGCCCACCAGGAACAGCGTCACGCCGCGCTCGGAGGCGAGCAAGGCGAGCCGGTCCAGGTCTTCGCGAAGGCGGGTCCGCTCGAGCGTGTCCAATCCCTGCGCGGTGATGCCGAGTTCGTCGCTGATGGCCAGCCCGATTCGGCGCTGGCCCAGGTCGAGGGCCAAAATCCGGCCGCCCGTGGATTGAGTTTGTTCTGGCACGCGTAAGCGGCCGTCACCGCGGCCCGCAAAGCCATTATGATAGAGAAACGACGCTCGAAGCCAGCGCGGATGGCCGGGCGGCGCGGAGGCGTACTTGTCGGCAGCCACTCGGCCGGAGATCGGGGAGAAGGTCAGAACCGCGGCGCCGTCGCTGGTGGCGCTGGCGGCGCTGATCGCGATCCTTTACTTCGGCCGCGTATTCATCATCACGCTGACCGCGGCGGTGATCGCGAGCTTCATGCTCGAGCCGCTGGTGGGTTTGGCCATGCGGCTGAAAATGCCGCGCGGCCTGGCGAGTTTCGTGGTTTGCAGTTTCGCCCTGCTGACGCTTTACCTGGCGGGCGTGGGAGTTTACACCCAGGTGTCGGACCTGATGGACGAACTGCCGGCATACAGCGATCGAATCAACGAGCTGATCGACGGCGTTTCGCTCCAGATGGAGGAAATGGACAGGACCGCTTATCGCATCCTGGTTCCCAAGCGGATACAGGAGCGGGACAGGCCGCCGGCTCCGGCGCCGACGACGCCGGAGGCGCGCCGCAAGCGCCAGAGCGCGCTTCCCGTGCCGCTGGTGCCGCCGCCGATCCCGGAAGTGCGCATCCGCACCGAGCGCCAGCCGCTGATCAACTACATCTACGATTACGTGAACCGGGTCTATAGCGCTTTGCTGATGGCTTCCTTCGTGCCGTTTTTGGTCTACTTCATGCTGAGCTGGCAGGACCACCTGCGGCGGGCCTACCTGCATCTGTTCCAAGGCCAGGAACGAATGATGGCGGCCAAGGCGTGGGAAGGAATCGCCAGCATGGCGCGGGCCTTTGTCGTCGGCAATTTCATTCTGGGCCTGCTTTTGGCGGCTGTCAGTAGCCTGTTCTTCTGGCTCATGAAGCTCCCCTATCCGCTGCTGATCGGCCCGATCAGCGGGTTTCTGAGCCTGATCCCGTATATCGGCCTGCCGCTGTCGATTCTGCCGCCACTGGTGGCCGCCCTGCCCATCTACAAGGGTCCGACGATGTACCTGATCCTGGGCACGACGGTGGCGTTCTTCCATTTGCTGGCGCTCAATCTGCTGTATCCGAAGCTGGTGGGCTCGCGCGTGCACCTGAATCCGCTGGTGGTGACGGTAGCGCTGATGTTCTGGGGCGCCATCTGGGGTGGCCTGGGCCTGGTGCTGGCCATTCCGCTCACCGCGGGCATCAAGGCGGTTTGCGACACCGTGAGCGGGCTGGAGCCTTACGGCCGCCTGCTGGGCGACTGAGCCGGCGCGCCGGCGGTACTCACATCGCAGCGCCGCGCGCGGGCCGGGCGCGACGATGCAGCCGCGCGGTAACATGGGCTGCATGACTCGACGTGCCGCCATCTCACTGCTCTCACTTTCCGGCACGCCGCTTACCGGGGCGGCGGCATCTTCTCTCTGTTTCCAGTCCGCGAAGTCGCTGGCTGGTTTGATGCGCAGGAAGAAGCTGTCGGCGCGAGAGGTATTGGATGCGCATCTGAAACAGATTGAGCGCGTGAACCCAAAGGTCAACGCGATTGTAACGCTGGTTGCCGATCAGGCTTTGGCGAAGGCGAAGCTGTGCGATGAAGCGGCTGCTCGCGGGCGATTCCTGGGGCGGCTGCACGGGTTGCCGGTGGCGCACAAGGATCTGCTGGACACCAAAGGCATTCGCACCACCTATGGATCGCCGATCTTTAAAGATCACGTGCCCAGCGCCGACACGCTGATTGTGCATCGCATCCGCGAAGCCGGCGCCGTAACCTTAGGCAAGACCAACACGCCGGAATTCGGCGCGGGATCGCAGACGTTCAACACGCTGTTCGGCGCGACGAAGAATCCGCACGATTTGTCGAAGACCTGCGGCGGATCCAGCGGCGGCGCCGCGGTCGCCCTGGCTTGCGGCATGATACCGATCGCCGATGGCAGCGACACGGGCGGATCGCTGCGCAATCCGGCGAGCTTCTGCGGCGTGGTTGGATTTCGCTCGTCGCCGGGGCGCGTGCCGCGGGTGCCGACCGGCTCGGCGTGGAGCACGATCAGCGTGGTGGGCCCGATGGCGCGCAGTGTCGCCGATTGCGCCTTCTTCCTGAGTGCTATGGCCGGTCCGGACGAGCGTGCGCCGATGTCGATTCACGAAGACGGGGCGCGATTCGCCAAGCCGTTGGGGCGCGACTTCAAGGGCGTGCGGGTGGCGTGGTTCAAGGACCTGGGAGGCATACCATTCGACCGGAGGATCCGCGAAGTGGTGGACGCGCGGAGGAAGGCGTTCGAATCGCTCGGCTGCATCGTGGAGCAGGCGGAGCCCGATTTCGCCGGCGCCGACGAGGCGTTTCGGGTGCTGCGCGCGCTCAGCTTTCACCAGCAACACGCGGCGAAAGTGGCGCAGTATCGAGCGCAAATCAAAGCGACGGTGCTGGAAGAGGTGGACCTGGGAGCGAAGTTGACGGGTTCGGAGATTACCAAGGCGGACGCATTGCGATCGGCCCTGTACCAGCGCGTGGGCGAGTTCTTCGGCAAGTACGAATTCTTTGTCCTGCCGGTGACGCAAGTGCCCACATTCGACATCGACCAGCCCTATGTGACGGAAATCGAAGGCCGCAAGCTGGGCAACTATATCGACTGGATGCGGTCCTGCTATTACATTTCGGTGCTGCACAATCCGGCGATCTCGGTACCGGGGGGATTCACGGCGGAGGGGCTGCCGGTGGGCCTGCAAATCGTGGGCCGGCACCACGACGATTGGGGGGTGCTGCAGATGGCGCATGCATTCGAGCAGGCGGCGGAGGTTGGACGGGTTCCGGCGGTGGCGGTGTAGCGCGCCCCCGAGCGGTGGCAGGCGCTACAATCGAGTCTTGGGTCTCCTATGATGAATCGTCGTCAACTGCTGTCACTTCCCCTGATCGCGGCGCCGCTGTTGGGCAAGAGCCGCGTGGACAAGTCCCGCATCGGCATCGTCACCGACGAGTGCGCGAAATCGCCGGCCGAGGCCATCGCTTTCGCGAAGAAGTTCGGCTTGCGGTGGTTCGAATTGCGCAACGTGCCGGGTGCGCGCAAGGAATACTACACCATCCCCGAGGAAGAACTTCGCGCCGCGGCCAAGGAGTTCTCCGCCAACGGCGTCAAGGTCTCGTTCCTGAACACCGGGATGCTGAAGTTCGGACTCTACGACACCGAGCCCGCGCGCAAACGCCAGGAAACCGCAGAGCAGCGCGCCAATCGCCTGGCCGTCGAGAAGCAGCGGTTCGACCGCCGCATGGAGGACTTGCAGAAGGCCATCCGCGCCGCGCACATTCTGGGCACGGACAAGATTCGCATCTTCACTTTCACGCGCATCGCCGAGCCGGCCAAACTGTTGCCGCGCCTGGCCGAGATCCTGGGCCCCATGGCGCTGGCGGCCGAGAAGGAAAAGGTCAAGCTCCTGATTGAGAACGAAACCTCCTGCAACGTAGGCTCCTGCGCCGAACTGGCGGCCATGATGAAGCTGGTCTCCTCCAAGGGGCTGGGCATCAACTGGGACGCCATGAACGGCATGGCGTTCAAGGAGACGCCTTTCCCGGACGGCTACAAACTGCTGCCCAACAAGCGCATCCACAACGTGCAGATCAAGGGGCGCAGCGTGCAGCCGGGGCCGCAGCTTTTGGACTGGGCGGCGATCTTCAAGACCATGATCCAGGACGGCTACAAGGGCCAGTTCGGCCTGGAGACGCACATCTTCGACGAGCGGGCGATCGAGCACTCCCACGAGTGCATGGCCGAGATCATGCGCATCGTGGAAAAGGTCTGACGCCGTGAGCAGGCAGTTCTGGGCATTCCTGGTGGTGGGCCTGCTGGTGATGGCCGCGGCGGTGGTCGGGATGCTGTACTGGACACGCGGCGAGCACATCGAACTCAAGGGCTCGATACTGAAGGTTCGCCTCCAGGAAATGGACGAACGCAGCGCCGTCGCGGTGCTGGACTTCCGCTTTGTCAACCCGTCGGATTACTTTTTCGTCGTCCGAACCGTGACGGTGACGCTGGAGGACGCCAAAGGGAATCTCATCGAAGGCCGGGTCTCCTCGGAGCCCGACGCCCAGCGGCTGTTCCAGTTCTACCCGGTGCTGGGGCAGAAGTTCAACGACACGTTCCGGGCGCGCGACAAGGTGGCTCCGCGGCAGTCGATGGACCGCATGGTGGCGGTGCGCTTCGAGATTCCGGAGACCGCCATCGCGGCGCGCAAGAACCTGCGGATAGTGATCGAAGACGTCGACGGCGCGGTGTCGGAGATCGCGGAGAAACCCTGAGTTGCACGGCCTTCACGCCGTGGGAAGACCGAGGGCGATCCAGCGCGGCAACTGAGCGATGAGTCTTTGCATGATCGCCGCCGCGCCATCGATGTAGACCTGGACATGGCCGTCGTAGGCGTCGCCTTGACCGGCTCCGACCAGATCGCTGACGCCGCGCAGAATCAGGCATCGGACGCCGTTTCGGGCCGCCACCCAGGCAATCGAGCCCGATTCCCAATCGCCCGCGACCGCGCCGAATCGGGCGCCCAGCGCGCCGATTTCATCGGGGCTCAAATCGCGATCGGCGGAAACCAGAAGGGTTCGGCGGGCCGGACAGGGAAGCTCGGCGGGAAGCCAGGAAAGATCGAGCTGCGTCGCGTAGTGCGCAATGGCCGCCTCCGGGTCGGTCATTCGCTCGACGATGTCGTACACCACGGTGCGTTCGATCAGCAGGATGTCGCCGGGCTCGACCTGGCCGCGGAATCCGCCGCACGTGCCAAGGTTGACGAGCAAACGAGGCTTCCACCAGTCGATCGCGAACTGTGCGGAAGCGGCGGCCGAGATCTTGCCCCACCCGCCTTGGAAGAAGACCACGGGCGCGGGCACGTCAGCCGTGAACCACTCGCCAAACGGAGACCGCGCGCGCTCAGCTTCCGGAAACAGAGCCACCGTCGCCTGCCACTCGAACCGGCACGACACCAGCACCACCACGTCCATGGGAACGATGTTGACACAACGGCTATGGGATTCGAAACCGAGGCTGTACGGCAATATGCCGTACGGTGCGCTAGAATGGTGGCGGAGGCGAACGTCACATGCCTGCAAAGGTCGAGCGGCTGGAAGCCAGAATCACGTCGCGGCAGAAGCAGCTTCTGCAACAGGCCGCCGACATCGAAGGGCGCTCGCTGAGCGACTTCGTCGTCACAAGCGCGCAGGCTGCCGCACGGCGCCTGATACTGGAACATCGGCTGGTTGATCTGAGCAGCAGGGATTCGGAGGCGTTTGCCCGCGTCCTACTGAGTCCGCCGGCTCCAAACCCTGCTCTGCGGGCCGCGGCCAATCGTTTTTCGAGATCGCGCGGGCGGCCGTGAAGCCGTTTCCACCGCTTCCTCCGCCGGGCTACACGTTGGAGCCACTCTCGGAGCGTCACGACCGGACGGCGTTTTCCTGTGGTGTTCCCGCTCTGGACAGCTATCTCGCACGCCAGGCGGGCCAGGACGTCAAGCGAGACGTGAGCCGCGTCTACGTTCTGGCGGCGGACCATGAGACGGTTGCCGGCTACTTCTCTTTGTCCGCGGCCACCATATCGCTCAGCGACTTGCCGCCGGAGATGGCGCGCCGGCTTCCACGATATCCCTTTGTGCCCGCCACGCTGATGGGGCGGCTCGCGGTCGCGGGTTCGCACCGTGGGCGCAACCTCGGAGAGTTCCTCTTGCTGAGCGCTCTCTTCCTGAGTTGGCAGGCAAGCCGGCAGGTGGCGTCGGCGGCAGTGCTGGTCGATGCCAAAGACGATTCGGCGCGCGGCTTCTATGAGCGCTACGGCTTCATCCGGTTTCCCGATCAGTCCAACCGGCTGTTTCTGCCGATGAAGACAGTGGAACAGCTCCTCGGTTGACCGGCCGCTGGCACGGCGCGCGGCCGGCATGGTGTAATATCAACCGGCATGATGAGGGACACCGCTTCTCGCAGAATGTTTCTGGCGACCGCCACTTCCTACGGCCGCATCCTTGGCGCTAACGACCGCGCGCGCATCGGGGTCATCGGTACCGGCGGCCGGGGCCAATACCTGATGAAGGAGTCGCTCAAGCTCGGCGGCATGGAGTTTGTCGCTATCTGCGACGTCTACGACGTCCGCCGCGCGGAGGCGGCCAGGATCGCCGGCCCGCGGGCCGAGCAGTACGCCGACCACCGCCAGGTGATCGCGCGCAAGGACATCGACGCCGTGATCGTCGCCACGCCCGACCACTGGCACGCGCCCATCGCGGTCGAGGCGTTGCGCGCGGGCAAGGATGTGTACGTCGAAAAGCCGATGTGCCACAACCCCAGGGACGGCCAGGCGATGGTGAAGGCGGTCCGCGAAACGGGCCGGGTGTTGCAGGCGGGCACGCAGGGCCGCGGGTTGCCGCAGTTCGTGGCGGCCAAGGAGAAGTACATCGACACGGGCGTCATCGGCAAGGTGGGCATCGCGCGCGCCTGGTACAACTCCAACCAGGGCTACATCAAGACCGCGCCGCCGGGGATGGAGAAGAAGCCCGAGGGCCTGGATTGGGAGCGCTGGCTGGGCCGCGGGCCGAAGGTGCCGTGGAATCCCGACATCTACTTCAGCCCGTATAAGTGGCTGCACTATGACGGCGGAATGATCATGGGCATCGCCATCCACGTGCTCGATTCGGTGCACCACTGGCTGAACCTCAAGAACCCGCGCGCGGTCTCGGCCGGCGGCGGCAATTACTTCTACAAGAACGATCGGGACACGCCCGACGTCGTCACCCTCATCCTGGACTATCCGCAGGAGGTGACGGCGACGTTCGAGGCCGAGTGCCTCACCGCGCCGGACGTGAAGACCTCGGCCGGCGTGATGTTGCGCGGCACCGGCGGCACGCTGTGGGCCGAGCGCTACGTGCAGGGGGTGGGCTACGAGTACGTACCCAACGCGAAGTTCAGCAAGCAGCCGGCGTTCAAGGGACCGGGCACCGGGGCCGCGGCCACCAACATCCTGAAGAACTGGCTGGAGTGCCTGAAGTCGCGCCAGACCCCGGTCGCCAACGTCGAGGCGGCCTACTACTCCTCGACCGCCTGTTACATGGCCCTGCAGGCCTTCCGCACGCAGTCGCGCGTACCCTGGCGCAGGGAATGGGATATTTAGGTCCACTCGCCTGCCCAGAGCGCCTCGAGGAAGTGCTTGAGCGGCAGAATCTCCACGCTCCCCACGCGCCTCGGCGTCCGTTCCAGGCCGACGCAAAGGAGACGTTTGAACCCAGCCTCTTCCGACAGCGCCCGCGGCGACCTTAACTCGTTGTCCCGAACATTGGATGTCGCCTTAAGTTCGATGGCGGTATGATCGCCGAGCAGAAAGTCGACTTCGTAGCCGGATGTCGTTCGCCAGAAACTCAGCGGCTCGCCGGACCGGTAGTCGCTGTAACTTACAAGTTCGTGCATCAATAGTGTCTCGAGCGCCTCGCCGTAGCCGGGCGTGCCGCGTTGGAAGCTCCGGCCCTTCCGCCGGGCCGGCAGTTCGTGCAGAACCAGCGTGTCCTTCAGGATGTCAAAGTGCTCATAGATGGTGGTTCGTCTGACTTGGGCATCGCTGGCCAGGTTGGTGAAATTGACGATCATTCCGTTTGCCAGAGCCGCCATAACTGGCTCGTCCGCGTCCGGTATAGGTGACGACTTCATCGTCATATGTCATGCCATGTGACGATAGACATGTCAATTGAAAGAATCCTAAACCGGCGTCATAAGTGATTTCGGGTCCGCTCCCTGACGGTCGCGGCTCGGAAGCCGGATCCGAGGCGCGACCGGGTGCCGGGTGCCCTCTGGGCGGGACGGGGTTTCGGCGCTGTGTCTAGAAAACCAGCCGCAGGCCCACGAACATGCGCCGTTCGCCTTCGCCGGTTTGGGTGGCGTTCACCTTGCCGAACAGCGTGCTGGACGGGTTGGTGTTGGGCGGGTTGAAATTCGGATGGTTGGGCGCGCTTTCGGCGTCGGCGCGCAGTTGCAGGCGGACGCCTTCGCGCAGGGTGAAGTATTTGAACGCTCCGAGGTCGAGCATGTTGATGCCGTCGGCGCGGGCCTGCGCGATGCGCGGGGGCAGGGAGCGGATGTTGTTGGCCAACTGCCGGCGCGAGTCGCGCTCGAATCCGTCCGTGTTGAACCAGCGCTCCAGGCTGCGCGCGCCGCCGTCCAGGCGCAGCGCCGAGTAAGTGCCCGTGTAAATGAAGTTGCCGAACGACAGTGGCGGCCCGCTTTGCCACTGATAGATGGCCTGGATCTGCCAGCCTCCAAAGATCCTGCTGCGCCTGGCGAAGGGCAGTTCGTACAGGCCGCTGGCGGCGAAGCGATGCGGCCGGTCCAGGTCGTTGACGACGTGCAACGGCAGCGCGTCGGTGTCGTTCAGGTATTCGGTGGCGCTCATGGTCTTGGACCAGGTGTAGTTGCCCTGGAACTGGAAGCCGGAAGTGAAGCGGCGCTGGAAGCTGGCGGTAAGCGCATGATACCAGCTCATGCCGGCGGGCAGGCCTTCGGTCAAACCGGTGAAGTGCGGCAGCGGGCGCAACAGTTGCGACCGGCCGGTGGTGCGGCCGGCATAGTACGCCGTGCCGGCAAACCCTTCTATGCCGCGGAACGGGTTGTTCACCTGCGCGCTCAGAAAATCGATGGCCGCCTGATCGCGCACCGGCAACGTGCTGAGATAGCTTCGCGGCACCGGGTTGAACTCGGTGGTGGCGCGCTGGCGAATCGAGCGGCTGCCGATGTAGCCGATCTCGACCAGGCTGCGCCGGAGCGGCTCGTATTGCACCGACAGACTCCAGCGCTGGGTGTAAGGACGCCGTCCATCGCGCGAAAAGAATCCCGGGCCGCGGCCGAGAAAGGTGGTCAGTCCGCCCGCGGCGCCGCGCGGTTTCTCGACTCCCGACGGCAGCGGGTTGGCGATCGACGCCACGTAGGTCATCCCGTTGTCGTTGGTCGGGACGATGTTGGTGCGCTGGTTGAAGCCGGGCTGCGAGACGTCGCTGAAATCGGCGCCCAGCAGGCCGAAGTAAATGCCGTAGCCGCCGCGCACCACCGCCCGCGCGTTCCACTGCCAGGCGAACCCGACGCGCGGCATGACAGCACGATAGTATGGGTCGCGCACGTTCCGGGGGTTCGCGCCCACGCCGGCGAACGTCACGCCGCCGAGCGTGCGAAACGCGCTCGCCGGAACCTCGGGAATCGGCGCCTGGGCGTACTGCGCGCGCGCCTGCGCCTCGATCGGGTTGGGCGTCGTGAAGTCGAAGTCGAGCGTGGTGCGGTTGAAGCGTTCGATGATCGGGCTTTCAACCTCCCAGCGTATGCCGAGGTTAAGCGTCAGGTTGCGGCGCACGCGCCAGTCATCCTGGACGAAGGCCGAATAGAAACCGCTCGACTCGGCGCGCGAGTCGTTCAAATTCACGCCGCCGCCGGTCGGGATGCCGAACAGAAAACTCGCCAGGCCCTGCCCGGCGGGCGCGTTGGTGGAGTTGTCGAGCGGCCCCCTCGTGTACGCCGGGTCGAACACCAGTTGCGGCGAGACATTGTTGTAGTCCTTATTGTTCTCGTAGTTGTTTCGGAGATCGGCGCCGAACTTCAGGCTGTGGTTGCCCCGCATCCAGTTCAGCACGTTGAGCAGCGAGTGGGTGTAGTTGACGCGCCGGAAACCGCCGTCGTTGCCCAGTGTCATGAGTCCGGAGATCTGGGTTTGCGGAAACGAGATGCCCTTCGGGTCCATCTCCCGGATCAGGCTGTCGGGGAAACCGAACTCCTTCAGATCCCAGCCCATGTTGTAGAAGCTCTGGACCTCGGAGAACCAGGTGAAACCGTAGCGCACGTCGAACACCATGGACGGCGAGAGAACCCATACGTTATCCAGCGCCGCGCCGCGATGCGGCCGCGAGCGCAGGCGGCCGCGCACGTCGCTGTTCTTCACGAACTGGTCGAACTTGCCGTTGAAGTTCGAGTGCGAATAGCGCGCGTACAGGCGGTGCTTCTCGCTGAAGTTGTGGTCGATGCGCACGATGGGTTGCTTCAGGACCTGCTCTTTGGGCGTGGTGGTCGAGTAATTGTTGAGGGAATCGGGCGTGCCGGCGGTGTTGGCGGCCGGGAAATAGGCCAGGAACTTCTTGGCGGTCGCGTCGATGCGGCTGGAAGGGATCCGGTTGGCGGCCAGCGGCTGCCGGGCGAAGCGCGCGCCCTGCGCCACGGTGGTGAACGGATCGTAGATCTGGTACTGCGAGCCGAGCGCCAGAAGCGCCGAGAAATCGCCCCCGCGTTGCGCCTCGGTCGGCACGCTGACCAAGTCCGCCACCGGTTGCGCGCGATCATGGCCCTGGTAGCCGAACATCCAGAAGGTGCGGTTCTTGCCGTTGTACAGCTTCGGAATCAGAACCGGCCCGCCCACGGCGCCGCTCACGCGGAGCCACCGATCAGTGGGCGTGTTGGCCTTGATCTTCTCGTCCGTCACCGGGCCCGTGGTGGGATCGAAGATGAAGCGGTTGACGAAGAAGTTGCGCGTCACCATGGGACCTTTGGCCAGCGCCGCGCCGAACGATCCATGCAGCGCGTTGGTCCCGGTCTTGAGGCTGACGTTCACCGAGCCGCCGGTGGAGTGGCCGATCGAGGCGTCGTAGCTGGTGGTCTCGATCTTGATTTCCTGCACCATGTCGGGCGGCGGCACGAACGCCGTGCGCCCGCCATAGGAGTTGTTGCTGACCCCGTCGACGTTGAAGTCGAAGCTGCGGCGTCCGGCGCCGGCGGCGCTGGCGTCGGAAGCCTGGTCGATGTTCCACGGCCCGCCGGCCGGGATGCTGGGCTGAATGACGCCGGGCGCGAGCGAGTAGAGCCAGGCCAGGCTCCCGCCGCGCAGCGGCAGTTCGGAGGCTTCCCTGTTCGACAAGACCTGGCCGACGCTGCTGGACGCGCTTTCCAGCACCGGCGATTCGGCCTTCACCTCGACCGACTCGGCCACGTTGCCCAGTTCCAGCTTCACGTCCACCCTCAGCCGGTCGCCCGTGCGGAGTTCCAGATCCGGCCGGGTCCAGGTCTTGAAGCCCTGCATCTCGACCGCGAGCCGATAGGTTCCGGGCAGCAGGTACAAGATCTCATAGACGCCCTGTTCGTTGGAAGCGGCGCCGATCGCGACGCCGGTCTCGACATTGGTCGCGCGAACCGTGGCCAGCGGGATGACCGCGCCGGTCGCATCGCTAACCAGCCCCTCGATGCGGCCGCGCGGGTCCTGCTGCGCGCACAGGACAAAAGCGCCCAAAAGAACGGAAACCGCCAGACGAGTGCTCATCTCGCCAGTGTAGTACTTCGGACGAAGTCGATTACGAGAGCCATCCAACCTGCGATTCAGAACGTGCGCAGGAATCCTGGGGGCACGCCTGTAATGTGTGCGGGGACAGGCCGGTGTGTCCACAAGGGAAGTGCCCCCGGGCGGATGGGGCATTGGGACGTGGCCGGTCCTGGAGAAGCGCGGAAACGCCGGAGCGTTTTCGCGCCGGCACGGGGCCGGAAGGGTGTCGCCCGCGCGGGATGGGGTGAGCGATGAGCCAACGTTTGTCCCGCGGGGTGGGCGGTGAGATCAACGCCGCTGGGGCTAAAGAGTTCGCCCTAGTACTGTGTAGGGCTTCTCAATCAGTTCTAAGTTCATTCTCTTTCGTGTCCTAGTGGCATCTGGCGATTGTCCGGCTGCGCGGCTGCATCTAAGGTGGAAGAAGGAGCGAAGCGTCCATGCTGCGCGCAATTATCGTTTCTCCCGACAAGGAGCTTGGCGGGAGCCTGGAAGACCTCTTTTTCGAGTTAGGGCAAATCGGCGTCACGCGGAATCTGGAACGATACCCGACGGCGCTGGAACTGACACGGGTAATGCGCGCCCACGCGCCGCACGTGATCTTCGTAGGCATCGCGGATTTGCCGAAAGCCATGGAGCTGATTCGGGAGGTGGAGGCGGCGTATCCGGGCGTGCAGTTCGTGGCCATTCATCGCGTTTGCGAGCAGCCGGTGCTGCTGGAGCTGATGCGCGCCGGCATCCGGGAGTTTCTGGCCCCGCCATTCATCCGTCAGTCGGTTCAGGAATTGTCGGTGCGCCTGCGCGAGGGGGCCGAGAGGAAACCGCCCTCGGTTGACTCCACGGACATGGTATTTGCGTTCCTGCCTTCCAAAGCGGGGGTGGGAGCGTCCACGATCGCCCTCAATACCGCCTGCGCGCTCTCGCGAGCGCCAAAAACCAGCGTGCTGCTGGCCGACTTCGACCTGAACTGCGGCATGCAGCGGTTCATGCTGAGGCTGGACCATGCCTACTCGCTGGTCGACGCGGTCGAGCACGCCTCCAACATGGACGAGAATCTGTGGCCACAACTGGTGGCCAGTATCGACAGCCTCGACGTGTTGCACTCGGGCAGGATGAACCCCGGCTTCCGCGCGGAGCCGGCCCAGATCCGCCACCTGATGGAGTTTGTCCGGCGCAACTACCGCGCCGCCTGCATCGATCTGTCCGGGAACATGGAGAAGTACTCCATCGAGGTCATGCACGAATCCAAGCGGATCTTCTTGGTCTGCACCCCGGAGATACCATCCCTTCATCTGGCGCGCGAGAAGTGCACCTACCTCCAGAGCCTCGACTTGGGCGACCGGATCAGCGTCCTTCTCAACCGGACGCAGAGGCGCAGCGTCATCTCCCCGGAGCAGGTGGAGAAGCTGCTGGGCCTTCCGGTGCACATGAGCTTCCCGAACGACTATGTGGGAGTGCACAAGGCGCTCACCGAGGGCCGGCACGTGAGGCCGTCATGCGAACTCGGCAAGCAGTTCACGAAGCTGGCGCAGTCGTTGTTCGAAAAGCCGGAGCGTCCGGCGGACAAGCAGAAGCGCTTTGTCGAGTACTTTTCGATCCTGCCCGCGCGCTACTCGCTGTTCGGCAAGAAGCAGGCGACCTGAGGGCGTGAACGCCGGGAAGGTGTGAAGAAATCCTGGGGACACGCCTGGGTCCCGGGTCAAGCGCTAGGTCCCGTAAGATCAGCCCGGAGTGTCCCCGGGTGTGTGCGGGGGCAGGCTGGTCCACGAGGGAAAAATGGGGCCATACCAGGCCGACACCTTTTCGGTGTAATCTCAGCTATGGGATTACGAACGCTGTCCGCCTCCCTTGTATTTGCCGCGCTGGCCGCGGGCCAGCCTTCGCAGCCTCCTCTGCCAAAACAGGAGCGCACGCGCTGGTTCCAGGACGCCAAGTTCGGGATGTTCATTCACTGGGGCGCGTATTCGGTGATTGGCCGCCATGAATGGGCGCGCCACCGCTTCCAGATCCCCCAGGCCGCCTACGACCAGTACGCCCGGCGCTTCAACCCGGTGAACTACGATCCGAACCTGTGGGTCGATATCGCCGCCAACGCCGGCTGCAAGTACATGGTGATCACCTCCAAGCACCATGACGGATTCAGCATCTGGCGCAGCCGGGCCAGCGACTACGACATGGAGACCACCGCGTACCCGGGCGACCCGCTCAAGATGCTGGCCCAGGCGTGCCGGAACAAGAACATGCGGCTGGGTTTCTATCACTCGATCATGGACTGGCATCACCAGGATTACCTGCCCAAGCGCGCCTGGGAGACCGCCGAGCCGAAAAGGGGCGGCGACAACAACCGGTACGTCGACTTCATGAAGGCGCAGCTCAACGAACTGCTGACCGGCTTCGGAGACGTCTCCATGCTCTGGTTCGACGGAGAGTGGGAGCACACGCTGCGCGACCTGAAGCGCGACGACGAGATCTACGATTTCATCCTGGGCCTTCAGCCCAACTGCCTGATCAACGACCGCCTGTACGAGCGCGCTCCCGGCAATCGGGCCGATTTCGGCACGCCCGAGCAACACGTGCCCGCCACCGGGATGAAGGACCCCGCCGGCCAGCCGACCCTGTGGGAATCCTGCGTAACCATCAACCGGGACAGTTGGGGCTACAACAAGTACGAAACCGAATTCAAGACCACGCGCGATCTGATCCGCATGTTGATCGAGGTGGTCAGCAAGGGCGGCAACCTGCTCCTGAACGTCGGGCCGACGCCGGACGGGCGGATTCAGGACGAGTTCGTGACCCGGCTGAACGCCATGGGCCAATGGATGAAGGCAAATGGCGAGGCGATTTACGGGACCACGGCCAGCCCATTCGCGCGCCTGCCGTTCTACGGCCGCGCGACCACCAAGGGCTCGACCCTGTTTCTGCACGTTTACGAATGGCCCGCCGACGGCAAGCTGCGCGTGCCCGGGCTCAAGAACCTGGTCCATTCGGCCTATCTGCTGGCCGATCCTCGAACCAAACTCGAGACCCGCCGCGACGGCGACGACATCCTGGTTTCGACGCCCGCCGGGGGGCCGGATGAGACGGCCAGCGTGGTGGTGTTGCGCCTGGACGGCGCCCCCGTGACAGTCCCCTACGTGATCCGCCCGGACCGGAAGGGCGTGCTAAGCCTGGGCGCGGAGAGTTGCGAAATCCAGACCAAATTCGAACAACGCGCGAAACTCGAGAACGCACTCGGCCGCGTGTTCCTCACCAATTGGAGCCGTCCCGAAGATGTCCCCACCTGGACCTTCAGCGCTCCCAAGGCCGGCCGTTACGCTGTCCGGGTGAGTTACGCGGCGGCGCGCGGCGGCCGGGGGACGGAGTTCAGCGTCGCCTCCGGCAAGGCGGCGCTGGCCGGAAAGGTGCAGGATACGGGCGGGGACTGGGTCTTCAAGAGCTTCCCGCTGGGGGAGATTCAACTGGCCGCCGGCGAGCAGACGCTCGAAGTCAAGGCCAAAGTGCAGGGCAGCGCCGCGATGACGCTGGAGAAGGTTACGCTGACGCCGGTCGAGTAACTATTCCGCGGGAACCTTTGGTGGCGCCAGCTCGCCGTGCGGTTCCACGTGCACCAGCACATCGGCCACCCAGTCCAGCTTGGTCTTGAGTTCGTCGCGGACCCGGCTGGCGATGCGGTGCGAATCGCGCACCGTCATGCCCGGATCCACTTCCAGGTGCAGGTCGACATGGTACTGTAAGCCGGTCTTGCGTGCGTAGCATTTTTCGATGCCCAGGGCGCCGGGCACGCGGGCCGCGGCCTCGCGGATCAGACGCATGGTTTCCGGGTCCGGCATGGTGTCCATCAAGTGAAGCGCGGTTTCGTACACCACGCGGATTCCGAGGAAGATGACGATCAGTCCGATGGCGAAGCCGCCGTAGTGGTCGGCGGCCAGGAATCGGGAAGGATCGTACAGCGTCAGCCCGAGGGCGGCGGCGGCGGTGGAACCGGACAGGATATCGACCGCGTCGTTCCAGGCGTCGGCCACCAGCGAGTCGCTGCGGATCTTGCGTCCGTAATGAAACTTGAAACCCGACAGGAACGACTTAACGACGATCGACGCCAGCAGCGGCCAGAAAGCGTACGCCGCCGGAGTGTGGGTCTGGCCGAGGCGGCCGAGGGCGTGCATGCAGATGCCGACGCCGGCGCCCCCCAGGATCATGCCCACGCCCAAGCCGGTGAGCGTTTCGATGCGCCCGTGCCCGTAGGGATGGTCGGCGTCGGCAGGTTTGGCCGCCAGGATCAGACCTAGCAGAACCACTCCGCTGGCGACCACATCGGAGGCCGACTCGAAGCCGTCGGCAACCACCGAGGTCGATCCGGCCATCAGGCCCACGGCGATCTTGGAAACGGCCAGCATGCCGCTGGCCAGCATGCCGATTGCGGCCATCCGCTTGCCGAGATCCTGGTTCCGGCCCATTATTGAACTATAACGCAGGCCCCGGCGGCGATTCCCGGCATCGATGGCGCGTGACAAATCCCTCAGGAACGGTTACACTTCCAGTACTGGGTGAGAGACCCGGTTGAATTGGACTTTGGGCGCCGGCCGGGTCGGCGCGTGGGCTATAGCGGACCGGCCGAAAGGAACAAAATGGAAAAGCTAGCGCAAAACATTCAAGAGGCTTTTCTAAACACAGCTAGGAAAGACAAGATCTTCCTCACCATCTACCTGATGAGCGGAGTGAAGCTGTCGGGAAGAATCAAGAGCTTCGACAAGTACTCCGTGGTCCTGGAATCGAACAACCAGGAGCAGTTGATCTTCAAGCACGCGATCTCGACAGTGGTCGTCTCCAAGCCGACTTTTTCGCCGGCGATGGGGCATTCCTCCCCGGGGGTGTCGGCGTCCCCTGGACATGCAAACGCCGCCTCCGCATCGGCGGAAGGTTCGGAGGTCTAAATTCGGAGAACGCTGACACCGGCGCGCGAGCGCGCCATCGCGGTCGGACTGCATCTGACTTCGGCGCGTGGCAGAAATCTGACGACGGTCGCGGGCGCCGAGGCGTCGCTGGACGAACTGGAGGCCTTGGCCAGGGGCGCCGGGGCCGACGTCCTGGAGCGGGTGCTGCAATCGCGCGCGGCGCCGGAAGCCGCGACCCTCATCGGGTCGGGCAAAGTCGAGGAACTCGCCGCCTCGGTCAAGGCGACCGAGGCCGACCTGGTCATTTTCGATCGGGAACTGACCCCCACGCAGCAGCGCAATCTGGAACGCGCTCTGGACACGAAAGTCGTCGACCGGACCCAACTGATCCTGGACATCTTCGCCCGTCGCGCCCGCACGCGCGAGGGCCAGCTTCAGGTGGAGTGCGCCCAGTTGAACTACCTGCTGCCGCGCCTGGCGGGGCGGGGAATCGAGATGTCCCGGCTGGGCGGCGGCATCGGCACGCGCGGTCCGGGCGAGACCCAGTTGGAGACCGACCGGCGCCGCATCTTCCGCCGGCTCCGCAAGATCGAGCAGGATCTGGAGCGGGTGCGCGCGGGCCGCTCGGTGCACCGGCGGCAGCGCGAGTCGATCCCCATTGCCACGGTGGCGCTGGTCGGCTACACCAACGCCGGCAAGTCGACGCTGTTCAACCGGCTGACCGGCGCCGGCGTGCTGGCCGACGACCGGCTGTTCGCGACCCTCGACCCGACCGTGCGCGCCATCCTGCTTCCCTCGCACAGAAAGGCCCTGCTCAGCGACACGGTGGGCTTCATCCGCAACCTGCCGACCACGCTGGTCAAGGCATTCCGCGCGACGCTCGAGGAAGTCTCGGAAGCGGCGATGGTGCTGCACGTGGTCGACGTCTCGTCGCCGGAAGCCGTCCAGCACACTGCGCAGGTCTTCAAAGTGCTGCACGAGATCGGCGCCGCCTCGATCCCCCATCTGATGGTGCTGAACAAGACCGACCTGGTGCCGGATTCGGGCGGTGAATCGGACGCGCTGGTGCGGCGCATCGCGGGCCAGGCGGAAGGCGAGATCGGTCCCCGGGCGGTGGCGATATCCGCCCGCACCGGCGCGGGGATCGACGCACTGCTGGGGGCCATCGACGAGCTGATTCCGGCCGACCCGCTGGCGCGGGCCGTGTTCCGGTTCTCGCTGCGGGCGGGCGCTGAGATCAGCCAGGTCCACGAACGGGCCCGCGTCGTGCGCATCCAATACACGGACCGGTATTGCGAGATCGAGGCGGAAGCGCCGGAATCGCTCCGGCATCGGCTTCGGCGCTACATCCAGCGGTGAAGCGCCCGGACCGGGCCTGTGAAAATGCTGTGGAAAAGCTCTGGACGGCCTGTGGATTGCTTAAGAACTCGGGATTTCGCTCTCGTTTGCTATAGTTGATTTTGGCATGAACCTGCCGAACCTGCTGACGCTTCTGCGCATCTTCTTCGTGCCGCTGGTAGTGGCGGTGCTGGTGCAGGAAAACCTCAGTTACGCGGTGAACGGGTTCACGCTGACCAACGAGCTTCTGGCTCTGGCCATCTTCCTGGCGGCGGCGGCCACGGATCTGCTCGACGGCTATCTGGCGCGGCGCTGGAAGCAAGTGACCACGGTCGGCACGCTGCTGGATCCGATCGCGGACAAACTGCTCATCTCGGCCGCCTTGATTGCCCTGGTGCAGGCGCACGTGGTGACCGCCTGGATGGCGATCCTGATCATCGGGCGCGAGTTCGCGGTCTCCGGTCTGCGCGCCATCGCCGCCGCCGAAGGATACACCATCAAGGCGAGCGAGCTTGGCAAAACCAAGATGGTCGCGCAGGTGGCGGCCGTATCGCTGGTCCTGCTGAGCATGCACTGGAAAGGGCTGCGGCCCGCGGCCGTGGCCGGCCTGTGGGCGGTGGTGTTCTTTTCACTCGCTTCGGCGGTCGATTATGTGCGTAAGTTCTGGCGCGGAATCGACGAGAAGGTGAAGCTGCGGCGCCGGCGCGAACTTCTGCGGCTGGACCGCCGGAAGAAACGCGAAGCCCGGCTGCTGGCCCGCGCGCGCCGCGCGCCGGCGGAATAGGGCTCGTTACGAGACAACTGCAGCGACCGCTCCCTCACGGTTGCGGCTCAGCATCCGATTCTGAGCCGCGACCGTGAGGGAGCGGTCGCTCCCCGGTTTTAGGTGAGTAGGATTAGTTCGTGGTCCAGGATCGTGTCGATGCGGAACGAGGCCCAGCCGCCGGCGAGGCTTGCCGTGACGCTTCGGTTGGCGACCAGAAGCTGCGCGCGTCCTCCGCGAACGTCCTTCGGCAGCCGCAGCTTGACGGTGAAAGGGCCGACCGGAATCAGTTCGTCGACCGGCGCGCGCCAGGTTCCGGCGCTGGTCAGGTTGACCAGGTGCAGGATGAGGCGGCCGG
>JAUYBU010000531.1 GCA_030693045.1 Bryobacterales bacterium | reverse complement strand
GTCCGCCGCGCCAGCATGGTTCTCACTACCAGCCAATACGCGGCCGAACGGCTCCGGCAGCTTTACGGCATCCCGGCGCCCGCGAGCATTGTTCCGGAGCCGATCGACCTGGCAAGCTGGCGCGAGCTGTTCCGGCGTCACACCGTGGCGGGGGATCCGTCCCGCTTCGTGGTCTTGTGCGTCTGCCGCTTCTATCCGCGAAAGCGTGTCCAATTGCTGATTCTCGCCGCAGCGCGCCTGCGCGATCGTATCCCGGGGCTGGAGGTGCGCATCGTCGGCCGGGGACCGGAAGAGTCCCGGCTCCATCGCCTGACCGAACAACTGCGGATCGGCGAAACCGTGCCCTGGCTGGGCGACATTTCCCAGGCGGACCTGGCCGCCGAGTACAACCGGGCCGATCTCTTCTGTCTTCCGAGCGTGCAGGAGGGCTTTGGGATTGTCTTCCTGGAAGCCATAGCAGCGGGCAAACCGATCATAGCGGCGCGCGCCTCGGCCGTCCCGGAAGTAGTAACCCAGGGCCTGCTAGTGGACCCCGACAACGAAGAAGCCCTGTCCGTGGGCATCGAACGGCTCTACCGCGACGCCGATCTGCGCCGGCACTTGGCCGACCAGGGCCTGTCGCGCGTCGAGCAATTCGACGCCCCGCGCGTGGCCGCCCGGTTCGCCGAACAAGTGGGCCGCGCCATTGCCCGAATCCGTCGATCGGTGGTAGTCTCCAGAGGATGACCTCTCGATCGTACAGCCTCGGGCTGGGTCTGGGCGAGGCATCGACACGGGCAAGGAGACAAAACACGATGGCTAATGGGAAGGAGACGGATCGTCGCAGTTTCGTCCAGGGCATGGCCGGCACTGCGTCGTTCGGGATCGCCGGAAGCTCCGCCGGGGCGCAGTCACCGCCGGCGAGGCGCGCGGGCATGAAAATCACGGCGGTCGAGCCGATTCTGACGGGAGGCAACGTCTTTGTCAAGATCGAGACCGATGCGGGCATTACGGGCTACGGCGATGCCACCAATAATTTCATTCCGTATTCGTCGGAGGGTATGCTGAAGGACCTGATCCCGTACCTGATCGGCGAGGATCCGGAGAGGATTGAGTACCACTGGCAGGCGTGCTTCCGTCGCCGCTTCTATCGCGGCGGTCCGGCGACTGGCGCCGCGATCAGCGGCATTGACATGGCGCTGTGGGATATCAAGGGCAAAGCGTATGGAGTGCCGGTGTACCAGTTGCTGGGTGGCCTGGCCAGAACCAAGGTGCGCGTCTACGGCGCCGTCAGCGGGAACACCGCGGCGGAGGCGGCGGCGCAGGCCAAGGAACGCGCCGACAGGGGAATCACCGCCATCCGCTTCCGCGCCTTCCACAGCTACGATGCGGTTGACCTGCACGATCACAAATTGGCCGTGCGGCAGCAGATCGAGTATTTGGCGGCCATCCGCAAGGCCGTCGGCGACGACGTCGACCTGATCCTGGAGTGCCACGGGCGCTACGACCCGGAATGGGCCATCGAACTAGCCCGGCTGTCCGAGCCCTACCGGCCGTTCCTCATCGAAGACCCGATCCGCCACGAAAATCCGCAGGCGATGGCGCAGGTCCGGGCGCACACGCGCCTCGCGCTGGCCACCGGCGAGCGCTACCACAACAAGTGGGACTTCCGCGAGACCATCGTGAACGGCTACGTGAACTACCTCCGTCCGGACGTCTGCCACTGCGGAGGCATCAGCGAGATGAAGAAGATCGCGGCGTTCGGGGAAGCGTTCTATATGAACTTGATTCCCCACAACAACGCCGGCCCGCTGGGCACGGCGGCGACGCTGCATGCCGCGCTGGCCATCCCCAATGTCGTGATGATCGAGGCGCCGTGGGTGAATTCCGACGGCAAGACGGATGTCGTCTCGCCCTTTCCGAAGGTGGAAGGCGGCTACGCCCTGCCGCTCGACGGGCCGGGCCTGGGCATCCGGTTCGACGAAAAACTCGCGCGCTCCATACCTTTCCGGAAGCCCGGCCTGCAGCCGCGCCTGAACGCCCCCGACGGCTCCGTCCGCGACTTCTGATAAATGCGTCAGCCTGGTATGGCCCCTTTAATTCGGGACAGACCAGTGTGTCCCTTGTGGACACACCTGTCTGTCCCAAATTAAAGGGGCCATACCAGGCTGACGCATTTTCTGGGGTACTCTAGGGGATTGGCACTGCCATGCGTCTGTTCTGCGGCCTGGATCTTGCCCCTGACGTTACGCGCGCGCTCGGCGAGCTGGTAAACCAGCTCCGGCCCGCGGCGCGCATCAACTGGATTCCGGTCGAGAACCTCCACCTCACCACCAAGTTTATCGGCGAGTGGCCGGCCGGGCGCATCGAGGAAATCACCCGGGCGCTGGCGCCGCTGGCCGCGCGCGCGCCTTTCCGGATTGAGATCCGCGGCCTGGGCTGGTTTCCGAATCCGCATTCACCACGCATCTTCTGGGCCGGAGTGAAGGCGCCGCCGGACCTGGCGGAACTGGCGCGCGCCACCGACGCCGCGCTCGGAAACATCGGCGTTCCGCCGGAGGCCCGACCTTTTTCGCCGCACCTGACGCTGGCGCGCATCAAGTCGCCGGTGCCGCTGCCGGAAATGCTCGGGCGGATCGCCGGGCTCGAATCGACCGGCTTCGGCTCGTTCGCCGCCGGCGCCTTCTATCTCTACCGGAGCGAGCGCGGTCCGGGCGGCAGCGTGTACACCAAGCTCGCCGAGTTTCCCTTGAACCAGCCATGATCCCAGCCTTGATCCTCATCGGAGCCTATCTTCTGGGCGGCGTCCCGTTCGGCTACCTGCTGGTGCGCTGGCGGACCGGCCAGGACGTCCGTGGCATGGGCAGCGGCAACATCGGCGCCACCAACGTCCTTCGCACCACCGGCCGCGCCGCCGGCGTCGCAACTCTGCTATTGGACATCGGCAAGGGCTATTTCGCGGTCTGGCTGACCGGCCGGCTGACCTCGGGCGACCCGCTTTGGATGAGCGCCGCCGCAGTCGCCGTCATGCTGGGCCACGGCTTTCCGATCTTCTTGAAGTTCCGGGGCGGCAAGGCCGTCGCCAGTTTCGTGGGGGCCTATTTGTGCCTCACCCCGGCGCCGCTGCTGGCCGTAAGCGGCGTTTTCGTGATTGCCGTCGCGGCGTCGCGCTACATCTCGCTGGGCTCGATTCTGGCCGCCGCCTGCTTCCCCCTGGCGGTCTGGCTGATTTCGCATCCGCCGCGGGCGGTGCTCGCCGCGGCCGCCTTCTCCGGCGCGTTCATTATCTGGCGGCACGCTTCGAACATCCAGCGGCTGCGCGCCGGCGCCGAACACCGCTTCAGCTTCGGAGGCGGAAGCAAGTGAGGCGGC
>JAUYBU010000505.1 GCA_030693045.1 Bryobacterales bacterium | reverse complement strand
ACTTGAAGATTTTGAAGCTGGCGGCCGAGGAGGGCGAGGTGCAGGTGGACGAAGCTTTGCGCGAACTGCTGGGCGGGAAAGGGGAGGCGGCGATCACGGCGGAGTCGATTGGCGAACTGCTGGCGAAGCTGGATACGATTGCGCCGGTGACGATGGTGGAAGTGGCGCCGGTGGACCTGGCCAGCTTCGACCAGTTGTGCACCCAGATGGGGGTGCGGCAATGAGCGCAATGGCCGATGTGCGTCCGGCGCTGATGGGACACCTGAAGGAGTTACGCATGCCGACGGCGAGGCAGTGCTATGAAGACACGGCGCGGCGGGCGGAACGGGAACAGTTGAGCTACGAGCAGTATTTTCTGGAGGTGATCTCGCGGGAATGCGAGCAGCGGCGCAAGTCGAGGGTCGAGCGGTTGCTCAAGGAATCGGCGTTGCCGCTGGAAAAATCGCTGGCGAACTTCGATGGGAAGCGTTTGCCTCAGAAAGCGGCGCGGCAGTTGCGGACGCTGCTGGAAGGCAGTTTCCCGGACCGGAAAGAGAACGTGCTGGTTTTCGGGAATCCAGGGTCGGGGAAGAGTCATCTTCTGACGGCGCTGGCACAGGAACTGGTGGTGGAGAGGGAGCGCAAGATGCACTTCACCAAGTGCGCGTTGCTGATGCAAGACCTGCTGGCGGCCAAACGGGAACTGCGGCTGAGCCGTGAGATCAAACGGCTGAGCCGCTATGAGGGCTTGCTCATCGACGATCTGGGGTACTTGCAGCAGAGCCGGGAGGAAATGGAAGTGGTGTTCACGTTGTTGGCCGAGCGTTACGAGCGGGGCAGCGTGCTGATGACCAGCAACCTGCCGTTCTCGAAGTGGGAGGCAATCTTCAAAGACGCGACGATGACGGCGGCGGCGATCGACCGGCTGGTGCATCATTGCGTGATTATCGAGCTGAACATTCCGAGCTACCGGCTGGAGCAGGCGAAGCAGAATCAACAGGCGGAAGGGCAGGCTGCGGGCGAGTGAGATGGAGCAATGGTGTTCGGCACGGCGAAAGCCTCTCCGGACCGCGCCTTTGGCGGGTCCGGAGAGGCTTGCACTCCCCGGCCCACGATCAACGAAGAATCAACCAGTTAGCGGGCAGTTCACGGAAAGAAAGGAGAAGAGAGCTGTGGAAATGACGGGCCTGTGGAAAGCGTGGAAAGCCAAGAACAGGCTTCCCCCTCTTCCCACGAGGCCCTTGGAAATCTCGCCAAAGGCAGGCGCGATTTCCACATTCCCACAGCTCCGGCGACGAAGGCGGATGGAAAAGTGCAAAACCAAAAGCAGGTTTCCCACTTTCCCACCGCCACGGTTTCTCTCTCAAAAACAAGAAACCGGCGGCGGGCGGGCTTCGCCCTCCGCCCGCGGCGCTCCGCGCCGCCTATGGGTCAAAAAGTAATTGTCGTTGATAGGGAGAAATAATTGTCGTCAAGGGGGAGAAATAGTTGACGTTGGACAAATGGGCTTAGCGCAATCGAAACCCCTGAGCCGGCCGGCGCGGTTCGCACTGCGAACGATGATTTTCCTCTCGATCGCCTTTGTAACACTATGGATCGCCCTGTATTTCTTTCCGGGCCTGGCGATTCTGCCGTTTGCCTACCGCGCCAAGCGCAGCCCCTTCTGCTCGACGTGGCAGGCCGTTCAGGATGCCGCTTTACAGGTCGGACAGGGCAAACTGGAGAAAGCAATACGCGCGAATACCCGGCTGATCCGAGCGGAAAACGGCTATAAGCTTTGGTCCACACCCAGCGGCGAGTTCTGGGTCCCGGACACGAGCGACGAAATCATCGAGGTGCTGCTCGCGATGCAAGAGCGGAAGATCTACGGCGACGCGGAAAGCGGGGGAGTCAGGGCCGGAGATATCGTGCTCGACGGCGGCGCGCACGTCGGAACCTACGTCAGAGCCGCCCTGGATGCCGGAGCTGCAAAAGTGGTTGCGATCGAGCCGTCGCGCGAAGCAGTCGAGTGCCTGCGCCGCAACTTTGTCCGGGAGGTCGCGTCGGGTAGGGTCATCATCTACCCGAAAGGCATATGGGATGAAGAAAAGCGGCTCGTTTTCTATTCCAACGGAAACGGGGGGGGCAGCCGATAGCTTCCTCGCGCATGGGCCGGAATCGAAGATCATCGCCGATATCCCTGTAACCACCGTGGACAAGATAGTCGCTGAACTCGCCCTCCCTCGCGTCGACCTGATCAAGGCCGACATAAAAGGCGCGGGGACGCGCATGGTTACCGGCGCCGTGAATACCATCCGGGCCTTCCATCCGCGGATCGTCGTTTCAGTGGAAGAAGCCCCGGAGGATCCCACATCCATAAAGGCGGCGGTCATGCAGATTGCGCCGGACTACCGCTTCCGGTGCGGACCCTGCCAGTTTGCCGACGACGAGATCCGCAACGCGACGATTTCTTTTCAGTAGCCCGTGCGTTGAGCATTCCGGGTTCAAGCTTGTCAGCCCGGGGTGAACTTTGTTAGAGCAAGGACTTGATTTCGGCCAGCAGGCGCTGGTCCATCCAGTCGCGCGGGCCGATGTGCTTCTGCACCACCTTGCCGTTGCGGTCGATGACGTAGGTTTCGGGGTACTTGTAGGTTCCGTAGCGCGAACTGACGTCCGCCTGGGGATCGCGCGAAGTGCGGAAGGTGACGCCGGCGCGCTTCAGAAACTGCTGGTAGGCGCGCTCGTTCTGGTCCACGCTGACGCCCAAAACCACCACGCCCGAGGAGGCGAACTGCTTCTGAAACTGGTTGAGCGAGGGCAATTCCTGGATGCAGGGCACGCACCAGGTGGCCCAGAAGTTCAACACCAGCAATTGGCCCCCGAACTGTGAGCGCGTCAGGCGCTGGCCGTCGTCGGTCACCAGGGCAAAACCGGGCGCCGTGTCGCCCACCTCGATGACCCGCTCAGTGGTCGATTCGGCAACCACGGCGATCAGCGCCACCACCAGCACGCCGATCAGAACCGGCAATACGCGTTCCCATTTCTTGTTCGCCATCTATACTTTAATTTTAGAGTATCGGCGGACCGGACGTCGGCATCCAATGGGAGGAAGATGCTCATCACCCGGAGGGAAGAGTTCTCGGCGTCGCACGCGTGCCTGAACCCGGCGCTGGCGCCGGAAGAGAATCGCGCGCTGTACGGCGAGGACTCGAACCCCAACGGGCACGGTCATAACTATGTTGTCGAGGTCAGCATCGAAGGCGATCCGGACCCGGTCTCGGGCATGGTGTTCGACCTCAAGCGGCTGAAGGCCGTCCTTCACCGCCAGGTGATCGAGCCGTTCGACCATCGGTTTCTGAACCGCGAGGTTGCCCCATTCGACCGCGTGGTGCCGACAACGGAAAACATCGCGCGCGAAATCTGGCGGCGCCTGGAACCGGAACTGGCGGCGGAGAAAGCGCGGCTTCACCGGGTGCGGCTGTACGAAACCGAAGACCTGTACGTGGACTGTTTCGAATGACGCGCCTGACCCGCCGCTATCGCTTTTCCGCTTCGCACCGGTTGCATGCCCGGGAGCTGTCGGAAGAGGAGAACCGCGCGCTGTACGGCAAGTGCAATAATCCGCACGGCCATGGTCACAACTACGTTCTCGAAGTGAGGGTCGCCGGTCCGGTGGATGAGCACGGGCGGGTGGCCGACCGCGCCGCTCTGGACAGGCTGGTCGAAGGTTGTGTGCTGGGAGATTTCCGGCACCGCAACCTGAACCTGGACCTGCCGGAGTTCGCGAATCTGGTGCCGACCTCGGAGAACGTCGCACTGGTGATCGGGCGGCGGCTGGCCGCGAATTGGCGGCAGGCGTTTCCCGCTCCCGGACCGGCGCTGGATAAGATTCGCGTGTACGAAACCAAACGGAACGTTGTGGAACAATGAGAAAAAATAGGGCGGTTGTAGAAATAATGACACCCAAGCGGACCGACGGCGCGATCGCTTCGATGATGGAGCGCGTGCTGGCGGAGCTGGGCGAGGATCCGGCTCGCGAGGGACTGGCGCGCACGCCGGCGCGGTCGGAGTCCGCACTGCGGTTCCTGACCAGCGGTTACAACATGGACTTGAAGCGGATCGTCAACCATGCGCTGTTCAAGGTGAAGTACGACGAGATGGTCATCGTCAAGGACATCGAGTTCTTCAGCCTCTGCGAGCATCATCTTTTGCCCTTCTTCGGCAAGATCCACGTCGCCTACCTGCCCAAGGACAAGGTCATCGGGTTGAGCAAGATTCCCCGCATCGTGGACATGTTCGCGCGGCGCCTGCAGGTGCAGGAGCGGCTGACCCAGCAGGTGGCCGAGGCCATACAGCAAGTGCTCGAACCCAAGGGCGTGGGCGTCATCTGCGAAGCGCGTCACTTCTGCATGATGATGCGGGGAGTCGAAAAGCAGCATTCCGGAACCGTGACCAGCGCCATGCTGGGCGGCTTCCGCGACCGCCAGGCGACGCGCAACGAGTTTCTCTCGCTGGTGGGGGCCCGTGGCATGTGATGCGCGGATGCTAGGATATCATTGATGCTTGAAAACTTCCGGCTGTTCGACGCCGGCCCGGATCCACTGGGCCGCACCTGGCAGGTGCGATTCCTGTGGCAGCAGAATGGAATCTCGATCCGCCACGCCGACACCGTGGATGTGAAATTCTCGATCTCCACCGGCGGCCGGGAAGAACTGAAGGTGATCGCGCTGGCCCAACCCGACCTGCTGCGGTTGGCCGGCGAGTTCAACCGCGCGGTGACCGACCCGTGGACCGCCCGGCTCGCCGCGACGCACTTGAAGAAGATGATCGAGAGCGACCAGGACATGGACAAGACCCTGGTCACCGCGTCCTACCAACAACTGGTCGAATACGCCGGCTAAGTGGGGCAGGCCGTTTGGCCTGCCACGGACTCATACGCCGGGCCGCTAACCTTCGGCAATCACGCGGCGGCCCTCGACGCGCCACTTGCCCGACAAAACGATGTTGATCGCCTCGGTGTAGATGCGGTGCTCTTCACGGAGAATGCGCGCCGCGAGCGTCTCGGCCGAGTCGTCGTCGCGCACCCGAACCGGCGTCTGCACGACGATCGGCCCGTGGTCCAGGAATTCGTCCACGAAGTGAACCGTGCAGCCGCTCACCTTGACGCCGTGCTCGAGCGCCTGGTGCTGGGCGTCGAGTCCCGGAAAGGCGGGCAGCAGAGATGGGTGGATGTTCAGGATGCGCAGTGGAAACTCGCGCACGAAATAGGCCGACAGCAGCCGCATGAAGCCCGCCAGGCAGACCAGATCGACCTCGTGCTTGCGCAACTCCCCCACCACCATGCGGTCGTAGATCTCGCGGTCGAGTCCTTTCGATGGGATCGAGACGGCGTCGATTCCACGCTCGCGGGCGGCTTCCAGGCCGCGCGCTTCGGGACGGTTTGAGATCACCACCGCGATGGTCGCGCCGATGCGGCCCGCCGCGACGCTGTCGGCGATCGCTTCGAAGTTCGAACCGCGGCCGGAAAGCAGAATGCCCAGTCGTTTCATTGGTAGATGACCCGGGGCTTGGCGCCGCGGGCGAGTCCGACTACTTCTCCAACCACGAAAGACGGCGTGGAATGCCGGCCCAGGATGCGCTCCGCCTTGGCCAGGTTGCGGCGGCCGACCGCCAGGATCATGCCAACGCCAAGGTTAAACGTGCGCCGCCAGTCGTCGTTCGGAATCCCGCCGATGCGCTTCATGAGTTCGAAGACCGGCGGGACCTTCCAACTTCCCAACTCGATTCGCGCCCCCAGTCCCCGCGGCAGCATCCGGGGCGTGTTGTCGGTGATGCCACCCCCGGTGATGTGGGCCGCGCCTTTCAATACGCCAGCCGCGGCCAGCGCGCGGATCGGCGCGAGGTAGCTGGTGTGCACCTTCAGCAGTTCGTCGGCCACCGTCGAGCCCAGTTCCGGAAGGAAGGTCCCGGGACCGTAACCGGCCGTCTCCAGCAGCAACTTGCGCGCCAGCGAATAACCGTTCGTGTGCAGCCCCGAGGAGGCCAGGCCGATGAGCGCGTCGCCGGCGCGGATCGTCTTGCCGGTCAGGAGCCGGTTCCGCTCCACCGCGCCGACAATGAAGCCAGCCAGATCGTACTCGCCCGGCTGATACAGGCCCGGCATCTCGGCCGTTTCGCCGCCGATGAGCGCGCATCCGTTGGCCCGGCACCCTCGCGCCAAGCCTTCCACCACCTGCCCCGCCACTTCGGCATCGAGCTTGCCGGTGGCGTAGTAATCCAGGAAGAAGAGCGGTATCGCGCCCTGCACCGAAATATCGTTCACGCAATGATTGACGAGGTCTTCGCCGACCGTGTTGTGGCGGCCCGTCAGGAAGGCGATCTTCAGCTTGGTGCCGACCCCGTCGGCCGAACTTACCAGCACCGGCTGTTTCCAGCCCGCCAGCCGGAACCCGGCGCCGAAGGTTCCGATATCGGTCAGCACTCCGCGCGTGAACGTGCTCCCGGCGTGTTTTCTGATAAGAGCCACGGCGCGGCCGGCCTCGTCGATGTCGACGCCCGCGTCCCGGTATCGAATCTGCTTCTTCTTGGCTGGCATGGAGCAAAACCCGAACTTTAACTATAGCGACTCACGGCGATTTCCGGGACGGCCCCGGGTTTCCGGGGCTGTGAAAAGGGGGACACGCCTGTGTCCCAGGTCAAGCGATGGTTTGCGTAAGATCAGCCCGGAGTGTCCCCGGGTCTCTGGTCAGTCGAGGAAGCCGCGCCAGGTGTTGCCGTGCTCGTCGCGGAGAAGGATGCCGCCGCCCTCGGAGATGCCGTTGATGATGTTGCCTTCGGAATCGCGGAACGAAAAGCGAGTCGTGTTGTCCCCTTGCCTCTCGGCGTGACCGGTCCACACGTTTCCAAACTCGTCCCGCAGCCGGATGTAGTCGCCCTCGCCAAACCCATACACGGTCTGGCGTTGCCCGCCCTCGAAACGGTAGAAACCGCTGGGGACGGTACTGCGCTGGCGACGGCGACGGAAGATCATCTATCTGTTATCGGACGCTGCCCGCCGATGTCGAATAGGGGAAACCCCAGGTTCTGCCTCACACTCTTACTTACAGCCGTTCTACGGTACAATCCTGGGTTTGATCACAGCCACGCCGATCGACCGCATCGCCTCGGTCAGTCTCGCGAACGTCTCTTCGTCCCGATACGCACCGACAATGGCCCCGCCCGAGCCGGCGAAGTTGGCGCTCACGCCCACCGACCGCGCGGTCCGGATCATCTCCAGGTTGCCGGCGCCGATCGAGCAAATCCGCGCCCGGAGGTCGAAATTCTGGTCCAGCAACCGGTCCAGCGCGGCGTAGTCCCTTTCGAGCAGGGCTTGCCTTCCATCGGCGGCAATCTGGGCCCAGCGGCGCATGGCCTCGATCACGTCCGGGTCGCCCGCCCTCCACCGCGCCCGAGTGTCGTTATGAAATACCTCGGTGCCTTCACTCAGGCTGGTCCGGTAGGCCGCATAGACCGGTGGCAACAAGCCGGGGTCCAGCCGCTCATAGTCCCCATATCCTTGCCGCTGCATGATTTCGCGCGAAAAATCCATATAGATCAGGCCTTCGTAGGCCTGGACCACGCGGTCCTGCAATCCGGCGCCCACGCCCAGTTCGCGAGTTTCCGTCTCCAAGGCGATATTCGCCTGGATGGGCAACGGAAGCTCCACGCGGTAGTGCGCCATCAACGCTCGCAGCGCCGCCGTGATGATCGAACTCGAGCCGCCGAGCCCCAGCCGCAGCGGAATCGTGGTCTCATATTCGATGGTGAAGTTCCGGTCGTCGAGCTCAATGCCGTTCTCGCGGCAGTAATCGGCGAAACGAACCAGCAGCGCCTGAATAATACGGACGCCGCCGTAGTAACCGCGCCAGCGCGTGGTCTGATACAGGTCTTCCAGGTTCTCGAACACCGGCGTGTCCGCCTTGGAGAGTTTGATCTCCAGCCGGGCGCTGGGATACAGTAGGACCCTGGCGCGAAAGTTCCGGACCAGAAACGCGATGGTCTTGCCGAAGTAACCGTCGCTCGGGTTACCCAGAAGACCCGCGCGGGCGTAAGCATAGGTCTCGATCATAGGAAGCCGAAATGCCTCTTGCCATGTATACCACGCGGGAGCGGGCGCCCCGGGGGCCGGCCCGATGAAAGCCCTGCTGCAAAGAGTAAGCCAGGCGAGCGTGGAAGCCGACGGCCGGATCGTGGGAACCATCCAGCGGGGTCTGGTTGTCTTCCTGGGGGTTTCGAAAGACGACGACGTTGGAGATGCCGCCTGTCTGGCCGGCAAGGTAGTCCATCTCCGTATCTTCCCCGATGCGGCCGGGAAGATGAATCGCAGCCTGATCGAGGCGGAAGGATCGCTGCTGGTGATCTCGCAATTCACTCTCTACGGAGACTGCCGAAAGGGCCGGCGTCCAAGCTTCGACGAAGCCGCCCGCCCCGAACAAGCCCGCGCGCTCTACGAACAGTTCGTGAATCTGTGCCGCGCTTTCGGAGTTACGGTCGAGACCGGGATCTTTCAAGCCATGATGCGCGTTCACCTGGTAAATGACGGCCCAGTAACTTTTCTTTGCGAGTCCATCCGGAGTCATTGACAAACTTCGTTTCCGTAAGCACACTTAAGAGGAGGTACACGGAATGGCCAAGGCGAAGCAGGCTGTCATAGACCAGGAGTTCTTGAATGCGGCGCTGGAAGGTATCGAGTTACAGCGCCGGAGAATCATCGAGCAGATTCAGCAGGTCAAGTCACTGCTGGGAGAGAAGTAGCCCAGAGCTGTCCCGGCGGCCGCGGCCGCCAAGAGCAAGCCCGCCGCGAAACGGCGAATGAGCGATGCCGCCCGCAAGCGAATTGCTAAGGGCCAGAAGAGGCGCTGGGCAGCCTACCACAAGGCGCAGAAAGCGGCGCGAAAAGCTGGCGTCTGAGCGCCTATTCCCGGCCGTCCCACGAGAACCGGCGGACGATCTCATCTACCGATCCTTCGCCGGCTAACCGGCCTTTCACAAAGAAGACCGCTCTTTGCGCGAGTGCGCTCGCGAAGCATGAGTCGTGAGTTACCAGAATCTTGGCTTGCGGAAGTCCCTTGAGTAGATGGATAAGTTCCCGTTGTCCCGGCGGGTCCAGATAAGTTGTCGGTTCGTCCAGAATCAAGATCTCAGGGTTCATGACTAACACGCCGGCCAGAGCCACCCGGCGTTTCTCTCCCGCGCTGAGATGGTAGGGAGCCTTGCGCCCGGCATCCCGCATCCCCACCTGCTCCAGCGCCCCCATCGCGGCCTCGAGCGCCGGCTCGCGGCCGGCCCCCTGATTCAGCAGGCCGAAGGCCACGTCTTCCAGAACCGTGGGCATAAACAGTTGCTCATCGGAATCCTGAAACACCATTCCGATCTTGCGCCGGATCGCGGTCTGGCTGCTCCGCTCCAGCCGCATCCCGCAGACCCGGATCTCGCCTTCGCCGGCCAGCAGGCCGTTCAGCATCAGCACGAAGGTGGTCTTGCCGGACCCGTTCGGCCCCAGCAGGGCCACCGTCTCGCCCGGACCAAGCTGGAAGTCGACGCCGTCCAGCGCCAGCGTGCCGTCCTCGTACCGATAGCGAAGCCCGCGGGCGTCGATGACGGATTCCTGGCTCATGCGCTTCCAACTCCGATCCGCACCGCCAGCGACAGGGCGGCGGCCAGCAGCAGAAACAAAAAATCCGGCAGGCGCGGACGGGCCAGCGCCACGGCCGGGAACCGCCCTTCAAACCCGCGGGCGAGCATGGCCCGGTGAATTCCTTCCGCGCGTGCGTAGGAGCGGGCAAACAGCACTCCGACCGCCCCGGCCGCGGCCCGGAAGCGCAAGCCGCCCCCGGCGCCGGGCACTCGCGGGGCGCGGCAGGCGGCCGCCACGCGCATGTGCTGCGCCTGCTCGGACACCACGAACAGGTAGCGGTAGAGAAACTGCACCACCAGCGCGATCAGGCGTGGCGTTCCGAGGCTCTCCATCGCACGCGCGAATTGCTCCAGCGGAGTGGTGGCCACCACCAGCAAAACCGCCGCGGCCGAAAGATAGCTCTTGGCGACCAGCGCCACGGCGCGCCCGGGGTCTCCCGCCAGCCAGTTGACCACCGCGAAGGCGGCCGAAAACGGCAGGACCACCGCGGCCCGCGCCAGCACTCCCCATAAAGGAAGCCGCGACAGCGCGATCCCGGCGATCAACACTCCCAGATAGCCCGCGCCGGCGAGCGGGGAAATGCCCGGGGTGGTGGCGACCGAGATCAGGAACACGGCCAGAGCGATCAGTTTGGTGCGCGGTTCCCGGGCGTGGATCGGGCTGACGCCCCGGCTCCAGCGGTCAATCACGACGTGGTGCAATCAGGCGCCCCTCCGCCGCGCGATCAGCTTGCCCAGGACCAAGGTGGTCGCGGTGATCGCAACCAGTCCGGCCAGTCCGGCCGCGGCCTTCCCCAGCCAATCCGCGCCGAAGCCGCGAAGTTGGTAATCGGCCAGCGGCGTGGTGAAAAGGTTCCTGGCCCGGGCGGCGATTCCGGCACGTTCGGCCAGGCGTTCCAGACCGTCCGGGTCGGCCGATGCGAGCAGCACGCCAACCACGGCGAGGAGAATTGCCGCCCCCGCCAGCGCCCCCAAAACCAGCCTCCCCGAAGAGTCCGGCGCGCGCACCCAGTTCGGCCGCATCGCTTCCAGCGACCGGATCACGGCGACTGTAATCACGCCCTCCAACACCGCCGTGACCAGAAAAAGTCCGAGTGAAACTCCAAGCACCGTTTGGCCCATCCGGACGCCGGAAAGCAGCAGTTCGGCCACCGCCAGAACCGCGCCGGCCAGCACCGAAAGGAAGGCGCCCAGGAAGATCGCCGGATTGCGAAGCCTGCCCGAGTTCCAGAGACGATAAGGAAGATAAGCGGCCGCCACGCCGGCCACCGCCATGTTGAACACGTTCGCCCCCAGCGCCAGGACCCCGCCGTCCTGAAAAATCAGCGCCTGCACCACCAGGATGGCGGTCATCACAATGGAAGCCGCCGCCGGACCCAGCGTCACAGCCAGCAGGGCGCTGCCCAACAGGTGGCCGCTGGTTCCCAGGCCCACCGGGAAGTTGATCATCTGGGCGGCAAACACGAAAGCGCCCATCACTCCCAACGCCGGAATGCGGCTGTCGTCGATCTCCCGCTGCGCCCGCCGCGCCAGGTACGCCACCGACGGCGCCGCGGCCAGGTTCATTGCCGCCCACACCGGCGTTGACAGGAATCCATCGGGGATGTGCATCGGGCCGTTTCCAGGGTAGCACGAAGGGAAAAATCGTATCAACGCCGCGGGGCGTTGCCGGATCAGATCCTGTGGAATCCGCGCAGGATGTCGCGCGTCGAATAGCGCAACGCCACGGGCCGGCCGTGCGGACAACTCATGGGACACTCGGTGGCGGCCAGCTCGCGCAGCAGCCACTCCATCTTCCCGGCATCCAGACGCGTGTTGACCTTGATCGCCGCGCGGCAGGCAATGGTGGCGGCCACGGCGCGCCGCAGGTCGCCGGCCGAGACGCGCCGCAATTCCTTTTCCGCGATCTCGAGAATCTCGAAGACGACTTTCTCGACGTCGGCGGCATTCAGCCCGGCCGGCGTGGCTTCGACCGCGATGGTTCTGGTCCCGAAAAGCCCGGTCTCGAAACCGGTGGCGTGCAGGTCGCCGGCGATGCGGGCGTACTCGACCTGCTGCGCCGCCGTGAGTTGGATCACCAACGGCATCAGCAACTGCTGCCGCTCGGCGCGGCCAGCGGCCTGGTCCCGCAGGATCTTCTCGAACAGCACCCGCTCGTGCGCCACGTGCTGGTCGATGATCCAAAGGCCGTCCCGGCCCGCGGCGACGATAAAACTCTCGTGAATCTGGCCCAGGGGGCGCAGGTCCGCCAGGGGGTCCTGGCCGGCTTGCGGCTCCCCCGGCGCGCCTCCGGGAAACCCGCCATGAGTGTCCGGAACGGGCAGGCGCAGGACCGGCTCGGGCTCCGGCGCGCGGGATGGGTCCACCACCAGCGGGGGTCCGCCGAAATCCAAGCGCCGCGGGGGGCCGTGTGGCGTTCGCAGCGTGAATTCGGGCAACTGCCCGGAGGCGGCGGGCGCCGGCGGCAACTCCGATGGGACCTGAAACAGCGGCTGGTTTTCGATCGCCTGCGAGAACTCCGAATAGGGCAGGCGCGCCGCGGTCTGAGGGGGCGCGGTTGCCGGCATCGGAAACGCGGGGATCGGCCGGCTTTCGACCAGCGCCTCCCGAATCGAGTCCCGCGTGAAGTCGTGCACCATGCTCCCGTGACGGAACCGCACCTCGGTCTTCGACGGGTGTACGTTCACGTCGACCTCTTCGGCGTCGCAGTCCAGGAACAGCAAGGCGAACGGAAACGAACCGGCCGGGATCAGATTGTAGTAAGCGGCCGAGATGGCGTGCAGCAACAGCCGGTCCCGAATCAACCGGCCGTTCACGAACAGGAAGATCGAATTGCGATTCAGCTTCTGGACTTGGGGCCGGGAGACGAACCCGCGCAGGCAGAAGACGCGCGTTTCCTCGCCCGGCGGGGCGCCCTCCGGGCCGGCCGGCGGGGCGCCCGGCGCGGTGGGATGCGCCGCCGATGGCAATGGGGCGGCCGCCGGGATGGGCAGTTCGCGTTCGCGGACGCCGATGTCGATCAGCTCCTCGAGCATCTGATCCCCGAAGACCTGGTACACGCGCTCGCGCAGCGTTTCGACCGGCGTCACGCTCAGCAACTCGGCGGCCCCGTGGCGGAGATCGAAGCGCTTGTCCGGGTGCGCCAGGCTGTAATGCGTCGCCAGCGAAGCGATGTGGGCCATCTCGGTCTGCTCGGAACGCAGAAACTTCTTTCGCGCCGGGACGTTGTAGAACAGGTCCCGAACCGTGACGGCGGTGCCCTGGGCCAGCGCCGCCTCGTCGCAACGCAGCAGTTTGCCGCCCGCGATCTCGATGGCGACGCCGGTGGTTTCCTCGCCCGACCGGGTCTCCAGCAGCAGTCGCGAAACCGACGCGATCGAGGGAAGCGCCTCGCCCCGGAAGCCCAGAGTGGCGATGGCGAGCAGGTCCTTGACCTCGCTCAGCTTGCTCGTGGCATGGCGTTCGAAGGCCAGCAGGGCATCGTCGCGGAGCATGCCCGAGCCGTTGTCGGCCACCCGGATCAGGCGGCGTCCGCCGCTCTCGGCTTCGATGCGGATCTCGGTCGCCCCGGCGTCCAGCGCGTTCTCGAGCAACTCCTTGACCACCGAGGCCGGGCGCTCGACCACCTCGCCGGCGGCGATCTTGTTAGCGACATCGTCGGAGAGGATTCGGATGCGGCCCATGCGTAGTATCTGCGACTAGACCGCTCCCGGCCCAGAGGGCACCCCGGTCGCGGCTCAGAATACGATTCCGAGCCGCGACCGTCGGGAAGCGGTTGAAACGGTTAGGGGCGGGGTTTGGCCGCCCGGGCGCTATTGTACCACCACGCCCCGGGCCTCCAGCAGCTCGCCGGTGGAGCGCAACAGGGTCAGCGCGTTGCGGCGGTATTGAACGGAGGTGGTAACCAACTGGTTCTCCGCTTCCACCAGGCGCTGCTGCGCGTCCAGCACGAAGAAGATCGTGTTCACGCCCAGCTCGTACTTCTTCTGTTCGGCGTCCAGCGCCTGCTGTGCCAGGTCCCGGTTCACGATGGCCAGCTTGACGCTGGCCTTGCTGGATTCGACGTCGCTGACGGCGTTCAGGATCTCCTGCCGGATGGACTGCTCCAGGCTGCGCTGGCGCAGCGCGTCCAAACGCTTGCCGAGCAGCGCGTCGGCCAGCGCCGCCGAGGCGGCGCGGTCGCGGATGGGCAACCGCAGCGTCAGTCCGAAGGCGTAAACCGGATAATTGAAGTTGAACACCTGGTTGAGCGCGTCGCCGAATCCCCCCGGCGTCATCCGGATGAGGGAGCTGGCGCCGCCGTCGCCGCCGAAGACGTTGGTGCGCTGGAAGAAGTTTCCGCCGCGGCCGCTGGCCGAGTAACTGCCGGTGAGGGACAAGTCGGGGCGGAGCGAGTTGGTGGCCTGCTTGATAGTCAGGTCGTCGGTCTCGAGGTTGACCAGGGAGGCGCGGAAGTCCGGGCGCATGGCCAAGCCCCGTTCGACGGCCGGCTCACGATCGATTTCCTTATCGTCGGCCGGCGGAAGAACCGATTCGGTGAGCCGGATGGGCAGTCTCCGGATGTCGGGGTCCAGGTCGGCCGCGATCTGGCGGCGCAGCACGTCTTCGGACTGGATCAGGCGGAACCGCGCTTGGGAGACGTTAATCTCGGCGCGCGCAAAATCGGCCTGCGGACGATAGATCTCCAGCGGCGACAGCGCGCCGAGTTCGAGTTCCCGCTGGGCCCGCTTGAGCGAAGCGTCGTTCAGCTTGAGATTTTCCTGGGCCACGCGGAGGCTCTCCCGCGCATTGATCACCGCCCAGTAGTTGTTCTCGGCCGTCACCAGCAGCCGCATGATCTGGTCGCGGCTCGTAAACTCGGTCGCCTTCATCCGGCTCCTGGCGATGGTGATCGGCAGGCGCACGATGTCGCTTCCCCGGTTGCGCAACAGAGGCTGCGTGAAGCCGATGTTCAGCCGCGAGGTCAGCGAAGGGTTAAAGGTAGCGAACGCCGAGTTGGTGGAGAATTTCGAGCCGCTAAAGCCGACGTTGTAAGTGGTGCCGGTCTCCAACTGCTGGCGGTAGGTGAAATCCACGGGCTGGTTCAGGGTATTCTGCGTCGCCGCGCCGGCCAGCGCGTCGGAAGCCGGATTTTTAGTGCGCGTGGAATTAAACGAGCCGGTCAGGATCGGATCGAAGACGCCGTAGGCGCGCAGGATCGAGTTCTTGTCCCGCTCGACGCTCAGCCGCTGGATTTCGATGTCGGTATTGTTGAGCAGAACCAGTTCCAGATATGCCCGCAGGGAGAGTTCGAGCGTGTTGTCGGCAACGAAGTCCTGCAACCGCACCGGCGGCCGCAACGATACGTGCGGCGACGGCGTCGAGAAGTGGTTGCGAAAATAAGAAGGCTGCGGAAAAAAAGGCTCGGTTTGAGCGAAGAGCGAGGCCGCCAGGGCCAGGCCGAGGGTGAGACGTGAGAATCGCATGGTGATAATTTGTTAGCCGCTCCCTTTCGGGCGCAGCTCATTCATACCGGATTGCCTCAATGGGATCGAGTTTGGCCGCCTGGACCGCCGGGTAGATTCCGAACAGCAGGCCGATACCGCAGGAAACGCCGAAGGCGACCACCACCGACGACGCGGTGACCACGGTCGACCAGCCGGCCAGGGTGGCGATGATTCGCGAGAGACTGAATCCGAAGCCGATGCCGATCAGGCCGCCGATGATCGAGATCATTACCGCTTCGGTCAGGAACTGCCGGACGATGTCGGCCTGGCGCGCGCCGATGGCGCGCCGGATGCCGATCTCGCGAGTTCGCTCGAGCACCGTGGCGAGCATGATGTTCATGATCCCGATGCCGCCAACCAGCAGCGAGATGCCGGCAATGCAAATCATGACCACGCTGAAGATGAACTGCGTGCGCTTGCGCTGCTCCAGCAGGCCGGCCGGCACGGTCACCGTAAAGTCGCCCGCGTCCTTGTGGGTCGCAGTCAGGATCGCGCTCACCACGCCGGCCGTTTCAATGGAATCCGACTGCGGAGTCACGCGAATATAGATGCCGTCGATCTCGTCCTTCAAATAGCTGTTGTTGTCCTCGAACCGGCGCATCACCGTGTTCAGCGGGGCGATCACCAGGTTGTTCCGGTTGATCACTTCCAGCCCCTCCACCTCGGTGTCGGAGCCCGCCTGTTGCGCCAAAACGCCGATCACCTGAAGCCAGGTGTCGTTGATCTTGACGTACTTGCCGACCGCATTGTCGTAGCCCAGCAGATTGACCTTGGCCGATTCGCCGAGCACGCACACGGGCGCCGAACGCGCGTCGTCTTCCTCGCTGAAGAACCGCCCCTCCACCGCCTTGAGAGAGTTGATTTGAAGGTAGTTCGGCTGCACCCCGATCAGCAGCGGCGCTTCCTGCGCGGTCTTGGGCAGCACCTTCAGGGGCTTGAAACGCTTGCGGGGCGTCAGGGCCTCGATGCCCGGCACGTTCTCGGCCACCGCGCGAAAATCCCGGAAGCTCAGCCCCGGCGATATCGCCCGGCGGGCCTGCAGCTCATTGCGGTCGACCGCTTCCTTCGCCTCGATGATGATGTTGTTGACGCCCAGCAGATCGATGTAACTCATCATCTCCTTCTGCGCGCCGGCGGTGATCGACAGCATCGCCACCACCGCGCCGACGCCGAAGATCATGCCCAGCATGGTCAGCAGGCTGCGCAACTTGTGAACCAGGAGGCTCGAGAGCCCCATGTACAACTCGGGAAGATAACTGGAAAACAGCGCCATCTCTTACTGACCTCCCCGTTTGCCGCCGCCCATACCGCCCACCGGGGCTCCGCCGCCACCGCCTTCGGAGTTGTCGGCCTTCTTTTTCTTGTCGCCCGGTTTGACGTTCGGGTTGGAGAGCGCAACCAGTTCGCCGGCGTTCAGACCGGATGCCACGATGAGCGTCGACTCGCTGCGCTTGAGGGGCTTGATGAGACGCTCCTCCCACCGGTTGCCGGCCCGCACGTACACCATCGGCTTGCCGTCTTTTTCAAACAGCGCCTGAGCCGGAATGTGAATCACGTTGGGCAGCTTCTCGACGATAATCTCGACATCGGCCAGCAACCCCGGACGCAGCAGAACCTCGAGTTGAGTGTCTTCCTCGGGCGCCGGAGGGAGCTTGGCGTTGGCCAGATCCTTCTCCGAGAACTGGCCCGTCGAAGTGAGTCCCAGGAGCGGCGTCTCGCCGCCTGCGCCGCCGCCTCGTCTGCCGCCGCCGCGGTCGCCCCCGGCCGCCTCAGCCGCGCCGGGCGCCCCGCCGCC
>JAUYBU010000485.1 GCA_030693045.1 Bryobacterales bacterium | reverse complement strand
TGATTTCGCTGGTCTCGGCGGCGCCGGCGGCGAGCTTCTTCAGGGCGTTCCTCTCCCAATCGTCGGGTTGGTTTTTCGGCGAGACGGGATTCAGGCTGGTGATATGTCCCCGCATCCCGTTGGCGGATCCGCCGAGATCGTGGGCCTGGCGGACCATCACAGACGGGCCGATCTGTGTCAGCGCCTGGCCTGCCATCCGGGCCTCGGCCAAGGCCAAGTTGGCCACGGAGTGCCGCTCGAGCCTCAGATTCATGCCCAGGGAAGCGGTCAGTACCACGCTCCAGGCGCCCGCGCCGAGCAGCGGGTAAGCGTTCCGGCGCAGCCAGCCCTGCGTCTCCGGGGGTCCTTTTCGCCTCGTGGGCATTCCTTCTCCGGGGTTCCTCCTCATTTCTTATCGGCCGGTGAACTCTGGAATCCGGGGACACTCCGGGCTAATCTTACGAAAACCAACGCCCGGCCTGGGACCCAGGCGTGTCCCCAGGGAATCCGGGAACACTCCGGGCCAATAATGTGGACCGGAAGAGCCTCTACCAGCGGCCGTAGCGCGATATCATTACAGCTTGCCGGCGGCGCGGGTAAGCCGCGGCCAGGCGGCGCGCACGGACCGCTCATCGGCGGTGATCCTGGAGCGCAGGCGCAAGCTGAGTTGGTGAGATGCAACTGCCCGAACGAGTTCGCGAGTTCGTCGAGCGGCGCGCGGCCGGGGTTTCGGCGAGCGCGCTGGAGCGTGCCGCGGCGGCGCTCTCGGATCACTACCGCGGCGGAGAGGCCACCGCCACGGCTCGGCTGGCCCCGGAAGAGAAACTGGCCGCATACCTGGCCACGCGGCTGCCGGCGACCTTCGCCGCCGCGAGCGCCGTGCTGGGGGAAGTGCGCCGGCGGCTGGGAGGCATCCGCGTGTCGAGCCTCCTCGACCTGGGTGCGGGAACCGGCGCCGCAACGCTGGCGGCGCGAGCGATCTTCCCGGACCTCGCCGATTGCACGCTGGTGGAGGCCGACGCGGAACTTGCCGCGGCGGGCCGCGAACTGACGCCGGATGCCCGCTGGATTGAAGGCGACCTCAGGGAAGCGGCGATGCCAACCCACGACCTGGTGGTGGCCAGCTACGTGTTTGGCGAAATCGCCTCCCCGATGAGCGCCATCGAGCGCGCCTGGCAGGCGGCGCGCGTCGCGCTGATCGTCATTGAGCCGGGCACCACGCGCGGCTTCACGCTGGTGCGCCAGGTGCGCGACCGGCTGCTGAGGCAGGGCGCCGGCATGGTCGCGCCCTGTCCCGGCGGCGGCGCCTGCCCGATGATTGCGCCGGATTGGTGCCATTTCGCCCAGCGCGTCGAGCGCTCTTCCTTGCACCGGCGGATGAAGAAAGGCGCGCTGGGCTACGAGGACGAGAAGTTTTCCTACGTCGCCCTGGCGCGCGCCTTCGCCGGGCGGGCCCCCGGGCGCGTGATTCGCCGCCCGGCGCCGCACTCCGGCTGGGTCGAACTCACGGTGTGCCGGAATCAAGGGATTCGGAACGAGCGCATCAGCCGCAAGCAGGGCGCGGCGTACCGGGCGGCCCGCAAGGCGGCCTGGGGAGACTCGTGGCCGCCGGAGTAGAATCGCGCGCTCAGAAGAACTCAACCTCTGGCATCGGATAGTGTTTCCGGTTCCCGGTCCACAGCGCGGCGCCGTGAACGGCGGCCGTGGCGGCGATCAGCGCGTCGCCAAGCTCGACGTGATGGCTGGCATGGTGGCGGCTCAAATACTCTCCCGCCCGGCGCCCGATTTCGAGATCGATCGGCACACAAATCAGGCTCGCGAAGAGGGCGTCGAGGATGGCGAACTCCTTCGGGCGGGCGCCATGCCAGATCTCCGCCACGGTCACCGGCGAACACAGCAGGACGGCATCCGAACTGCCGAGTTCTTCCCAGTGCTTCAAGACGGCTCGGTCCCGGCCCCGCAAGACTTCGATCAGAACATCGGAATCGATCAGGATGGTCTTCACCTGGCGAGCCGCTCCAGACGCCGTCCCTGCCGCAACCGGCGGACATACGCCTCAGCGTCTCCGGCATCCGGCCGGTCCTTCCAGAGGCCCACCAACGCCCGCATCGCTTCCTGGCGGCGGGCGCCCGGATTCATGTATCGCCCGCGCACGGCCTGGCGAACGAGTTCGGAAATGGAGAGTCCCGACTGGCGCGAGCGCACGTGCAGAGCGGTCCAGACGTCGTCTTCAAGGTACAGTTGGGTGCGCTTCACGATGTATAGTATACATCACTGGCGCGGTGGACCAGCCGGGGCTGGCGCACGGCTCAGGGGCGCCGCCCAACTTCGGCGAATTGTCGGGCGGGACCCCCCGGTCCCGGTTTGGCCCATCGGCCGCCCCGCGTTTTGTGTTATCCTAATTCCGTAGAAGACTGAGAATAAGGAAAGAGAAGGAGCATTCACCCGAGAATGGCGCTGGCGGCTGAAGTAAAGAAGCAAACAGTCACGAAGTACAAGTTGCACAAGAGCGACACGGGTTCGTCCGAGGTGCAGGTGGCTCTGTTGAGCCAGCGCATCCTGCTGCTGACGGAGCACTTCAAGACCCACGCGAAGGATCATCACTCCCGTCGCGGGCTGCTGATGATGGTGGCGCGCAGGCGCCGTCTTTTGAAGTATTTGAAGAATTCCGATCCGGAGCGCTACAAGACCCTGATTCAGCGTATAGGCATTCGGCGCTAGGGTCTATTCTTGAGGTGCGGGCGGGCTTGGCGCCCGCCGCGACACACACCGCCCCGTTGCGGGCGGACCCTCCCCACTTTCGATTCCAGTCTCCTCTGACATTCAAGCGATGAGTTTCGCCCGGCCGGCCGGTCCGGCCCACGGCACGAGGAGATTGAAGAAATGATTCACACTGTTACGGTCGACCTGGACGGTCGACAAATTACCCTGGAGACAGGAAAGATTGCTAAACAAGCCGGCGGCGCGGTTGTCGTCCGTTCCGGCGATTCGGTGGTGCTGGTTTCCGCCTGCGCCAACGAAGAACCCAAGGTCGGCGCGATGTTTTTCCCGCTGACCGTGGATTACCGCGAGTACACCTACGCCGCCGGCAGGTATCCGGGCGGCTTTATCAAGCGCGAAGGGCGTCCGACCGAGAAAGAGACGCTCACCTGCCGGTTAATCGACCGGCCCATCCGCCCGCTGTTCCCGGAAGGCTTCTCCTGCGAGACGCAGGTTATCGGCATGGTGCTTTCGGCCGACCCGGACGGCGACCCGGCTCCACTGGCCATCGTCGGCGCAGCCGCTGCGCTGGCGATTTCCGACATTCCGTTCCACCACGTGCTGGCCGGCGTTCGCGTCGGCAACGTCAACGGCAAGCTGATTGCGAATCCGTCCTATGACGAAGCCCGCGGTTCGCGGATCAACATCATCGTCGCGGGTACCGAAGACGGCATCGTGATGGTGGAAGCCGGCTCGACCGGCACGTCCGAAGCCGAGGTGGTCGAGGCCATCGATTTTGGCCATGAGTGCTGCCGCAAGATCATCGCCGGCATTCGCGAACTCCAGGCCAAGGCCGGCAAGCCGAAGCGCGAATTCACGCCGCCGCCGGTTAACGAAGAACTGTTGGCCGCTCTGGAGCAGGAATTCCGCGCCGAGCTGAGCGACGCGCTCAACACCGGCAAGTATCCGAAACAGGAGAGCCATCAACGTGTTGCGGATCTGAAGAAGCGCGCCGTCGAGAAGTTCGGCGGCGATGACGCCGCCAAGAAGCCGGAGATCGGCAAGCTGCTGGAGGCGCTCAAGGAACGGATTTTCCGCGACGAGATGCTGAAGGACCGCCGCCGTCCCGACGGCCGCGCCTTCGACCAGATTCGCCCCATCGACATCGAACTCGGCATGCTGCCGCGCACGCACGGTTCGGCGCTGTTCACCCGCGGCGAGACGCAGGCGCTGGTCACGGTGACGCTGGGCACCAAGGATGACGAGCAGCGGATCGAGCTGCTGGATTCGACGGTGAGCTCGAAACGGTTCATGCTGCACTACAACGTCCCGCCCTTCTGCGTAGGCGAGGTCGGGTTCATGCGCGGCGCGGGACGCCGCGAGATCGGCCACGGCGCGCTCGGCGAGCGGTCGCTTACGCCGGTCATCCCCGACGAAAAGGTCTTCCCCTACACGCTGCGCGTGGTCAGCGACATTCTCGAATCCAACGGTTCGAGTTCGATGGCCTCGGTTTGCGGCGCTACTCTGGCCCTGATGGACGCGGGCGCCCCGATCAGCAGTCCCGTGGCCGGCATTGCCATGGGCCTGGTCAAGGAGGGCGATCTCTACGCCGTGCTGACCGACATCGCCGGCGCCGAGGACCATTACGGCGACATGGACTTCAAAGTCGCCGGCACGCGCGAGGGCATCACCGCGCTGCAGATGGACATCAAGGTGCCGAACGTGACCACGGAGCTGATGAAAGAGGCTCTGGAGCAGGCGCGCCGGGCGCGGCTGTTTATCCTGGACAAGATGGTGGCGGCGATCGCCACTCCGCGCGAGTCGCTGTCGCCGTACGCGCCGCGCATCTACACCCTGCACATCCCGACCGACAAGATCCGCGAGGTTATTGGACCCGGAGGCAAGGTCATCCGGGGCATCATCGAGAAGACCGGCGTCAAGATCGACGTCGAAGACGATGGCACGGTGAACATTTTCTCGGCCGACGGCGATTCGGCCAACCGCGCGGTGCAGATGATTCAGGACATCACCGCGGTGCCCGAGGTGGGCAAGACCTATCTGGGCACGGTGGTCCGGCTGGTCGATTTCGGCGCTTTTGTCGAGATCTTCCCGGGCACCGACGGGCTGCTCCACATCAGCGAGATCGCGGAAAACCGAATCCGCAACGTGTCGGATGAGCTGAAGGAAGGCGACCAGATCCTGGTCAAGGTGCTCGGGCTGGAGGGCAACAAGATCAAGCTCAGCCGCAAGGCGGTGTTGCGCGAGCAGCGCGAGAAGCTGAGGGGGCCGGGCGATCCGCCGGAGCCCGAGGAAGCGCCGCGCGATCAGACCGATCGTCCCCCGCAAGACCGTCCGCACGACCGCGGCGGCGATCGCGGCGGCCACGGCCGGCGGGATCGCGACCGCGGCCCGCGCAGGTAGCCACGCTTCAGGGCCGGCGGTCCGCCAGATCGATCAACATGCGGACCGCCGCCTCCACCATCATCTCGCCCGAGCCCGGGCCGCAACGCGCGCTCTCGGGTTCGTAGGCCCCTTCCGGATACGCCTTGCGGTTGGGCACATAGCCGATGGAGCCGTTGGCCAGCTCGGAAACCACCGTGTAACGGAACGGCGACGCGGTCTTGATCGCCAGCCCGTGCTCGGTGAAAATCTCGCCCGGCAGGCCGATCCAGGCCAACTGGTCGCCCAGCGCGATCACCTGCACCTCGGCTTCCAGCGGGGCGCCGTTGCGCCCGGCCACATCCACAAACTTAAACGCCCGCACCAGGTCCATGAACGGCGCGGCCTGTGGCGTTCCAAAAGTCGGAGTGATCTTGCGCGCCCACTCCAGGTCCTGGGGGCGGACCTCGGGAAGCGGAAGCGCGAGCATCGCGCTGCGTGCCCGCAGAGAGCCGGCGGGCAGGGCGTCCAGGCGTTTCATGGTCTTGAGCACTTCCGCCGCCAGCACCGTTCCGATGCGCGCGGCTTCGGAGTGGCCCTTCTGCTTGTCGGCCCAGGCGACATCGACGTGGTTCAGGTTGCCGGCGCATCCGTTGGTGAACAGCGTCAGCATGTCGCGGCCCTTGGCATCGCTCAGCAGGCGCGAGAGCGAATAGGGATAGTCGGCCGAGTACTCGGCGCCGCCGACGGTGTCCAGATGCAGCGCGTAGTTGACGTGGACCGCCACGGCGTCGCCCTTGGGCGTGTCGAAATAAACCACCGGAACGTCCGGATCGATGGGCCCCGCCGGGCGCACGATGTTCGGATTCAACTTGCCCGGATTCCAGCCCACCGTGCCGTTCTTCATGTGGAAGCGGCGATTGAAGGTGAGCGAGTCTTCGCGCCCGCGCCCGGCCGCCACGCGCGCCGGCGTCAGAGCCGAGGCGGCCTTGCGAACGGCTTCGGCTATCATCTTGGGCAGATCGGCCGCATACTGCTCACCGATGCGCAGCATGTCGCCCTGGAGGTTGTAGCGGGTCGGCCCGCTCAGGACCACCGGCCCGGTGTGGGTGTGGGTGGCGCTGATCATTACGCGCTCGGGCGGTATTCCCGGGTTGCGCTCGATCTCGCGCCGCGCCTGGTCGATGATCGGCCGCGGCAGTCCCGAAATATCGCAGGCCACGATGGCCGCGCGCGCGCCGTCCGCTTCGAGCACGATCGCCTTGGCCCACAGATCGTCGTGGACCCCGCTGGCGGCCCGGTTGTAGTAATAGCCGGCCATCGGCGCGCCCGGCGGCGGAGTGATTTTCGCCGCCCCGGCGCCGACCCGCAGTTCGGCCCCCGCCACGGCGGAAACAGTCAGAAGCAGAGCAGCCAGTCTTCGCATAATCTGCTATTTCGGGGACAGGCTACGAAATCACCAAATTCGAATCGCCCGTGAATTCGACTCTGTCGCGACGGAGTTTCGGGATTTCGTAGCCTGTCCCCGAATTAGCGCTCCTTCCAGCGCGGCAGCGAAACTGCCGTGCGGTAGTTCGACTCATTGTAGTCCGGGTTGCGGATGGGCGCATAAATGCGTTTGCCCGTGAACGGGCGGTCCTGGGTGTAGATCCAGACTTCCTTTTCGTTCCACAGGATCACCTCGTCGCGCTGGTCGCCAGTGACGTCGGCGACGCAGGCCGTGAGGTCCGGGTGCCCATCGTTCGGGAACCCGACCACGCGCCGAAGTTGCCCGTCGATCATGCCGCCCTCGCGGTGGTTGCCGGAGAGCAGGATGAATTCCTGGCCGTCGCCGCGCCAGTTCACCGGAAGCATCACGCTGCCCGAGTGAATCGGTTCTTCCTGCGCCAGCAGATTGCCGTCCCAGTCGAACATGGTCACGATGCCCGGGTTGTACCAGAAGTTGACGGCGGCGAATTGCAGCCCCGGCACATCCATGCGGAACTTGCCGGCCACCGGGCTCTGGCCGTGGCCCAGCCGCACGTGTTTCAAAATGTTGCCGCGCAGGTCGATCATGAGGACGCCTTCGTCACTCCCGCCGGCGTAGTAACGCGGCGCGGCCTTGGCGTCCGGGCTCAGGTTGGCGATCATCATGCCGTCGGCGTGGTCGCGGAATTCCTTGTCGCGGCTCCAAAGCTGGCGCCCGTCGTGGTCCCACAGCGCGTAGCCGATGGCGATCTCGTCGCGCCCGTCGCCGTCGGTATCGACGGGATAAGGGTAGTGCCCGGTCTGCCCTTCCCCCTTCCACAGCAGTTCCAGCTTGTTGTTGTACACCCAGAAGTTCCGGTACCGGTCCTTCAACAAAATCTCGTGGCGCCGCGCATCGCCCAGCACATTCACGAACGCAATTGAATCGCCGTAGACGTTCTCGTAGGACACTTCGCGCGGGCCGGGCAGCGCCGCCGGCGTCGGAATCTCGCGCAGCAGTTTGCCGGTGCGGCCGTCGAGCACCTGCAGCTTGAAGTCCTTGGCCAGAACCACTTCGCTTTTGCCGTCGCCGTCGATGTCGTGGATCTGGAACGGCGTGTCGTAGGTGAGCAGCCCGTTGCGCGGGTCGGGCTTTCCGGATTGCCACAGGACTTTTCCGTCCAGCGTAACGGCGGTCAGACAGGACAGGTGCGCCATGTCGTAGGGATGGCGCTGCACGTTCTGCCCGAACAGCATGTCCAGCCGCCCGTCGCCGTCCAGGTCGCCCAAGCGCACGTTGCGCCCGGTGCCGAAGCCGGGAGTCGCGAATTTCTTCCAGAGTTTCGGCTGGGGGTTATCGGCCCGCAGCCGCGCCAATTGGCTCTCGCGCTCGCCGATGCGCGATTGGATGGAGCGATGGTTTTCGTCGGAAACGGTGACGCGGAAATCCTGAAAGCGCGCCGGAATGTCGGCGGTCACACCGGCCTTACCTTTGAGAAGTTCCCGATCCTCGGCCTCCATCAGCAGCTTGCCGTCGATGGAAGCGCGAATGCGCGCGCCGGTGTTCTCGACTTTGAGCGCGTAATAGTGCCGCGTGTCGTAAGCGAACGCGGCGCGGCCCAGCTCGCGCGATTCGAGGATGCGGAACTTGGTTTCCATCGGCAGGTAAACCAGCAGGCGTGCCGTGTCGCCGCCGCTCAACACAAACACGTAATGGTGGCGGTTGGTGTGATAGCGGAAGACCACGCCGGCCATCTCGGTGCGCAGCAGCGGCTTCACTTTCACCTCCACCGTGTAGTCGCCCCACTCGGCGTCGCCGGTGACGAACAGCGGGTGCGCCTGGCGCAGCCGGTCGTTGTTCACCCGAGTCTGCTCGAGATAGGGTGCGCCGTCCTCCTGGCCCGCCAACCATGCGTCGAGATGGCACAGCGCGTTTTCCCATGGCTCCAGCAGCACGCCGCGGTGCGGCAGGTAGTGGTATTCCTGAATAGCGGCGTTAAGTTGTCCGACCGGCTCGGTCAGCCGGCCCGAGGGAAAGCGGGAGAAATCGTCCCGGAAAAGGTCGGCCGCCGGAAGCAACCCGGCGACCAACAGCAGCGCAACAAGGCGAGGTCTCATAAGGAGCCATCATAGATGAACGGACCCGACCGAGTCCTGGTGATGCCGATTACGATGATGTTCGCGGCCGGCCGCATCGGCGTCCCCTACGGGCGATACGCGCTCGATCACCGCGTGCTGGTGGAGGCGCAACTGCGGGTGGCCGAAGAGTTCGGCTTCGATCACGTCTCGGCCATCAGCGAGACGCGCGAAGCGCCGGATTGCGGCGCCACCGTGCAGTACTTCGAAGATCAGCCCTACGCCATCGACGAGCGGCAGGCGCTGCTGGCCGCGAAAAGCGATCTGACGCGGTTGCGTCCGCCGGCGCCGCGCGAGGGCCGGCACATGAGCGACCGGCTCACGGCGATCGGGATGCTGCGCCGCGCCGTGGGCGAAAAGAAAATCGTCGAGGGTTGGGTGGAAGGCCCGTGCCAGGCGGCCGCCGACCTGCGCGGCATCAACACGCTGATGCTCGACTTCAACGACGACCCACTGTTCGTGCGGGACCTGTTCGAGTTCGTTCTCGGCGTGGGGTTGCGGTTCGCTCAGGCGCAGGTGGAGGCGGGCGCCGGCCTGGTGGGCATCGGCGACCCGGCCTCGTCGCTGGTCGGCCCGCGCATTTACCAGGAGTTTGTGTGGCCCTTCCAACAGCGGCTGATCGACGGAATTCACGCCGCGGGCGCGCGCGTGCGCCTGCACATCTGCGGCAACACGCGCCGCATTCTCGACGGCATCGCGCGGCTGGGCGCCGACATCGTCGATATCGATTCGATGGTTCCGCTGGCCCAGGCGCGCGCGGCGATGGTCCCGGAGCAGGTTCTGGCCGGAGGCATCGATCCGGTGCGGGTGTTGTTGAACGGAACGCCGGCCGAGGTTCGCGCGGCTCTCACGCGATGTATCGAAGACGCCGGACCGCGCTACATTGCCGCCGGCGGCTGCGAGATCCCGCGCGAAACGCCGATAGAGAATATCCGAGCCTTGGCCCGGCCGCTGCGCTAACGCAGCCACGCGGCGTAGTCGGGTTTCTCTTCGCTCACCCTCCACACCGCACGCGGCTTCAACGACGCCGCCACGTCCGGCAGGTCGAAATCGCGCAGCACGCCCGGAACAACAATCCCGGTGATGCCTTCGTGCATCTTGGCCCGCACGATGTCCATGTAGGATGCGGGCGAGTTCTCGCAGGCGACCTTGGCGATGCGCGGCTCCAGCGCGGCCGCGTACAGAGCCACGACGCCGCCGTTGCCTTTGCCGATGAGAGCGATGCGTTTCGGATCGACGTCCGCCCGCGCGGCCAGCCAATCGAACGCGCGCAGCACATCGCCGGTCTGCATGCCCGCCAGCGTTTTGCCCACCAGGATGGCGCGCATCGCGCTCTGGTAGGTCGCGGTATAGCCACCGCGCGGCCCGGGCGGCGGAGCGCCTTCGCCCCAGCCGCGCGGGTCGATCGCAAGCACGATGTTACCCGCGCGCACCAGAGCCTCGATCGGCCCGCCCTCGCCGGCGTCCGCCGCTTTGCCCGCGGCGTTCACGTACAGCACCGCCGGCTTTCGCGGCGGCCCGCCGGACGGGAGGAAGACCAGCGCCGGAACCGTGATGCCCGCTTCCGGCCGCATCTCGATCTTGTCAATCGTGTAGCCCTGCCGCTCGATCGCACCGCGCTTATCGGATGCGGGAGCGCCGCGCTCTTCCGCAACAGCGAGTCGCGCCCTCACCAGCCGCGGACTGTTCTTCCCGCCCGCGCCCGCACGCGCCGCGTAAATCTTTTCGGCCAGCGCCGCGTTGATCGACTGCACGGTCCGGGCGTTCCGGAAGGTCGTCGCCACCTGTCCCGTCTCCGAGCACTGCAGTTCCTTCGGGGTGTCCACCTTGAACTCGATTTCCTTCCCGTCGTCCTGCCGGCCCTGCAGCGATTTGGCAAACCATCGGTAGGTGGCTTCCCGCCGCGGCTGCGTCCAGCCGTGGTTGTCGTCGAACTCGAAGTAGCCCATGCGATCGCCCGCGCCCAACACTTCGAAGATGCGTTTGGCCTCGGCGTAAGTGGCGCGGGCGCCGTCGATCGGGAAGAAGTCCTTGATGGCGGTGGCCATCTGGATGGGTTTCGGCGCGAAGGCGATGAGGAAGTCCGGGAAATCCAGGCCGTCCTTCAGGAAGCCGGCGAACACCTGCTCGCCGTCCTGCGGGCCCGGGCCGGGCCACAGTTTTTCCCACGAGGTGAGGTAGCAGGACGGCGCGGCCGAAGCCAGGCGCGGCTCGAAGGCGGCCAGGTAGGACGACTGCGTGCCGCCCCCGGAATTTCCCGCCACCGCGATGCGCTTGGGGTCCACGTCCGGCCGCGTCAGCAGGTAGTCGAAGGCCCGGATGCCGTCCCAGATGAACCAGCGCGCGATATTCGTACCGGTAAGCAGACACTGCGCCGCCGCCATGCTGTGCTCGCCCGTGCCGCCTCCGGGCAGCTTCGATTTTCCGGTGGCCGGGTCGAGGTACTCGAGGCGCTCGCCCTGCCCCGGCGGGTCGTAGGCCAGCACCAGGAAGCCGCGCTTGGCCAGCGACACCCACACGCGCTGGTACAATTCCGCCGCCTTGCCGTCCAGGCTGTGGCCCGCGGTGCCGAGCACCGCCGGGTAGGGCGGCTGCCCCGTCTTAGGGACGAAGATATTGGCTGTGACGAAAAAGCCAGGCTGGCTTTCGAAGATGAGCTTCTCCACCTTGTAGCCGTCGCGGTCGAGGGTGCCCGTGATGCGCGCATTCAGCGGCGTCTTTTCCGGGAAGCCGCCGATTTCCGCGATCAGCGTCTTGCGGATGTAGGCCTGGCGCTCTTTGACCGCGGCGGGCGTTCGGATCTGCGCCACGCGCGCCGACCGTGCTTCCCACTGCTTCTTTGCGATCTCGGTCAGGTGGCGGTCCACCATTCCCTGAAGTCCGCTGGTGACGTCCAGCGGCGGCTGCGCGAACGAAACCGCGCCCGCGAAAAAGACTAAGGCTGTTCTCAAGACGACCCTCCGCGCGGCGCCGTCAACCGGGCCCCGCGCCTTTCACGATAGCGCTCCTGGACGGCCGCCGGCCGCGCCCCGCACCGCCGCGCCGCACGCCGCACCCCGCGCCGGTCAGCGCCTAGAACGACGCCTTGAGCCCGAACTGCACGATCCGCGGGTCGCTGGCGCCTTCGATTTTTCCGAACCGGGCCGGCACGTTCTGCGTCGCGTATGGCGTTCCGAACCGCGGGGTGTTGAAGGCGTTGAACAACTCGGCGCGGAACTGCAGCCGCAGTTTCTCCCCGATGGGGAAGTTCTTCATCAGGCCCAGATCGAAGGTCACCGAACCCTTACCGCGCATCAGGTTGCGGGGAGAGGTGCCAAAGGTGCCCTCCCGGTTCGGCGCAAACGCCGCCGTGTTGAAATACTGCGCGATCAGGTCTTTCCGCGAACGGCCCGTGTCGAGGAACGGGTTGCCCACCAGGTCGGCGTAATTGGAACCGAGCCCGGCGTAGGCGCGGTCCGCACCCGAACTCACCGAGAACGGGAAGCCGCTGCGGAGCGTGGTGATGCCGGTGAATTCCCAGCCGCCCGCCGTGCCGCGGATCAGCGGGTTTTGCTGGTCAAGCTTTGGCAGCGCCCACACGTACGAGGCGACCAGCCTGTGCTTGTTGTCAAAGTCCGAAACGCCGCGGTTGGCGGTGAGGTTCATCGGAATGGTCTGCGACGGGTTCTGGGGGGTCTGGTCCGCGGAGGTCTCGTCGATCGATTTCGAGAAAGTGTAGTTAGCTTCGAACGAGAAGCTGTTACTCACGCGGCGCTCGACGGAAAGCTGCAGACCGTGGTAGCTCGAGGTGCTGTCGGCGTAGGTGATGAGCACGCTGGCGAAGTCCTGGTACGGGCGTCGCTGCTGGATGTCGCGCGTGCTGGCGCCGGGAGTGTAACGGGCGTAATTGTAGTCGTCGGTGTAGCTCAGGTGCCGGCCGAGGTTGCCGATGTAGCTCATGCGCGCCACCAGATTTCGCGCCACTTCGCGCTCCAGCGTCAGGTTAAACGTCTCCATGTAGCTCGGCCGGAAGTTGCCGGCGAAGGATCCGAACGACCCGAGCGGCGTGAAGAACGCGGAATCCTGCGGCGGCTTGAATGGGGCGAAGCTGGCCGGAAACGGGTTGCCGGCGGTTTCGTACGGGTCCTGGAAGCGCACGCCGAAGCGGGTCACCTGCGGGCTGAACGGCGCGGCGTTCACGAAGCCGTTATAGAGAGTTGTGAATTGCGGATTCCAGAACATCCCGAAGCCGCCGCGCACCACCGACTTTCCGTCCGGCGTCCGCCAGGCGAACCCGAAGCGCGGCGCAATCTGGCCCAGGTAACGGTTAAAGCCGCCCATGGGGCACTGCGAGTCCCCCGCATTCAGGTAGCCCTTGGGCGCTTTCGGAAACACCGTCGAGGCCGCGCCCGGCACGAAGCACTGGGTGCGCCCGATGGCGTCGTGGAACGGGATCATGGGGTCCCACCGCAGGCCCAGCGTCAGCGTCAGGTTGGGCGTCGTTCGCCACGTGTCCTGGCCGAAGAAGCCCCAGCGCGTCCCGTACAGTTCCTTGTACTCGCCGCCGCCCTGGTCGAACTGGTAGACTTCGCCGAGCATGAAGTCGGCAAAAGCGTTTCCGGTAATGTTGCCGTTGAAGTTGAACAGGCCCATCGTGCGGAAGTCGTTGCGGATATCGTTCTTCGAGCGCAACACCTCGCCGCCGAACTTGATCTCGTGGCTGCCCGCCATGCGCGTGGACGTGTTCGAGACGTGAACGTCGTAGTCCTTCTTGTCGTAATTCCAGCCCGGACGCGCCAGAAAGCCGCCCGACACGTTGACGTAAACCGAGGCCGGGTCTTTCACCGCGATGTTTTTGACCCCGGCGTCCTTGAAGGTGATCGGCAGCTTGATCGCCCCCCAGTCGTTGAGCGTGCGCCGCCACCGGAGCGCCAGGGTAAGGCTGTTGATCCACTGCGGCGACACGGTGAAAATGTCGTTCACGGTGAACTGGTTGTAAGGCTGTGTCGAACGCCCCACTTCCGAGGCGTACATCGACGCCAGATCTTGCGTATTGCCGGTGAACGGCCGCTCGAACCGCTGCCAGAAGTACCGCCCCATCAGCCGGTGCGCGCCCAGGTTCGCGTCGATCTTCCCCGTGATCTCGTCTTCGCGGTTCTTGAGGGGCACGCCGACGAAGCGCTGGCCGTCGATCGTTCCGGGGTCCGGAATGTACTTGAGCAGCGCCAACGTCACCGGGTTCAGCCGGCTGACCGGGATCCGCCTGCCGGCGAACGGCAGCTTGGTCGCGGGGTCGGTGATGTCGCGCGTGAGCGAAGTGAAGTCGCCGCTCCGGAAGGCGGCCGTCGGCAGGAACTGCCGCGTCAGTTGCGGGTCGCTGCGCGTGCGCGTGCCCTGGTAGGCGCCGAAGAAGAACAGCCGGTCCTTGATGATCGGCCCGCCCACGGTCCCGCCAAACTGCGACCGTTTCAGCGAGTCGCGCCTGGCGGCGAAGAAGTTGCGCGCGTTGAATACGCCGTTGCGCACGAACTCGAACGCCGACCCGTGCAACTGGTTGGTGCCGGACTTCGTGGCCACGCTCACCACCGCGCCGGTGGCGTTGGCGTACTCGGCGCTGAAGTTGCTCTTCTGCACGCTGAACTCCTGCACCGCGTCGGGATTCGGGAATACGCCGCCGTAGTTGCGATAGGAGTCCGTGTTCATGCCGCCGTCCAGCAGGAAGTACACGCCGCTCTGGCGGCTGCCGTTCACCACGAACGCGTCGCCCTCGCTGGTTCCCGACGAGCGCTGAATCACGCCCGCCTGGATGGCCATCAGTTGCGTGATCTGGCGGCCGTTGAGCGGAAGATCCACAATGCGCTGTTGGTCCACCAGTCCGCGAATGGTGCCCGTCTGGGTTTCTAACAGCGGCGCCGTCCCGGTGACCGTCACCGATTCCGACAGCGAGCCGACCGAGAGCGCCATATCGATGGTCGCCTTGTCGTTCACCGCCAGCGTGATGCCCGACTGCACGAATCGCTGGAAACCTTCCTTCTCCACTTCCAGCCGGTACGGGCCGACGGGGAGAAGTTGCAGCGAGTAGGCGCCGTCCGAGCCGGTCTCGCGCGTCTGGCGCAAGCCGGTGTCGGTGTTAAACGCGGTCACTTTAGCCCCGGGAACCGCGCCTCCCGACGAGTCCCTCACGGTGCCGACAATGTTCGCCGTCGACTGTGCGAAAAGTGTCGAAGCGAAGATCAGGGTGACCAGACAGAAAATCAAAGTGTAGATGCGCATAGCAGACCTCTTTGAATGAGATTATATGCAGGCCCGGAGGGTCGATGTCAAATGCCGTCAAAGAATCCGCGCTTGACACGCGTGGGTGTTTATCGATAGCCTTCCCATCCGGAGGCGCTTGTCTCAATGCACACTTGGCTTCGTATCGCGTGCCTGCTCGCGGCCGCCAATTTCGCGCTGGCGCAGAGGACCGTTATCGTCCGCCCGCAGGAGATCGACGACGTCCTGATCAACCCCGGCATCGGGTTCATGACCTTCCAGCGCTTCAACGGCGACGCGCTGAACGAAGGACTGAAGTGGACCGAAGGCTACCCGATCGTGTACCAGGAGTTCAAAGGAAGTCTGGAGAACAAAAACCACCCGGCGACTTCGATCGCCTACTTTCGCATCTACTGGAAATTCGTCGAGCCGGAGCGCGGCAAGTACAACTGGGCTCTGCTCGACACGGCGCTCAAGACCGCGCACAACCGCAAGCAGACGCTCATGCTGCGCATCGCGCCCTACGGAACCACCCCCGACAACGACGTGCCGGATTGGTACCGCGCCATGCTGGGCGAGGAGAAAGGCAAGCTGCCCGTCGCGAAGTGGCGCACCGACCCGGAGGATGCGCGCTACGCCAGGCACTTCGGCGGGATGATTCGCGCCGTGGGCGCGCGCTATGACGGGCATCCGGATATCGAGAGCATCGACATGGCGCTGGTGGGCGCCTGGGGCGAAGGCGAGGGTTCGGACCGGTTGTCGCAGCTCACGCGCGAGGCGCTGGTCGACAGCTACCTCGATGGCTTTCCCAAGAGCCCGCTGGTGATGCTGCTTACCGATGCGAAGACCCACCAGTACGGCATGGCCCGGCGCGAAGTTGGCTGGCGCGCCGATTGCCTGGGCGACATGGGCGGCTTCGGCAACCCCGCCTGGTCGCACATGCAGGACGCCTATCCGCAAGGCATCGTCAACTTCGGCATGCAGGACGCCTGGAAGAAAGCGCCCGTCACGCTGGAGGTCTGCTGGGTGATGCAGCACTGGAAAGACAAGGGTTGGGACGTGGACTACATCATCGACCAGTCGCTGAAGTGGCACATCTCGTCGTTCAACGGCAAGTCGTCGTCGGTGCCCGAAGCGTGGTGGCCCTCGGTCAATCGCTGGCTCAAGAAGATGGGCTACCGTTTCGTTCTGCGCAAGTTCACGTATCCGTCCACCGTGCGGCCGCAGGAAAAGCTGGCCTTCACCACGTGGTGGGAAAACAAGGGCGTGGCGCCCTGCTACCGCGAGTTTCCGCTGGCCCTGCGGCTGAAGAATTCCGGGCGCTCCGCCGTCATGGCCACCGGCGCCGACATCCGCACCTGGCTGCCGGGCGACATCGTCTACGACGACGGCGTCTTCGTTCCCGCCGATCTGCCGCCGGGCGAGTACGATCTCTCGGTCGCGCTGGTGGATCCGGTTTCGCGCGAGCCCAAAGTGAAGCTGGCCATCGCCGGCATGCAGGCCGACGGATGGTATTCACTGGGCAAGATCCAAGTGCGCGACTAAGTGGCGTACCCCAGCGACCGGTCCGCCGCCAGATCGTCGAACTCGCTAAACTCGGCCGAGTCGATGGGTGTGCCGACTCCGATCCATCCCAGCGGGTGGCGGCCGCCTTTGAGGTAATTCGCGATGGCGAAACGCGCCGCGGGACGTCCGGCCGCGGGATCCAGAATCGACAGGGCCAACAGGTAGCGCCCCATCTCGAGGTTGTCCGGCGTTTTGAAAGAGGCGCGCACTTCGTGTTCGCCCGGCAGCCATTTACGAATGTCCAGGTCGGGCCACACGTCGCTCCAGACCGGCCGCCGGCTCTGGGCCGCCAGCAACGCCACTTCCACCGGCCACCGGTAGTAGAACGGCGTCGAGCCGGTATTGCGCAGCTTCAGCGCCACTTCCAGCCCGCCGCCGGGGATCACGTTGGCCGTGTAGCGCGCCTGGTCGATCACGAACCGGTAACCGAACGCTTTCTGGATCAGAGCGCCGTTGCGCGCGGCCTGCTCGTTGCCGGCGTCGTAGTCGGCCAGCCAGCCCAGGTGGTTCCAATGCAGCCGGCGGACCAGCTCGATGACCTGGTCGGCGTTGTTGGCCACGGCATCGGTGGGGTTCTTGCCCAGCGGCGTGCCCCAGTCGAAGGCTGTCTCGCCGCCCATGACGGCGGTCTTCCAGCGCTCGGCGAGACGCCCTTCCAGGACCGGCGCGTGCCGGACCAGTTCTTCCTTGTGCCCGAACGAATCCCAGTAGATGCCGAAGGAATAATCTTCAAACTCCCAGGGGTACCGGTTCATGGCCAGCTTGTTCGGCAGGTTTCTTCTGAAAGCGTCGCCGATGAGTTTCTGCATTTCGGGCGTGGGCGAGGGGTGATGGTGTTCGCCCCAGCGTCCGATGAGGCCGATCTCGATAAAGGCCACGCGCGGATCGTTGTCCCAGGCTTCGCCGAGCTTCTCGATCAGGCGCGCCAGGCGGGTCTTGAATCGGTCGCTGGCGTAGTCGCCGGTCTCCAGGTCCGCCGGCCAGTACGTGCCGCGATCGGGCCATTCCAGATACACGCGCGGGATGACCTTGGTATTGGCTTCGGGCAAGCCCTTCCACTGTGCGCTGGAGAACTGCCGAATCTTTTCGACGCCGTCTTCGGCCGAGTTCTCCAGTTCGTTCCACCGGATGTAATGCTTGCCCAGAGTGGCGAAAGGATGCTTTCGCGCGTTGGCGATCGACGGCCGCCAGCCTTTGAGCGGATTCGCAAACGCCGGCTCGTACTCGCGGGGAGCGACCACGGCTTCCCCCGCCTGCGCCCGGGCCCGCGCCGCCGTCAGAGCCGCCGCCGCGCCTCGAAGAAAGCTTCTGCGGTCCACGGCCAACATCATACCAACCTATTTCGGGGACAGGCTACGAAATCCCGAAACTATTTCTCGACCAAGCCGAATTTGCGGGCGATTCGAATTTGGTGATTTCGTAGCCTGTCCCCGAAATTATGGCATGCTGGAAACGTATGAAGGTTACTTTTTGGGGCGCCGCCGGCACCGTCACCGGATCGATGCACGAGCTTCAGGTCAACGGACAGCGCATTCTTCTCGACTGCGGCCTGTACCATGGCCGCCGCAAGGAGGCGTTTGAACGCAACGCGAACCCGCCCTTCCCGGCGCCTGCCATCGGCGCGGTGCTGTTGTCGCACGCGCACATCGACCACAGCGGCAACCTGCCGACGCTCGCCAAGCATGGTTTTTCCGGGCCCATCTACACCACTGCGGCAACGAGTGATCTGTGCCACGCCATGCTGCTCGATTCGGCGCACCTGCAAGAGAAGGACGCGATGTTCCTGGCCAAGCGCCACCGGCGGCGCAAGCTGCTCGATCCGGCGGCCGAGGAGATTGAAATCCAACCGCTCTACTCGACCGAGGACGCCGAGCGCGTGCTGCCTCTGTTTCGTCCGGTTCCGCACTACCAGGAAACCGAGGTGGCGCCGGAGGTGACCTATCGCACCTACGACGCCGGACACATTCTCGGTTCGGCGGCCATGATCGTCGAAGCGCGCAACTCGAAGGGCCGCGTGCGGCTGGCCTTTTCGGGCGACGTCGGCCGTCCCGGCCTGCCGATCATCCGCGATCCGGACCCGATGCCCGAAGCCGACTACCTGATCATGGAAAGCACTTACGGCGACCGCCTCCATAAGGCAGTCGGCGCGGTGGCCGACAAGCTCGCCGAGATCGTCAACCGCACCGTCGGGCGCGGCGGCAAGCTGATCGTTCCGGCATTCGCCGTCGGGCGCACCCAGCAATTGGTGCTGGTGCTGCACGAGTTGATGGACGCCCGGCGGATTCCCGCGATTCCGATTTTCGTCGACAGCCCGCTGGCGGTGAACGTCACCGAGGCTTTCCGCAAGCACATCGAGCACTTCGACGAGGAGACCAAACGCTACCTCGCCAACGGCGAGGACCCGTTCGGTTTCAAGCGCCTGCGCTACGTCCGCGAAGTGAGCGAGTCGAAAGCGCTCAACGACCTTCGCGGACCCTATATGATCATCTCCGCCTCCGGGATGTGCGAAGCCGGGCGCATCCTGCACCACCTTCGCAATAACATCGGAGACCCTCGCAACACCATCCTCATCACCGGCTTCCAGGCCGAAAACACCCTGGGCCGAAAGATCGTCGACAAGTGGCCCGAGGTGCCCATCCTGGGCGAGCCGATGCTGGTGCGCGCCGAGGTCGCCAAGCTCAACGAACTCAGCGGTCACGCCGATCAGCGGGAACTGCTCACCTGGATGAAACCGTTTGCCCGGGGCCTGAAGCGGGTCTTCCTGGTCCACGGCGAACCGTTGCAGTCGGCGGCGCTGGCGCGCGCGATTCGCGATCAGTACGGCCTCGAGGTTGTCATCCCGAGCCGGGGCGACAGCGTGGAACTGAACTGACCGGATTCCCGGCGAGGATCTCGGTACTGGTACTCATGAGCGATGGTAATGGACCTATCAGCCCTTTCTGGGGTGAGACAAAAACCTTAGATTACAGTTAAGATGGTCGGTGATGCTAAGGTCGCCATCTGAAGGAGCGCCGTCCATGAACTACCTGTTCCTGCAATACTCCTACCTTCAAATGCTCGACTTTCTGACGACCTTGGCATTCATGCTCAATGGCGTAGAGGAAGGCAACCCGGTTGTGCGCTGGGCCATCGGATTGTCGTCGTCGCCGCTGAGCGGCCTGCTGCTGGTGAAGTTTGTCGCCATCGCCCTCGGCATCGTCTGCTGGCGTCTTGGGCGCGGGAAACTCCTGTTCCGGATGAATCTGTTGTTCGCGCTGGTGGTCACCTGGAACGTTGTCGCCATTATCGTTCGGCCCATGGTCTGACCGCCGGCCTGTTCCGCAGCCTGTGGTCGCGATCCCGTCGCGCTCACCGAAGGTGATGAAAATGGTGCCCGGTGCAGCAAGCCCTGGTCGCCCCGGGCCGCGCGCTGCGATTTTCGAGATTGTATCTGGGTCTTCGTAGCAATGGAGACACGCCTCTGGGATGGCTGGAGTGTCCCGGGGTCTCTGAAATGGGGGACCGGTGAGTTCGATGCCACTGGAGTCCTGTCCTCAATCGATGGCTCGCAAAGTATATGCGTTCTTGTATACTGAAGCCAGTGAGAGAAGGGCTCAAGCCGGTTGAATGGCTGAGTGACAGCTTGGATGGAGCGCGCGACAAAGGCCAAACAAAGCACCAACGTTTTCTCCGATCTGGGGTTCAATGCCACCGAGGCGGAGAACCTCCGGATCCGATCCGCGATGATGCGGGCTCTGGTTGCCTTCATCAGGAAGAACGAACTGACTCAGGCGGGGGCCGCGAAGGTGTTCGGTATCAGCCAGCCGAGGATTTCAAACCTGATGCGCGGCAAGATCCACCTGTTCTCGATTGACAACCTCGTCGTCTTGCTTGCCACCGCGGGACTGCGGGTTGACCTGAAGATCAAGAAAGCGGCTTGAACCGTGAAGCCACTCGACCGGCACTGCATCGAGGGGGCGAAGAACATTGCGTCGCGAGGGCCGGGTTCGCGGACCGTCTCTATCGGAATTTGAAGTGTTGCGTCTTCGGTGGAACATGGAGCCACCCGCCGGGGTCGAACCGGCGACCTGCTGATTACGAATCAGCTTGGCCGCCGTCCACCGTTTACACGGGTGTCCATTTCCAACAACTTACAAGCCTGCGACGTGTCAGTTTGTCCACTTTTTCCGTATATGTCCATCGCCGTGGCTGTCAGGGTGGCTGTCAAAAGACTCCGGTGTCTTAAAAGGTTGCAGGGGGGTCAAGATCCCAGTCTGGTGCGCTCAGACCGCCACGTACTGAAACTGCCATGCGTTCCGCGCCGGCTCGGCTGCCACTCGCAAGATTCGCCCCCGGGACGTGCCGCGCGCCCGGATGGCTCCCCAGGTATCAACCAGGCTGCGGCAATCGCGCCAGCAGGCGTCTACCGCGCGCGGGCTGGTTCCGGCGAGGCGCTCAACTGCCGCCGGACCAGTGGTTGCACCCGCTCGGGCAGCTCATGGCGATACAGTTCCGCCGCCAGGCGCTCACGGATCGCCGGCATGATCTGGCGTCAGTCTGGTGTACTCAGGCCGCCAGCGCCACATCGAGATGCGCATCGACCAGGGCCGAGACCCTCTTGCCGATCTGCGCAGCGCTCAAATCGGCGTCGTGCAGCAGCTCCTGGAGTAAGAGCGGGCGGATCTTCCGTTCCAGCTTCTCGGCACTGTTCCAGCGGTCGAAGAAACCGTCGCGGAAGCCCTCGAATACCAGTTTGTCCCCGATGTCCTCGTAAACGAGGGACAGCAGGTTTGTCAGCTTCAGCCTGGCCTCAGATTGGCGCGCTTCCTCGGCCGCGATTCTCGCCTGCTCAGCCTCGCGCCCGGCAGCCCGAGCGGCAATCCGCTGGCGGAGGCCGGCAATGGCGCCGTCACGCGCGCGCTCCCGATCGTGCTGGGAGGCGGTGAGCGGAAGCCCAGCCAGGGCTGTCCGGACCTCTTTTTGGGCCGCTTCCAGCTCATCGGCGGTGGCGCCCTGGATCTGAGCCCGCAAGTCGCTGACCAGCTTCTCACAGGTCTGGATGTGGCCGAACTCCGCCACGATCTTTCCCGCGGCCGCCTTCGCCACACACCTCAACTCCTCGATGCTCGCATCGGCGCGCAGCCCGCGCATTGCTGCGTCGGCGGCCTCGATGCTGCGCACTTGCCAAATGGAAAGCTCGGTCCTGGTCCCCCTGGCGGCATAGGGAAGCCAGTCGGTGCCGGCGGAAGTGAGGATCTGCTGGGTTTCGTTGCCGCGCTGCCAGCGGCCGATGACGCGCTCGACGGCGGCCAGGACCAGCGGCTTTACGACGTGGTCGGGTTCGTCGGAGCTGGTCTTCTCCAGTATAGGCAGAACCTCGTCGTGAATTGCGGCTTCCACTTCCACTTGGCCCCTGGCGGCCGACCACTCCCAGCGCCAGCGGGTGTTTGGGGCGTCCAGGGCGAACGCCAACCACCCATTCATCCACTCCCGGCGCCGCTGCTCGGCCCGGATTGCTTCCTGCTGGGCGCGTTCGGCCCGGGCCTGGGTGTCTACCCATGCTTGTTGGTCAGCCGCTGCCTGCTCGCGGTCCAGCCGCCGGGCGCGAAAGAAGTCCCCAAGCTCAACGGCTTCCTTGTGAAGTTTGAGACCCTCGACCTTGTGCCGCCGGATTTCGACCTGTTGTGCGGTGATGTCGGCTTCCTCGTGGGCGGCCACCACGTCGGGAGACGGCTCCGCGACAAGTCCCGGCGCTGGGGAGGCGCTGGCAGGCTTCGGACGTGGCAACGGGCTTTGAGCCTCGCCAGTGTTGGCGGGGATCTCAGGAACGCCGTCCCGCCGAAGCCGCTCCAGCTCACGGGCCGGAATGCGCCACTGCTTGCCGCTGTACTCGGCCTCGATCGAACCAGTTTCAGCGAGACGCCGAATCTGGTAGCTGGAGACGCCCAGCGCCCTGGCAAGCTGGCCGGTTCGATAGCAAGACTCCAACTCTGCCATGTTGACCCTCGCTCCTAGTTTAACGAATTCGACAAACTTTTGACAAACGTTGCGCAAAGCCTTGATTCCTCGATCAGACCCTGCACTGACTTTTGACGGACTTTTTACGGATCGCACAAACTACCGCGGTTTCACCTGTGGAATGGTGCCCCCCGCTTGCCCGCCGCGTTGGGGGCATATAACACGCCGCCGGGCTTCCAGGTACTCGACCATCAACCCGAGCCCGCCGATGCGCCCAGCGCCGCCTGAGCGTGAATTCTATGGCAGTTGGGGCCAGCTTGGGGCGGGTCCTGGCGGCGCGGTCTACGGTTGCCCGGTGTCGATGGCGGCCATGGCGATGTAGTAGGCCGACGTGTACGCCGACGCTGTGTCGATGGCGGCCATGGCGATGCACGCCGGGAACCGTGGTGATGGGCGCCGCGGTGGTGATGGCCCGTTCGACAGGGCCGGGAGCGCCACGCGCGCCGTCACCACCACCAGACGGAACGGCAAGGCCCGCCCCCGGCGCGGACAAACGCACAGTTCGCGGTTACAGGCCCGCGCAGGCCGATCTTGGTGAGGTCGATCTGGTAGGTCTTCCCCTTGCGGGTGGCAGTGCGGGTCTTCATATCTTGGGAAAGTCCCAAGATAGCCTTACGCTGTGCCGCTACGGTCTTACGATCGACGCCTACATGCCTAGCGATGTCTGAGTCGCTCATCCCCGCTCCCTTGGG
>JAUYBU010000332.1 GCA_030693045.1 Bryobacterales bacterium | reverse complement strand
CGTCGTGGATGGCGGCGCAGTCGGCCCCGCTCTGGGCCAGGATGGTCTCCTTCATTCGCCGCAAGCCGAAGAAGTTGGTTGCGGTGTCCTCGGCCTCGGAAAGCCCGTCGCTGAAGATGACGATCCGGTCGCCGGGTTCGAGTTGGATCTGGGCGACCGGATACGACGCGCGCTCCAACAAGCCCACCGGCATCCCGGTCGCGGCCAGGCCGTCCAGCACGCCTTCGCGCAACAGGAACGGCGGGCAGTGGCCGGCATTGATATAGCGCATCCGGCCGCCGGCTTCCAGCACGGCGTAGAACAGGGTGGCGTACTTCTCGCCCTCGGTGCGTTCCAGCAGAAAGCGGTTGATCCGCTGGGCAATGTCCTCCATGTCCAGGCCGCTTTCACTGGCCCCCATAAAAGCGCCCTGAAGCAGCGAGGCCAGCAGCGCGCTGCTGACGCCTTTCCCGGAAATGTCGATCACCAGAACCGACCAGGCGTCGGGGTGAAACTGGCGAATGTCGAACGAGTCGCCGCCCACCTGGTGCGAGGGGATGCTGGAGCCGGCCGCGCGAAACCACCCATCCACCGGAAGACGCTTGGGCAGCAGGCTGGCCTGAATCTCGCGCGCGACGCTGAGTTCCTTCTCCAGGCGAATCTTGCCGCGCTCCTGTTCCAGCAGCCGGGCGTTCTCGATAATCGTCGAGGCTTCCAGCGCCAGCGTCTGTAGAAGCTCGCGGTTGCCACCGGAAAGGTCGGCCGCGCCGGTCCGCGAGTCCATGTACAACAGACCCACCGTTTCGCTGGCCGGCGAGGAGACGCAGGTGTCTTCGCTCAGGGTGGCGCGCACGCGCACCAGGGGAACGCAAACCACACTCCGCAATTCCAGGTTCGCCACCGACATGTCGGGCTGCACGCCCTCCAACCCGAGCGGGTCGAAATTCATCGAGAGCAGCTCGCGGCGCTGATTCAGCGCCCGCTGGATGACCCGGGTAGGCACGCGCAGGTCGGTGGCGGCGAGCGGCATTCCGCGGCGGTCGCGCGCCACGCGCAGGCTCAGTTCCTCGCCCTCCCGCAACATCAGGAATCCGCGCTCGGCGCCGGTGACCGTCAGCGCCGCGTCCACCACCGCGGCAAGCACGTCGTTGGCCGAGAGCGAGCTTTGCAGCGCCCGGGCCACTTCCACCAGCGCCCGCAGCTTGGCCAGGTTCTCGGCGCCCGGCGTCGTCGAATTGGTCGAGGGCATCGAGAACTGGTCCAGGATGCGATGGATTTCCGCCTCTTCGACGCTGAACACCAGGTGGTAGGAGTTCTCGACGCCGAACTCGATGCGGTCGCCACTGGCTAGAAGCCGGCGCGAAACTCGTACGCCGTTGACGAAGACGCCGTGGCGGCTGTCCAGGTCTTCGACGAAGAAATCCGACCCCGACTGCACCAGCCGCGCGTGATGCCGCGAGGCGCGGTTGTCGCGCAGCACCAAGTGGTTGTCCGGGTGCCGGCCGATGCCGAACGGGAGCGGATCCAGCAGCATCCGGCTCTGGTTCCCCGAAGGATTCACCACCACCAGCACCGCCGAGCGCACCTCCGTGGATGGGGCCCCGCGGGCTCCACCAGCCTCGCCAACCTTCATGTCTTCCTCCGTGCCACGCGCCGCGCTTCCAGGGGCTTGGTCGCGGTCACCGCCTGATCCAGCTCCCGGGCGCGCAACACCTGGCAGTGCGCGCAGTAGCCCCCGATCTCGGTGCGCGCGATCAGAACGTGGAAACCGAAGTGGTTCTCGATCTGCCGGCGCAGCTTCTGAAACGCGTCGCCGTAAAACTCTTCCACCTTGCCGCAGCGCAGGCAGATCACGTGCGCGTGCTCCTGCTTCATGCGGGTCTCGTAGTAGTGCTGGTCCCCGCCGAAGTGCATCAGGTCCAACTCGTCCACCAGCCCGGTGTCCTTGAGCATCTTCAGCGTGCGGTAGACCGTGACCCGGTTGATTTTCGAGTCCTTCTCGCGCGCCAACTGGTACAGCCGCTCGGCGTCCAGGTGCTGGCCCGAGCGGTCGATCAGGTCCAGCAGGATCTGCCGCTGCCGGGTCAGCCGGACCCCCCGCCGCTTCAATGAATCCCGGATCCCTTCCACACTCATCAAACCCGCCCGCCTTCGACTGCGCGCGGCCGCCCGCGCCGCTTTTTCGACTGTAGCATGGCGCGCCGGGAGAGAACTCGGAGGGGCGCGGGACCCGGGCGCGCGTTGGAACCGGAGTGGCCCGAGTTGTGCGGCGCTGACCGGCCAGGGCAGGCTCTCCAGCCTCGCCCTCCGGCGGCGGCGCCGGTGGCCTGGCGCCGGCGTCCATCGGCCCGCGCAGCGGGTGCCGCGCAGCCGAATCAGTTGCGAAGGAACTCGCGCGAGAGCCGCGCGACGGTCTCGCCGTCGGGCTTGAAATCGAATACCTCGACCGAGAGCCAGCCGTTGTATCGCAGCCGCTCGAGCGTCCGCAGCAGCGTGGCGAAGGGATAATTGCCGGCGCCGGGGCGGCGTCCGTCCATCTCGTTCAAATGCACGTGCCGGATGAATGGCAGGTATCGCTCGACAAGCTCGGGCACGGTTTCGGTTTCGCCCGCCGTGTTGTGCGTGTCGAAAATGGTCTGGACCGCGGGGCTGCCCACGGCGCGCACGATCTCCATCGCCTGGGCCAGCGTGTTGACGACGTTGCACAGGTGCGGCGCCAGCGGTTCCACCAGGATGCACACCCGCCGCCGCTCGGCCAGTGCGCCCAGACCGCGAAGGCCTTCGGTGAGCCGCGCCACCGCGTCCCGCGGCGCCGCTCCCGCGAGGGCTTCGCGCTGCCTGGCGGAGCCCAGAACCATCACCGGGCGGTCGGCCAGATCGGCCGCCAGATCGACCAGACGCGCGAAGTATTCCCACGACTTGCCGCGCACCGCGGCGTCGGAGGTAGTGAGATGCAGGCCCGCGGGAGCCTTCAAGAACGAGTGCAGCCCGGGGCAGCGCAGTCCCTCGCTCTCCATCATGCGGCGGATCTCGCGGCGGCGCGCGGGCGCGAGCGATGCGGGGTCCGCGTCCAGGTGCGCGGGTTCGATCTCGATGCCATCGTAGCCGGTGCGGCGCGCCGCCTTGCACGCCTCGGCGAAATTCATTCCGGCGAACGTCTCGCTGCAGATGGCCAGCGGAGTGGAGGCTGCCCGCGCCAGAGGCGCGGCGCAACCCAGCAGGAAC
>JAUYBU010000283.1 GCA_030693045.1 Bryobacterales bacterium | reverse complement strand
TACGGGACCACCACCAGCCACCTGCACGGCGGCTTGCCGACCGACCGCTGCATTGCCGAGTGGTGGCTCTCGTCCGGACGCGTGAATGCGTTATTGGCTGGCACGCCAATGGAGCGGCCGCCGATCGAAACGCGCATCGAGACGCCGTTCGACATCGACGCCATCCGCAAGCGCGACCTGGCGCGCGCCCGGGAAATCCAGCGGCGCATGAGCGAGCAGTTCGTCGCGCACTTCAACAACGGTCTGATGGTGGTGGGCGTCGAGCGCACCGAGCGCGCCGGCGTGTATCTTCTGGCGCGCGACGAGGAAGGCCGCTAACGTGAAAATCGAGAAGATCGCGCTGCGCCAGATCCGCATGCCGCTGGTGCATTTCTTCGAGACCAGTTTCGGGCGGACCTACGAGCGCCAGATCGTGCTGGTCGAAGTTTTCTCGGAGGGCGTCTCGGGCTGGGGCGAGATCACCTGCGGCGAGAAGCCCTTCTACAACGAGGAGTGGACCGATTCGGCGTGGACCATCGTGCGCGACTACGTTGCGCCGCGCGTGGCGGGCAAGGATCTGGGCGGACCGGAAGAAGTCGCGCCATTGACGGCGCACATCCGCGGCCACCGCATGGCCCGCGGTGGCGTCGAGGCCGCCGTATGGGATCTGACCGCGCGGCAGGCGGGCGTGCCGTTGTGGAAGCAGATCGGCGGCGGCGCGCGCAAGGAGATCGCCTGCGGCGTCTCAATCGGCATTCAGGACAGCGTCGGGCAACTGATCGAGAAGATCCGGACCGAACTCGACGCGGGTTACCAGCGCATCAAGATCAAGATCAAGCCCGGCTGGGACATCGACGTGGTGCGGCAGGTGCGCGAGCGATTTCCGTCGATCAAGCTCATGGCGGACGCCAACTCCGCCTACACCCTGGCCGACGCGGACCATCTCAAGAAGCTCGACGACTTCTACCTGATGATGATCGAGCAGCCGCTGGCGCACGACGACATCATCGACCACGCGGTGTTGCAGGCCAGGCTCCACACGCCGATCTGCCTGGACGAATGCATCCGTTCGGCGCGCCACGCCGAACAGGCCATCCGCCTGCGCGCCTGCGGCATCATCAATATTAAACTGGGCCGCGTGGGCGGCTTTCTCGAAGCCCGGCGCATCCATGATCTAGCCATGGAGGCGGGCCTCCCGGTCTGGTGCGGCGGCATGTTGGAATCGGGCATCGGCCGGGCGCACAACATCGCGCTCTCGACGCTGCCCAACTTCGTGCTGCCCGGCGACGTGTCCGCCAGCCGGCGCTACTGGGCGCGCGACATCATTACGCCGCCAGTCGAGGTCACGCCGCGCGGAACCATCGTGGTGGGCGACGAGCCGGGCTTCGGCTACGAAATCGACCGGGAGTTTCTCGACTCGATCACGGTCCGGCAGGAGACCCTGGGTTGAGCGGTGGCCTGGTCACGGAGCGCGCCTGATGGCCGGCTTTGTCGGGCTGCTTCGGGACAATCGCAACTACCGCCACGCGTGGATGGCGCAGGTGGTGAGCGAGGTCGGCGACCACTTTAACAACATCGCGGTTTTCAGCCTGGCGCTCCAGACCACCGGCTCGGGCATGGTGGTCACGGGGGTCATGCTGGCGCGCGCGATTCCGGCGATTCTGGCCGGGCCGCTGGCCGGCGTGCTGCTGGACCGCATGGACCGGCGGCGCATCATGGTGCTGAGCGATCTGGTCCGCGCGGTGGTCGCGCTGGGTTTCATCCTCACCCTGGGACGCTCGGACACATGGCTGCTGTACTTGCTGAGCGGTCTGCTGATGTTCGCCTCGCCGTTTTTCACCAGCGGCCGCGCGTCCATACTCCCGGCCATCGCCAGCAAGGAAGAGCTGCACACGGCCAACGCGCTCACGCAAACCACCCAGTGGACCACGCTCACCGTCGGAACGTTTCTGGCCGGCGCCAGCGTCACGCATTTCGGCTACCAGTGGGCCTTCGTTTTCAACGCGCTCTCGTTCGCCTTTTCCGCCTGCTGCGTGGCGCGGCTGCGCGTGGAAGGAGGCTTCCGCCCGCGGCGCACCGACCTGAGCGAGGACCAGGTGGCCCGGCCCTGGCATGAATACAAGGAAGGCCTGCGCTACATGCGCGCCACCCCGCTGATCCTGGGCATCGGCCTGATCAACGTTGGCTGGGCCACCGGCGGCGGCGCCGGCCAGATCCTGTTCAGCCTGTTCGGAGAGCTGGTCTTCAAGCGCGGCCCGGCCGGCATCGGCTTGCTCTGGGGATTCGCCGGCATCGGCCTGCTCATTGGGGGCGCATTCGGGCACTGGTGGGGCCAACGCGCAAGCTTCCGGCAATACAAATGGACCATCTCGGTCTGCTATGTGATCCATGGCGGGGCGTATGTCATCTTCAGCCAGATGCAGCATTTCTGGGCCGCGCTGGCTTTTATCGCGCTGTCCCGCGTCGCCGTGGGCGTCAGCTCGGTGTTGAACTTCACCCAGTTGCTGCGCCACGTTTCGGACGATTTCCGCGGGCGGGTCTTCTCGACCATCGAGTCGATGACCTGGGCCACCATGATGCTCTCGATGATGGGGGCCGGCGTGGCCTCGACTTCCACGAGCCCCAGGACCATCGGCGCCTGGGCCGGCGTGCTAAGCTCGACCACGGCGCTGTTCTGGGCTTGGGCGAACTTGGCCGGACGCTTGCCGGCGCCGCCCGCCGTCGGCGTTGATCGGGATGAGGTGGAAGTGCATGGCGACCCAACCGTCTGATCTCGCGGGCAAGGTGGTGCTGGTGACCGGCGCCGCCAAACGCGTCGGAAGAGGCATCGCGCTGGCGCTGGCACGCAAGGGCGCGCGCGTGGCGATTCACTACCACACCTCGGCCGAGGAGGCGCGCGCGACGGCGGCCGAGTGCGGCGGCGCGGAGCTGTTCCAGGCCAATCTCGAGAATGTCGCCGAGATAGTCCGGATGTTCGGCGAGGTCGAAACCCGATGCGGCCGGCTCGACGGTTTGGTGAACAACGCCGCGCGCTTCACGGGTTTCGATCCTCTGGAGATCGGGGAAGCCGAGTGGGACTGGATCCACGGTGTCAACCTGAAGGCGGTGTTCTTCTGTTCGCAGCAGGCGGCCCGGATCATGCGGCGGCAGGGCGGCGGACGCATCGTCAATATCAGCTCCCTGGGAGGCATTCTGCCGTGGGCCCGCCACGCGCACTATTGCGCCTCCAAGGCCGGCGTCATCATGCTGACGCGCGCGCTGGCCAAGGCCTGGGCGCCCGAGATCACGGTGAATTCGGTCGCGCCGGGCGTCATTCCGTTCGAGGACATCGACGCCGAAGGCCTGCGCATGATCCGCCGGACGCCGGCCGGCCGCGGCGGCACGCCGGAGGAGATCGCCGAAGCCGTGATCTACTTCCTGGAAGCCTCCAACTTCGTCACCGGCCAGGTTCTGGCCGTCGACGGCGGCCTGAGCCTTGGGTAGTTGACCGCTTGCTGACGCGCGCGGCTCAGAAACCGCACCGCGACCGTCAAAAGCTGTAAGAGAATCCGGGGACACTCCGGGCTGGCTTCACGGAAACAACACTTTGGAGCGCCCACAGGCGTGTCCCCCAGGATTCTCTTGCTTCTCAGGGAGCGAGCAGCTTCACTGGAAGTCCCGGTCTTTTCGACCGATAAGTCCTCTATAGACCAATTTGGTGGACAACGCCGGGTCAGCCGGTAGCGCGACACAGTGCGCGCTCAAGGGCGGGCAGGCTCTCGGACTTGTTTGTTCGAGGCTGGTAAACCCAATGGGGTGGCCCGCCCGAGGCCGGCTGCGGTGGCGGCGTGCGCCGCCACCGCGCCTACGAAAGGCCGGTGTCCCTCAGGAACTTGGCCGCTTCTTCCGGCGGCGTCGGATTCAGATAGAAACCTGTTCCCCACTCGAAGCCCGCCACCTTGGTCAATTTCGGAATCAGCTCGATGTGCCAGTGGTAGCTCGGATCGGGCCCTTCCTGGATGGGCGAGGTGTGGATCACCATGTTGTAGGGAGGCCGCTCCAGCACGCGGTCGAGCTTGCGAAGCAGGGCCCGAAACACCCAGGCCAGGTTCTGGAGCGCGGGCGCATCGAAGTCCTCGAAGTGCGAGCGGTGGATGCGCGGCAGGATCCAGGTCTCGAACGGAAAACGCGGCGCATAAGGGGAGATGGCGAGGTAGTGATCGGTTTCCAGAACCACCCGCGAGCCGGTGTCGAGTTCCTGGCGGATGATGTCGCAGTAGATGCAACGCTCCTTGAACTCGTAATATCGCCGCGCGCCGGTCATCTCTTCCTGCACGCGCTTGGGCACCACCGGCAGGGCGATGAGCTGGGAGTGAGTGTGCTCGATCGAGGCGCCGGCGGCTTCCCCGTGGTTCTTGAACAGGAGGATGTAGCGCAGGCGCCGGTCCTTCTTGAGATCCAGGACCCGGTCGCGGAAGGCCCAGAACACGTCCTCGACGCGCTTTTCGGGCATGTCGGCCAGGGTCAGCGCGTGGTCGGCGGTTTCGATGATGACCTCGTGGGCGCCGATCCCGGTCATCTTGTCGTAAAGGCCTTCGCCTTGCCGCTCCATCGTGCCCTCGACACGCAACGCCGGAAACTTGTTCGGAATTACGCGCAGGGTCCAGCCCGGCTCGTTGGCCGCGCCACCGTCGCGGTAGGCGAGCACTTCGGGCGGAGTCTTGTCCTCGCTGTCCGGGCAGAAGGGACAGGCGCGCACACCGCGCGGCGCGACTTGCTCGCGGACGAAATCCCCCGGCCGCCGCGGCCGGTCGGTCGCGATAATCACCCAGCGGCCGGTGATGGGATCTTTTCGAAGCTCAGGCAATCGGGCGATCCTCCCTGGCGGGACACAAACAGGTATTCTATCGCGATCGAGCGAGGGTCCGACACCGGGGCGGAGGAAGAAAGTTTCTTCGGGGGCGCACCGGCCGGCGGTTTCTCGTCCATCACGCTGACGACGTCGAAGCCCACCCGGCTCGACTCGGCGCCGGCGCGGCACGCATGATCGCGCCCGGTGCAGGACCGCGGTCTTCGGTCCGCAATCGCTCGCTGGTGGCCGGGCTCGGAAGCCAAGGGCATTTCCGACCGGCCCAAGTCCTCGGCCGCATCCAATGCCGCCCATTCAACTCTTGTGAATCCACGCGCCCTGCGAATACGAGCCAGCCGAAGTCCTTGTCCTCGGTCGGGAGAATTCGGTTCTCGGCCAGCGCAAGCTCCATCACCTCTTGGTCCACGGAACGGCGCTGAAACTCGCTCACCGCGAACACATCATGGCCTTCCGCCCGGAGAGATCGAACTGCAGCGAAATCACGGGATTCATCCGCGAGGAAACGCATTGGCCGGATTTATTGGGAACTGAGAGCCAAAACGGTCTCGTGGGCAATGGTATCCGCCGCATAGTCCAGCGCTGCCCGGATGTCGTCTGCAATCAACCGAGGATACGCGTCCAGGAGATCTTCGATCGTCGCACCCTCGGCGAGCTTGCGCAGCAGCAACTCCACGGGTATCCGCGTTCCGCGAATCACGGGTTTACCCTGCATGACGCCCGGATTGATTTCGACGCGATCGGTCATGGTTCAGCTCCGCCTTCAATTGTACCAGCATCATTCGTTCAGGCC
>JAUYBU010000048.1 GCA_030693045.1 Bryobacterales bacterium | reverse complement strand
CGCTCCGGCGGGCTGGAGCAGGCCGTCGCGGTCACGCGCTACCGCAATCTGACCCTAAGCGCCGCCGTGCTGATGCTGCTGGCCGCCGCCCTGGCCGCCCTCACGGTGGCCACGCGCCGCGCCGAGCGGCTGGCCCGCCGGCAGATGGAATTTGTCGCCGGCGTTTCCCACGAGCTACGCACGCCGCTCTCGGTCATCGGCGCCGCCGCCGGCAACCTGGCCGATGGCGTGGTCGCCGCCCCGCCGCAGGTCCGCCAGTACGGCGCGCTGATCCAGTCCGAGGGCCGCCGCCTGACCGCCATGGTGGAGCAGATCCTGCGTTACGCCGACATCCGGAGCGGGCGCGTGGAGCCACCACCGCGGCCGGCCGAACTCGAGCCTATCCTACAGGCCGCCGTCCAGGCCTGCTCCGCCGAGTTGCGGGAAAACCAGGTCGCGCTCGACCTCCGCCTGGAGCCCGGGTTGCCGCCTGTTCCGGCCGACTCCGCGGCCCTTACCCACTGCCTCCGCAACCTCATCGCCAACGCCGCCCTGCATGGCGGCGCCGGAGGCCGCATCGAGCTGGTCGCCGCGCGCCGGGACGGCCAGGTGCAGATCACCGTCAGCGATCGCGGCCGGGGTTTCGCCGCCGAGGACCTGCCGCACCTGTTCGAGCCCTTCTACCGCGGCCGGGCGGCGCTGGACGCCCAGACGCGCGGCTTCGGCCTCGGCCTGACGCTTGCGCGGCGCATCGCCGAATCCCACGGCGGAACGCTCACCGCCGAAAACCGGACCTCCGGCGGCGCGCGCTTTCTGCTGACTTTGCCCACCTGTTCCCAGGAGGCATCTTGAACCCCCGCATCCTGCTGATCGAGGACGAGCCCGGACTGGTCCTCACGCTCACCGACCGGCTGCTGGCCGAATGCTACACCGTGGATTCGCGCACCGACGGCGAATCCGGCCTGGCCGCGGCACTGGAGGCCGCGCATGATCTCATCCTCTTGGACCTCATGCTGCCGCGCAAGTCCGGCCTGGACATCTGCCGCGCCCTGCGCCGGCAGGACATCGCCACGCCGATTCTGATGCTGACGGCGCGCGGCCAATTGGTCGACAAGGTGGTGGGGCTCCAGCTTGGGGCCGACGACTATCTCACCAAGCCGTTTGAGTTCCCGGAGCTGATGGCGCGCATCCAAGCCTTGCTGCGCCGCGCCGGCCGCAACGGGGCGCCCGCCACGCCCGCCACCTTCGGCTTCGGCGGCGCCACGGTGGACTTCCGCGCTGGCCAGGTGACGCGCGGCGGCCAGTCCGTTCCCCTGTCGGCGCGCGAGTTCCAGCTCCTGCGATATCTCATCGAGCGCCGCGGCACGCTGATCACCCGCGAGGAGCTGCTACGGGAGGTGTGGGGCTATGACGCCCTGCCCACCACCCGCACCGTGGACGTGCATGTCACTTGGCTGCGCCAGAAGGTGGAGGACGACCCGCGGCATCCGCGCTTCATCCTCACGCTGCGCGGCCTCGGCTACAAGTTCAGCGCATGATCGCACCGGCCAGTTAACGCGCCAGCCCCGCACCGTGGATCTTCGCCCGGCGGCCGTCGATGGATTCGTCTTCCGGACCAGGAACCTGGGGCCCTTCCTGCCGCGGCTGGAAGCCGTGCGCGAGCTGGAGACGGCCGTCATCGACGCCACGCGCCCCATCGCCCACATGCGCCACCTGGCGCGCGAGTTTCCCCGCCGGCGGAGTTCCACCTGGACCGCTTCTCCGCCCTGGCCGCCGCGCGGGAGCGTCCGCGGCTCAAGCCGGCCAAAAAGGGCTGGCTACCGTTGTGGATGGACGGGCAACTGCCGCGATACGGTGGAAGGGACCCTCATGCGCCACTATCCGATATTCCTTGACCTGAGAGGAAAGGCCGTCGTGGTGGTGGGGGCCGGGAAGGTGGGGCTGCGGAAAGCGAAAGGCCTGATCGAGGCGGGAGCGCGAGTCAGCGTCGTCTCGCCCGCCTGGGCCGCCGAATTCGACGCGCTACCCGTAACACGGATCGGGCGGGCGTTTCGTCCCTCGGACTTGAAGGATGCCTGTCTCGCATATGCGGCCACCAACTGCCGTGAAGCAAACCGGCGTGTCGAGCGCGAGGCGAAGCGGCGCGGCATTCCGGTGAATGTCGCCGACGACCCGGGGGCGTGCGACTTCATCGTGCCCGCCCACGTCTTGCGGCCGAATTGCGCCGCAAGATCGAAGCTGTCCTCGAAGGCGCGCTCAGCGCCACTCCCAATCGATGAAACCCGGCTTCACGTCCACCATGGCGTTGACGATCAGTTCCACCAGGCCGCCATAGTGAATCCGGTTGCTCTCCCAGAGATTGTAGTACGCGATCATGTCTCGGATCATCCCCTTGCAGTTGCTGCACGGGGCGCAGACGTACTTCGGAATGGAGGCATCCGTGCAGTTGGCGAAGGCGTTGAGGATCTGCTCGATCTTCTTCCGGCCGGAGACGTGGAATCGCCAGTCGGCGAAATTGTGGCCGCTCATAATGGCGAAGCCGCTTCCGCCGCCGCAACAGTAATTGTCCACGCCGTGAGGCTCCATCTCCCGGAACTTGGGACAGATCTTGCGGACGATCTCGCGCTGCGGTTCCACCACGCCCATCAGCCGCACCAGGTTGCAGGGATCGTGCAGCGTCACGGGAAAGTCGTTCCGACTGGGATCGAGCTTAATGCGATCGCTCATCACGATGTCGCGCAGCAGGGTCATGGAACTTTCGCGCGGGATGTTCAGGTCGCCGGTGAGGATCCGGTCCGCGATGACGGAGAGCGCTTTGTGCGCATGCCCGCATTCGCCCAGAACGATCTTTTTTACCTTCAGCTTCTTGGCCGCCTCGGCGTGCTTGATCGCGACGCGCGCGAACTGGGCGTCGTCGTACCACAGGCCGTAGTTGATGGAGTCGTAACCGGCGATCTCGGAAGACAGGGTCCACTTGATGCCGGCGGCGTTGAGAATCAGGGCGAACGCGCCGGGATTCTCGGGCCAGGCCATGATCTCGCCGGCGTTGTGAATCAGCAGCACGTCGGCGCCCTCGACGTCCCACGGGGTCTCCACATGGATGCCGGCCTTCTCGCTGATGTCCTCGTCAATGAACTCGATGTTGTCCTTGACCACTTCGGAGTTCATGCCGGTCGAAGAGCCGACCCTGAGCTGAAGCATCGAGCCGTTGTCGTGAATCTCTTTCGGCGCGATCCCCATTTCCTGGCTGAATAACTTCCTGAGTTCGTGCGCTACCAGTCCGTTGTCGACGCCGATAGGGCAGGTCTGCGCACAGCGGCGGCAGAGGTTACAGCGGTACGACAGTTCGATCAGCCGGGCCACCAGAGGCCAGTTCAGCGTGATCGCTCCATGCTGCCAGGAGGAAAGCATGCCTCCGTGTTTCACGTACTTGAAGTACAGCCGCCGGAGGATTTCGGAGCGAAAGGTCGGCCGGTAGATCTCTTCCCGGCCCGACGCTTCATAGATGTGACACGCCTCGGAACACGTCTGGCACTTGGCGCAATGCTCCATGGTCAGCAGCAGGGGTTGAAGAAAGCTCCAGTTATTCTCCTTGACAAAGAGCTTGTCCAACCCGGAGAGGAACTTGGCCACCAGTGCGTCTTCTTCCTCCTTGGTTTTCGGTTGCGGAATGCTCACCGCGCACGTGTCGTCGAGGAAGCACTCGAATTTCTCTCCGGCCTGCGCGGAGAGCGGCGGCCAGTTGTGATCCTTCGAAGGATGGTCGAGGGGCGCGGGCAATGACATCAGATCTTCGTTCTCTAGATGGATCAGAGGCCTTTTCCCGGCGCCGGCAAGATCGTCCAGCCGGACTGGAGCCTTCTTCATTTCTTCGTCCCTGACGCTGGATTCGTGGTCGCGATTTCGGCCCAGGTCTTCTTGCCATCGGCGCCGATATGAGGCGCCGCCCATGTCGGCCGGTAAGTAAGGTTCGCGGCGATCCTCCTCGCCAGCCTGACGTCGCCACGATTCGGCGCGTCGTCCCAGCGTATCGAGTGATAGGTGAAGTACTTCGCGATGAAGTGCGACATGTGAGTAAGCGGGATGTAAGCGGCGAGAAGAGCGCCCAGCACCAGGCCCGCTGCGAGCACCAGCGGGATATCGACGCTCACATTGAAAGTCAGCAGGCCGTGCACCAGCACCAACATGCCCGGAAAGCTCGCCCCCGCCGTCAGGTAACCGGCGGCGAGCAGGCCGAAGACCACGACGAAGAATACCAGGTTGAATATGTCGGCCGGCGTAGTGCCGTTCTTGAGGTTCGGGTCCGTCAACCGGCGCAGGAGCAAGCCCAGTGCGCCCGCAACCGTCAACGCCGCGCCGGCGATCCCGGTCAGCATGTAGCAGGCGTGCAGCGCGGAGGTTCCAATCAGCACGCTGGCGATCAGAAGCCCGATCGTGGCGAGGACCAGGTACAAGCCGAAATGGAACGGGAACGAGCGGAACCAGAGACTGCGATTGAACTCCCAAAGGCCCTTCAGAAAGAGCATCTCGGGGGTCATGAATTTCACCTCGCCCCACCAGTTGAAGTGAGTCGGTTTCTCCCACCAGTCCACTTTTTCGAAGTAAGAACCTCCGTGCTTCACGCGTTCGGGCTCCTCGTGAGGTACAGGGTACAGTTCCCAGCGCAAATGCAGCGGAAGCCTGGCGTACCGGACCGCGCGCACCACCGAGGCGATCAGGAAGACCAGCGCGGCGGCATAGATGATCACATACACGGCCAGCGTCATGCCCGTTCTCCGGGGCCAATCAGCCGGCTCACGATGTCGAGTATTTCCTCGCGGTCTATGGGCTTGGCTATGAAACCGTCCGGCGGTGGCGTCTGGCGCCTGGTGCTGTAAAAGCGCTCGGTGTCGGCCGCACTACCGCCCGGACCGGTGACGCCGGTTACAAGAACCACCGCGACGCCGCTCAGTTCCGGTTTCGCCTTGATCTCGCGGTAAAACTTCACTCCCGACTTCGCGGGCATCGAAAGATCGAGCGTGATGAGGTCCGGTCTTTCCTTCTCGACCTGCTCGAGCGCCTGGTTGCCGTCACCGGCGCAGGCGACCTCATAGCCGCTCTCCTGGAAGAGCCTGCCAAGGTAAGTGCGAACGTCTTCTTCATCGTCAACGACGAGTATCTTCTTCATTTGGTCTCTCCGGTTTGGAGGGGGAGTTTCACCGTGAATGTGGCGCCTTCACCCGGCGCCGACCGGGCCGAAATCGTTCCGCCATGCTCGGTCGCCACTTTGTGGGAAACCAGCAATCCCAGGCCGGTGCCGTATGCGCCCTTGGTCGAGTAGAAGGTGGTGAACAGCTTCCCGTGCGCCTCTTCGTCCATGCCCGCGCCGTTGTCTTCCACTTCCAGCACGGCCCAATCTCCGTCGCGGCGTACGCGCGCCAGCACGCGGTGCGGCTTCTTCCCGTCCTGCTCGGAACAACATGCGTCAATGGCGTTCGTGATCAGGTTCGAGATCAGCGAGTGGATGTCCTTCGGCTCGCCGGGCACGACGCAATCTCCCTCGGCGACCTCCGTTTCCAGCCGGATGCCGCATTCGGTCGCGCGTGGCCGGAACAGCTCGACAACCTCGCCCAGCACGGAGGGAAGCGAAACCGGAAGCCGGCGCGGCGAGCGGTCCTTGGCGCAGTAGAGCATGTCCATCACCATGCTGGAGATGCGTGCGACGTTTCGCTCCACCATGGCCCAGCCCGTGCGAATGTCCTCCTGATTGTTATCGCGGAACCCGAGATTGACGATATAGACGCCGCCGCGCAACCCCTCGAGCACGTTCTTGACGCTGTGGGCGATGCCGCCGACCAGTTTGCCCAGAGAGGCGAGCTGGTCCTGAAGCACGCGGACCTCGGTGATGTCGGTGGACACCTTCATCACATCGACGACATTGCCGAGGGAGTCGCGGATCGGCGCCGTCTGCACCACCACCAACACTTCTTTTCCGCTTCTGTCCACCCAGACGCTCTCGCGGGTATGCGCCTTGCCGTCGGCGAATGACTCCAGCACCGGACACTCGGGGCAACGCTCCTTGTGTCGCTTGTAGATCTCGTAGCAGTGTCTGCCCGCCGGGTTTCCGAAAGTCTCTTTGAATTGGGTGTTCGCCTCCACCACGCGCAGGTCCCGGTTCTGGACCGAAACGAAGCAAGGCGAAATGTCGAAGAGGCTGTGAAAACGATTGAGGCTTTCGTGCAGGCGGTGTTCCAATTCCTTCTGCACGGTAATGTCGGTGAACAGTTGCATCACCGCCGTGACAGCGCCGCTCGCATCACGCAGCGGCCGCGTGCGGACAATCACCTCGTGCGGCAAGCCCCGGCTGTCGAAGATCACTTCCTCGATGCAGTGTTCGCGGCCGTCTTCGAAAGTGTGCGCCACCGGGCATTCCGTGCAGCGCTCCCGCCGGCCCTTGAAGACCGCATAGCAGTTCTTGGAGATCGCGTCGCCGAACCCCTCCAACACCGCCCGGTTCGCGTCGATAACGCGAAATTCCCGGTCCTGAATCGAGATGTAGCAGGGAGCTTCGTCAAACAGCCGCCTGCCGGCGTTTTCCAGTCCGTCGAGCTGAACCGTCATTGCGACCGTCCTTTCAGAGCGAATTTCGGGGACAGGCTACGAAATCCCGAAATACCCTGCCGGCAGCGACGCGAAGCCGAGTTTCGGGATTTCGTAGCCTGTCCCCGAAATTGGGTCTCACGCCTTCTCCAGGAGAACGGCCCGCACCGTCTCGATCAACTTCTCCGGGTCAACCGGCTTTTCTAGGAATCCGTTGGGCTGCGGCAGACGCTTTTCGGCAAGGAATCCGAAGAAGTCGATCCTCGGCGAGTCCACCGCCGCATACCCGGACACGATAACCACCGGCAGGTCCGCGGTCTTCTGGTCCTTGCGCAATTCCCAGTACAGCTTCTCGCCCGTCATGTAAGGGAGAATCAGGTCCAGCGTGACCAGATCGGGTCTGTCGGCCTTGATGGCGCGCATGCCCTGGTTGGCGTCGGGCGCTTCGGTGACCAGGCAGCCCTGATCCTTGAAGATCTTGCCCAGGTAGACCCTGATATCCGGCTCGTCGTCGATGACCAGAATCTTGTATCCCTCCAGCGGCCTCATCTTCCTGGAGGGGCGTTCCGGAACCACCAGCGCGCTGGCAACCAGGTTCACCAGCAGTTTCACCTGCATGTCGAGCTTGTAGTGCTTGATCAGATCGAACAGGCCATCCACGCAGTTGTGACAGGAAGTGACAACGATCTTAGCGCCGGTGGCCTTCAGTTGATCGGCCTTGATCCGGGCCGACTTGAGACGCCGCGGAGCGTACTCGGTCATCGACATCGCGCCGCCGCCGCCGGTGCAGCAGAAGTTCTCGGCGCGGTTGGGGTGCATCTCGCGGAAATCCGAACACACCAGGTTCAGCAGTTCGCGAGGTTCCTCCGTCATGCCGCAACTGCGTGCGTTGTTGCAGGAATCGTGGTAGGTAACCGGCTCGGAGTTCTTGCTCTTGTCCACCTGGATGCGGCCTTGCTTGATGTAGCCGAGCATGGTGATGACGGCGCTTTCCATCGGGAAAGCCACGTCCCGCTTGCCCCAGTTCGGCGCTTCGCAGCGGGTCGAGCGGAACCCGTGCCCGCATTCGGAAATCACCAGCTTCTTGCCGCGCAGCCGCTCGACCGCGTCATACAACCGGCCGCCCACCGCGCCGCCCAACTCGTCGTCGCCGTTAAACAGGCCGAAGTTAGTCATGTCCCAGCCTTGGCTGGGCATGGTCCAGTTTTCGCCGGCGAAGTGGAAGATGGCCGCCGCCTCGGCAATCGTGCGAGGGTCGTATTTGGCCTCGCGCGGATTGATCGAGTAGACCACATCGGCATCCATCTTGTCGATCGGAATCCGGATCGAGTGATCGTTGTACTCGGACTGTAACTCTTCCTCCATCCAAGTGAGTGTCTCGAGGTAGTCTTCCTTGAGCACTCCCATCTGGTTGCCGATTTCCCACTGGTCCTTGGCCACCACCGCCACGCCCTCGGGCATCACGCCGACATGCACCAGCAACCCGCGCGCCATGCGGTTGAATACCGCCATGTCGACGCCCATCGGGCAGTTGAGCGAACAGCGCCGGCAGTTGGTGCATTTGCCGAAGACCGTGTCCTTGAGATCCTCCAATTCCTGGTCCGTGTAAACGCTCTTGGCGCCGACCCACCAGGGGAGCGTCTTGCCCGTCCAGTCGATGTGCGCCTTGAACAGCTTTCGGATTCTGTCCGCCTTGTAGGCCGGGGCATAAGTCACGTCTCCCGGATTGGACAGCACGTAGTGGCATTGGTCCGTGCATAGGCCGCAATGCACGCACGCCTCGAGCGAGAGCATGATCTGGCGGTTGACCTTGACTTGCAGCCGCTCGACCAGTTTCTGCGCCTTGTAGGATCTTGTCTCGCTCATGCGCGCGCCCCCGATTTCACCGGATAAACGCCTCTGTGCCCCAGCGTCCTGCCGAGATACCAGCGCGCGAACGGGTAGAAAAGATAGTGCGAGATCTTGCTGAAAGGAACGTAAACCAGGAAGAAGGCCGTCAGGAAGAAGTACGCCAGCAGCGGCCACTCGCCGGACTGACGGTCATTCGGCGCCGCCAGAAAACTGAACCCGAGCCAGACCACCAGCAGTGCCAGCGAGAAATAATCGTCCGGGGTGCTGATGCCGCGGATGTATGGATCGGTGAGACGCCGCGCCATTCGGACCAGCCCCACCAGGAATGCCGCGGCGAAGATCGACTGAAGCGCGACCACCGCGGCCCTGCCCGCGATCCATTCCGGAACGTAGGGAATTAGAAGCGACATGAGAATGGAGGCGGCGACGCCAATGTGGAAGATCACGAATTGGACATAGAAGAATGGGTGCTGGCGCGTGCTGGCCATCTCCCAGGGCAACGCGATGTTAAATAGGGAGTGGATCGCTCCCTTTTGCGCGCTCGTGTCAGGGCTCCCGCCGGGCGCCTGGCGGTCTTTGCCGGCGGGAAATTTCAATATCCAGCGAATCTTCAGGATGTAGACCAGCGCCTTGAAGGACAGCGCGAAGATCTGAAGCTTGTCTTCCGCGAAGTGCAAGAGCGGGCTAGTGGTATCCAATTCCATGCCGTCCTTTCGTCAAAGAGCCCCGACCTGGTTCTTGAATGCCAGGAAGTCGCGTCCGTCAACCGTGCAGATGATGATCACTTCGGGCGGCGTCCCGGCCGCGGCGGCGCTGCGGATCGCGTCGATCATCACTTGCGCGGAAAGCGCCAGGGGCACGCCATAGAACCCGGCGCCCATGGGCGGGAAGGCGACGCTTTTCAGGCCGTTCTCCCGGGCGATTTGCAGCGCCGAATTCATGCAGTCGCGGAGTTTGCCCTCCGTGTCCGATTCCTGGAATTTCGGCCCGCAGGCGTGAATGATATGTTTCGCCGCCATCCCGCCGGCCGTGGTCATCACCGCCTCGCCCATCCGGATGCCGCCGATCTTTTCCACTTCCTTCTTCACCGCTCCGCCCCCGCGGCTCTGGATGGCGGTCCCGTAGCCGGAACCGAGTTCCAGATTCTCCTTGGCGTAGTGGACGAAGGCGTCTACCTCCAGCGCCGTCAGGTCCCCTTGCATGAGGCGGACGACGGTCTGGTGCACTTTCCTCTCGATCGGCGTGGTAGCCGTCGCGGTTGCGGTCATGACCGGGCTCCAGAGTTTATTTTGGGGTGGATGAGATCTTCCAGCGTGCAACTCGACAGAGTCCGGACGATCCCTTCGTTGACCTCGCGCCAGACTCGTATGCATTCGCAATTCGCGGTTCGATCGCAGTAGGTGGGATCGTAAATGCAGTCGATCAGGCAGACCGGGCCGTCCACGGCCTCCATGATGTCCAGCACCTTGATTACTCCTGCCGGCCGGCCAAGTACGAAGCCCCCTTTGTTGCCCCAAACGCTCTTCAGCAAGCCGGCGTTCTTGAGCGGGACCGTCAGTTGGGAAAGATAGAGCCTGGAGAGATTCTGGCGGCGGGCGATGTCTCCGACGGGTACAACTTCTCCCTGGCCGCCGTTCCTGGCAACGTCGGCCATCATGCGAAGTGCGTATTGCACCCTGGTGCTGATTTTCACGGTACCCTCACCATGCGAGTTGATGGTGATTATCGCCTCGATAGAAATTCAAACACGTGACGGGAGGCCAAGTCAAGGAAGTAATCGACCCGATAGTCTGCTGCGGCTGTCCGGTCTCACGCCGGGGCCCGCTCCTTCCGGGCACACTGGGGCGGGCCGTTTGGCGTGCCAGACAGGCGGAACCGCCTGCCCCGCCCTATGCGTCGACGTGGTCCAGGAAGTACCGGTCGATGGCCAATTTGTACCGCTCGGAGAGGTTCGCGGAAAGGAAGCGCATTTCGGCGGGCGGCATCGGTTTGAACGCTTTGGCGAGGCGGATGTTCTCCTCGATGTGCTCCAGCTTCGGCATGCCGGCCATCGCCGCCGCCACCGGGAGCGACCACACATAGCTCAGCAGTTTCTCCACCGGCGCCTTGCCGACGATCCGCTCCTGGGCAAATACCTTCATGGCGGTGATGCCCATTTTCTTCTTCAAAGCCACCGGCAGCGCGACGGTTTCAAAACTGCCTTCCGGCAGCGGCTCGCCCGGCTTCGGCGCTCCGCCGCCGCGCCCCTGGCCCTGTCTGGCCGCGTTGAGCGCCATCTGCGTGGAGTCGAAGTCGTGCCGCTCGAGCGCCAACTTGAGAACCGCCGGGTCGCCGTGGCAGGTGATGCCGATATTCCGCGCGACCTTCTGGTCGCGCAGTTTGTAAAGCACGTTCAGCACGCCGTCCTTGGCTTGGATCTCGCCCAGGTCCTTCTCGTCCAGCAGGCTGTGGATGTGCAGCAGATTCACATGGTCGGTGCGCAGCAGCTTGAGGCTGCGCTCGATCTGGCGCATGGCCTCGTCCCCCTTGCGCGGGCCGACCTTGGTGACCAGCCAGACGTCCTTGCGCCGCTGGCCCAGAAACTTGCCGATGAATTCCTCGCTCTTCCCATCGCCGTAAGTCGCCGCTGAGTCGACATAATTGATGCCCAGGTCGAGCGCCTTGTGCAGCGCTTGGGCGGCCTTGTCCTCCTCCTTGTACATGAGGAACCGGCTGCCCCCGCCGAACCCGAGAAGCGACACCTTGAAGCCGGTGCGCCCCAGAACGCGCATCGGCATCCCGGTCTTTGCGTCGACTTCCGCGACCGCGTTCGCCGCCACCGCGCCCACCGCCGCGGTCTCCAGAAACTCTCGTCGTGAAATGCTCATCGCCGCTCCTTGTGACGTGAAACGTCCTGATGAGGACATGATAACCCAGATGCGAGCGCCCTATTGGCCCATCAGGTGCAACAGGACGCTGCGGCGGTGGCTGCCCGCGCGGTGCTCGAACAGAAAGATGCCCTGCCAGGCGCCGAGCGCCATGCGGCCCTCGACCACCGGGATCGACACTTGCGTCTGCGTGAGCGCGGCGCGGATGTGGGCCGGCATATCGTCGGGACCCTCGATGGTGTGCTTGTACAGACGACTGTCTTCCGGCGCGATGCGGCTGAAAAAGTCGTCCAGATCGGTCATCACATCCGGGTCGGCGTTCTCTTGAATGACCAGGGAGGCCGACGTGTGCTGGCAAAAAATCGTCAGCAGCCCGTTGTCCGCGCCCCGTTCTCGAAGCCACGCCGCCACCTGGCCGGTGAACTCGTAGAGCCCCTTGCCGCGGGTTTGCAGGTGAAGAAGGTAACTGGCCTGTTTGATCGACATCGCCTCCACCAGGATATCCCAGTGCGCGGCCGGGGTTGGCGGCCCGCCCGCCGCCGGCCCGCTGAGCGCCGCCCGCCAGTGTCCGTCCCCGACTTTTCGAAACCGCTGGCGGCTGGCCCGCCTCTTTGACTGGGAGCCCCGTTTCGGGAAATCATAGAGGTAGATGCGAAAGATTCTGTGCTTGCCGATTTTGCTGGGCGGCTGCCTGTGGGCCCAGACGCCGGCCGACCCCATGAAGGTTCCTCCGGAGACGGTGATCGGCATCGTCGACGGCGTGAAAGTGACGGCGGCGGAACTGCAACATGTGGTGACGAGTTCCGCGCCGGCGTTGCAGGAAACGCTGAAGAAGAATCCGATGGAGTTGCTCCGCTACTACGGCTTCATCCAGCGGCTGGCCGGGCTGGCCGAGGCCGCCAAACTCGACCAGCAAAGTCCGCAGCGCGAACGCCTTCGCCTCATCCGTATGCAGATCCTCGCCGAAGGCCAGTTGACCGCCGGGTACTCCCAGCTCGACGTTATGCCGGATGAACAGCGCAAGTACTACGACGACAACCGGAGCCGATTCGCTTCGGCAAAGGTCAAGGTGATCTATTTGCCGTTCATGGCGAACCCGCCCAAACCGGTCGACCCGAAAGGCGCCAAGATCATGTCTGAGGCGGAGGCGCTGGCCAAGGCGGAGAAACTGGTCCGGGAACTCCGGGCGGGCGCCGACTTTGTCGCACTCGTCAAACAGCACTCCGAGCACGCCGAATCGGTTGCCAAGGACGGCGACTTCGGAACCATTCGCGGCGTCGACAACTATCCGGAGGAGATCAAGAAAGCCGTGCTCGGGGCCAAAGCCGGCGCCATAGTGGGACCCCTCCGCCTCCCCAACGGCTTCTACATCTTCCGGGTGGATGAAAGCGACACCCAAACCTACGAGCAGGTCAAAAGCGATCTCTACACCGAACTCAAGGACCAGCGCTGGCGCGCGTGGATGGACAAGGTCCGCTCCAGCGTTGAAATTAAGCTGCCCTAAGACCGGGGGCGGCGGCGATACAACAAAAACGTCAGAAAATGATTGACTCGGCGGTGTGACTCGTCCATAATGATAAGGCCCGGCTATCCTGAAACTCGCAAGCTGACCCCGGTTTGAATCCCTCCGGAATTGGCCGAGTGAGGTTTTGTCTTTGCCCGAAACAATGCGAAGATCCCTTGTTTTATTCATTCTGTTGAGTTTTTGTATCGCCGCCCGGGCGGCCGCCCCCGCGAAGCCAGCGAGCCGGCCGCCGAGCCGCCCGCCGGTGGTGGCGCATTCGTCCAGACCGAAAACGCCGCCCCGGAAGGCGAAGAAGCGCACGCCGGCAAAGCGCAAACCGGCTCAGCCGGCGACCTACCGCGGGCCTTGGAAGGAACCCACGTTTGCCGACTCCACGGCCGAAGACAACGTGGACGGCGAAGACCTGGACGTCCGCCGCGCCGCCGTCGCCGGCCTGGGGGCCTACAACGGGACCGTCGTCGTCACCGACCCGGACAACGGCCGGGTTCTCAGCATCGTCAACCAGAAACTGGCGCTTTCGAGCGGCTACCAGCCGTGCTCGACCGTCAAACTGGTGACCACGCTGGCCGCATTGCAGGAAGAAGCGATCCCGACCAGCGGCCCGTTCCGGCTCACAACCAAGGCGCTATCCAGCCTGGTCTATGCCATAGCGCACTCGACCAACGGCTACTTCGCCGCGCTTGGCAAGAAGCTCGGTTTCGACCGCGTGACGCGCCACGCCCGCTTGCTCGGCCTGGGCGAGAACGCAGGCTGGAACATCGCCGGTGAGCAGCCCGGCGTTCTGCCGTCGGCGCCGCCGCGCGACGGCGGAGTCGGGATGATGACCAGCTTCGGTTCCGGCATCTCGCTCACGCCGCTGCAATTGGCCGCGCTGGTCGGCGCCGTGGCCAACGGCGGGACGCTGTACTACCTGCAATACCCGCGCACGCCGCAGGAGCTTGCCGGCCTCACGCCACGGGTCAAGCGGGATCTCGGCATCGCCGACTGGCTCGGCGAGTTGAAGCAGGGAATGCGCGCCGCCGTCGAGCGAGGCACCGCGCGCCGCGCCGCCTATCGGGCCAGCGAGCCGATTTACGGCAAGACCGGCACTTGCACCGACTACGCCAGGGGCGCGCACATGGGCTGGTTCGGTTCCTTCAACGAAATCGGCAACCGGAAACTGGTGGTGGTGGTGATGCTGACCGGTGCCCGGGGCGTCAGCGGCCCCATTGCCTCGGGTATTGCCGGCAAGGTCTATGCCGAACTGGCGCGGCACAACTACTCGCTTCGCGCCTCCCGTCCGCTGGTCAGCGCGCCGACTTGCTGCGGCGACTAACGGAAGCGTGTGCCACACCTGTGGCACACGTCAGCCTGAGCCAAATTCGTAAGCGGCATCCAGCATCGCGACGATGTTTTCCGGCGGCACGTCGGCCAGGATGTTGTGCACCGGAGCCCACACGAAACCGCCGCCCGGCGCGAATGTGTCGATGCGCCGCCGCACGTCGTCGCGAACCTGCCCCGGCGTTCCCTTTGGCAGGATCTGCTGGGTGTCGCAACCGCCGCCCCAGAAAGTGCAGTCGCGCCCGAATTCCCGCTTGAGCCGCTCGGGCTCCATGCGCCGGGCGGATGTTTGCACGGGGTTGAAGATTTCGACGCCGGCTTCGATCAGGTCCGGGATCAGCTCGTAGATGCCGCCGCAGTTGTGCATGAACAGATGGGCGCCGCTTTCGCGTTTTGCATACTCGTAAATGCGCCGGTGGCGCGGGAAAAACAGCTCGCGATACATGGCGCGCGACATCTGCGGCCCGCTCTGCATGCCCAGATCGTCGCCCACCACCAGGATGTCGATCGCCCCGCGCAGGCAGGGCAGCAGGCGCCGCAGGTTCTCCAGGTGGAGTTCCGTCAGCCGGTCCAGGAAACTGGCGAATTTGCGTTTCTCGCCCGCCATGTAAGCGAACGTGTTTTCCATCCCGAACAGGAATTGGCTCCACTCGAGCAGGTTGCATCCGACGGCCACCGAGACGGCGCGGTCGGTGGAATCGTGAAAGCGGCGCGCGGCCAGTGCGACTTCGTCGAGGCGCTCGCTGGTGAGCGGCCAGTCGAACGGCGCAGTCGGCAACGCCGCCCAGATGACTTGCGCCATCTTCTCCGGCAGCGGCTCGCAGGCGTCCAGGCCGCCGGGCCCGGAGAGCGGCCAGACGGCCTGGTCGATGTACAATGCGCCGTCAGGCATGCGTCCGATGACGATCCCGGCGGCGTCGCGGCAGATCGTCGCGCCATTTTCGCGTTCGGCCCGGAACCAGCCCGGAGCCAGCGCCTGGCTGCCATCGGGCAAGGTCCACGGCTGCCAGCTTTCGCGCGGCTCGAAAGCGCGGCCGAGGTCTACCGCGTCGACATGGAACCGCTCCAGGTACCAGTCGTCGGGCTGCGCCAACTGCTGCACCAGGTCATACAGCCGGGCCGGCGGCCCGCCGATCCGAAGGTGCTCGCTGAGCCGGTTGTAGGCGATGGCCATGATGCCGGTCGAGCGCATCGATCCCTGGTCGATCGGCAAGCGATCCGGCTCCTTGTGAGCGATGGCGGCGAGAACGCGTTCGCGGGAGGTCATGATCAGGCTCCAACGTTGATGCTAACAGAGGGAATACAATAGATGGCGCTATGAGCCAGACCACCCGTCGAGATTTTCTCGAATCGGCGGCGGTTGCTGGAGCCGCCCCCACCGCTCCTTCCACCGGGTTCGCACCCGCCGTGAAGCCGCGCCAGATCACCGGCAACCTCTGGATGTTCGAGGACACCTGCAATGTATATGTGATTAAGGACGGCGTAAATTGCGTCCTGATCGATTTCGGAAGCGGCAGGATCCTGGATCACCTTCCCGCGCTCGGGATCTCCAAAATCGATTTCATCCTGCACACGCATCACCACCGCGACCAGTGCCAGGGAGATCACAAGGCAAACGCAAGAGGCATTCCCATCGCCGTCCCGGCGCACGAGAAACACCTGTTCAGCGACGCCGAAAACTACTGGCGCAATCGCCGCGCGTTTCACCTCTACTATGTTCGTAACGACTTCTACACGCTGACGCGCAACGTGCGAGTTGCCAGGGCGCTGGCCGATTACTCGACCTTCCGCTGGCGCAATACCGACTTCTTCATCCTGCCGACGCCCGGGCACACGCTCGGCTCCATCAGCCTGCTGGCGACGGTTGACGGCCGATTGACGGCGTTCACCGGCGACCTGATCTACGCGCCCGGCAAGATCCAGACGCTGTTCGACACGCAGGTGAACTACGGGGGCGCCGAAGGCGTGGACCTGGGCATCTATTCGCTCGACCGCTTGGCGGAGCAAAAACCGGCTCTGCTTTGCCCCTCGCACGGCGAGCCGATGACGGACCCGGCACCGGCCATCCAGGCCACCTCCAGCCGGCTCACCGACTACTACCGCTTCCAGAACAACAACCCGCCCAGCGCCCAGAACAAGCCCTTCGCGGTCTCGCCGCACCTGGTGGCGCACTACCAGACGACCTCCTCGTTCTATGCGATTATCAGCGACAGCGGCAAGGCGCTGTTCATCGACTACGGTTCGGCTTCCGGCGTACACTTCGGCAACTTCGAGCGCGCCACCGCGGTGACCGACCGCATCCGCTTCGTCGAACATTCCATCGACGAGTTGAAGCGCGGCTTCGGATTGAAGTCCATCGACGTGGTGATGCCCAGCCACATGCACGACGATCACGTCAACGGTTTCCCACACCTGATCCGCCGGCATGGAGCCAAGGTCTGGTGCTACGAGAACATGGTGGACGTCTTCAAGAACCCTCGCGGCTACAACCTGGGGTGCATTCTCAGCGAGCCGTTCAAGGTGTCGCGCACGTTCCGGCACGGCGAGAAGTTCCGCTGGGAGGAGTTCGAGTTCGAGGTCACGCACTCGCCCGGCCACACCGAATATCAGATGGCCATGTTCGGCGTCATCGACGGCAACCGGGTGGCCTTCACCGGAGACGCGTTTTTCGACAGCGGGCGCAAGGACGGCGTCATGCGGCACAACCTTATCTTCCGCAACCACGTCGAAAGCGACAGCCACGTGAAGTCGATCCGCAACCTGATCGAGCGCGAGCCCGCGCTGATCGCGCCCGGACACGGCCGGCCGTACGCGGTGACCAAGGAAATGATGCTGGCCACCGAGAAGAACCTTCGCCGGCAGCAGCAGTTCTTCTCCGACCTGTTGCCCGATGGGATGACCAACTTCGGCCTCGACCCGAGCTGGGTCCGCCTGTATCCGTACCAGGTTCTGGCGGCGCCCGGTGAAACGCTCCGACTGCGAGTTCACGCGCAGAACTACAAACCGTCGCCGATGAAAATCGAGGTGGCGCTGGTGACGCCGCCGGAATGGAAGATCGAGCCCGGCGTCGTGAAGTTTGAGGTGCCAGCCAATTCGGCCGGCGAGCAGGGCGTCAGCATCGCGATTCCCAAGAGTTGGACGCCGCACGCCACGCGCTTCGCCATCGCCGCCGACGTGGTCGCCGACGGCAAGTACCTGGGCCAGATAACCGAAGCCGTGGTGGACCTGAAAGGCGCGGCGAGCTACTGAGGGGCGCCGTTTCTCAGCCTCCCGCGTCATCCTGCGCTACCATGGCTTAAGCCCAACCATGCCTCTACTGCAGATCGTGATCCTGGCCATAGTGCAGGGCCTGACCGAGTTTCTCCCCATCAGCAGTTCCGCCCATCTGGCGCTGGCCCCGTGGCTTTTCGGCTGGAAAGATCAGGGTCTGACCTTCGACATCGCACTGCACTTCGGCACGCTCGCCGCGGTGCTGGCGTACTTCTTCCGCGACTGGGTGCAGTTGACCGCGCAGGCTTTCGGCCGGGACTGGGGCGGCAACGCCGAACTCAAGAAGAGCCCCCGAATGTTGTGGATGCTGGCCGCCGCCTCGCTGCCCATCGGCGTGCTGGGCTACGCCTTCAAAGATCTGGCCGAAGAAACGCTGCGGGTGAATCACGTCCTGATCGGCTCGATGCTGATCGGGGTTGGCATCCTCATGTGGGTGGCCGAGAAAGTCGGACGCGGCGGCAAAGACGTGGGCTCGGTTTCCTTTCTGGATGCAATGATCATCGGCGTTTCGCAGGCGCTGGCCATCGTGCCCGGCACCTCGCGCAGCGGGATCACCATCACCGCCGGGCTGTTCCGGAACCTGAACCGCGAAGCCGCCGCGCGATTCTCGTTCCTGCTCTCGACGCCCGCCATCGCCGCCGCGGCGTTCAAGGCGTTCTGGGATGTCCACAAGCACGGCGGCCGGATCGAAGTGGCGCCGTTTGCCATCGGCATGACCGTCAGCGCGGTGACCGGCTGCCTGGTGATTGGGTTCCTGCTCAACTTCCTCCGCCGGCACAACCTCAACTTCTTCATTTACTATCGGATTTTTTTTGGCATAATAGTAATTGCCCTGGCTATCTTCGTCCGCCCCTGAGCGGCAATGAAGCTTTTAGGACCGACTTCGCACGGTCGGCTCAATGAAGTTGCAGGTGTCGTCTTCCTGGCACTGGCGCTGGCGATGACGCTGAGCCTGGTCTCGTATCACCCTGAAGATCCTTCTTGGAACACGGCTACGGGTTCGCCGCGCGCGGTCAACCTGATCGGCCGTCCGGGCGCCGTCTGGGCCGACTTCGCGCTCCAGACGCTCGGTCTGGCCGCCTTTCTGTTGCCCGTACTGTTCCTGCTGGTGGCATGGCGGTGGGTCCGCTGCCAGACCATTGAATCGAGTCCGGTGAAGGTTCTGGGCTCGGTCATTCTGCTTGCGTCGCTGTGTACGGCGGCCTCGCTGATCCCGGGCTGGACCGTCTTTGGCGGCGCAATCTCGGCCGGCGGCACGGTGGGCGTGCTCATGGCCCGCGGCCTGGTGGAAGAGCTGAATCTTGCCGGCGCGGCGATTCTGATCGCCGTTTGCCTTTTCGTCTCGCTGTACCTGGTTTCGTCGTTTTCGCTGGCCAGCCTGCCGGCGTGGGTTGGCGCTCCGTTGCAGTGGATCCACCAGGTGGGAGAGTGGTGGACCGCGTGGGGCGTCGCGCGCCGCGCCCGCAAAGCCGCGAAAGAAAAAGCCAAGGCCGCGGCCCGCGCCGAAGCGCGCGCCCGGCGCAAGGCCGAACGGCAACCTTCCGGGATGCCGGCCGCGGCGTCCGCCTCGGTTGGGTCTGAGCCTTACAACGGCCCGGCCTATCAGCCGCCCTGGGAGGAACCCGAACCGGCGGCCGCGGCCATCCCGATTCACGCTCTGGACGAGCAACCCGGACGGCTCCCCGAACCGGAGACGCTCGAGCAGTCTGCGCCGATTGTCGAGGCCGCCGAAGAAGCTCCGGTTCAGGAAATGCCGGCGACCGCGGTGGCGGCGGCGCCGGCCAGCAAGCCGCGAGTTCGAAAACCGTTCCGGCGGCCGCCCACCGATCTGCTCAACGAAGCTTCGGGGCGGCCGCCCTATGACACCGCGGAACTGCAGGAGATCGCCGCCCGCATCAAGTCCAAGTTCGAGGAGTTCAACGTTCTCGGCTCGGTCACCCAGATCAATCCCGGCCCGGTCGTCACCACCTTCGAGTTCAAGCCGGAAGCCGGCATCAAGTACAGCCGAATTATCACGCTGACCGAGGATCTGTGCCTGGGCTTGCAGGCCGAATCGATTCTGATCGAGCGCATCCCGGGCAAACCGACCGTGGGCCTGGAAGTGCCGAACAAGAAACGCGAGATCATTTGTCTGCGGCAGGTGATCGAGTCGGACGAATTTCAGGATGCACCCAGCCGGCTGACCTTCTCGCTGGGCAAGGACATCGCCGGGCGGATCCGCGTCTCGTCGCTGGAATCGATGCCGCACCTGTTGATCGCCGGCTCCACCGGCGCGGGCAAGAGCGTCATGCTCAACTCGATGATCATGTCGATCCTCTACAAGACCACGCCCGACGAAGTGCGCATCATCATGATCGATCCGAAGCGCGTCGAATTGGGCATCTACGAGGGGATTCCGCACCTGCTCACGCCGGTCATCACCGATTCCAAGAAGGCTTCCAACGCCTTGCGCAACGCGGTCTTCGAGATGGACCGGCGGTTGAAGCTGCTGGCCTCGCAAGGCGTGCGCAACATCGAGCAGTTCAATCGCAAAGTGGCGCGGCTGAAAGCGGAGCCGCGCAACCTGTTCCCGGAAACCGAGATCGAGGAGGAAGAACTTCAGCCGCTGCCGTTCGTGATCATTTTCATCGACGAATTGTCCGACCTGATGATGGTGGAGCGCGCCAACGTCGAGGAGTCGGTCTGCCGCCTGGCGCAGATGGCGCGCGCCGTCGGCATGCACCTGGTGCTGGCCACGCAGCGGCCCAGCGTCGACGTCATCACCGGCTTGATCAAGGCCAACTTCCCGGCGCGCATCAGCTTCCGCGTGGCCACCCGGGTGGACTCGCGCACGGTGCTCGACGTCATGGGCGCCGAACACCTGCTGGGCAAGGGCGACATGCTGTTCCTGCCGCCGGGCTCGTCGCGGCTCACCCGCGTGCATGGCGCGCTGGTGACCGAGGCCGAGATCAACCGCGTGGTCGATTTCTGGAAGGAGCAGGCGCAGCCCGACTACGACGAGACCTTCCTGATTTCGCCCGACCCCTCCGAGGACGACGGCGAGGGCGAGTTCGAAGGCCAGACCGACCCGCTATACGAAGAGGCCGTCCGCGTGGTCTGCGAGATGGGCAAGGCGTCCACCTCCACCCTGCAACGCCGCCTGCGTTTGGGCTACGGCCGCGCCGCCCGCATCCTCGACATCATGCAGAGGGAAGGCATCATCGGCCCGCCCGACGGCGCGCGCCCCCGCGACGTGCTGCGCCGTCCGGACTGGCTGGACCAGGTCGAGGACGCCGTGCGCTGAGTGGGATCTCAGATCACCCCGGCCTGCTTGGCATGCAGGGATGCGCGCAAGATCTCGACGCCGATGACGTTCCCGTTGTCGTTGTACTCGATGGTCACACCAGGCGAGACTTCAGCCGCACGCGCGACCTCGCCGGCCGCGGCCACGACGTAAAGAACATCGGATTCGGGATCGTACCGAACAACAGGTTCTGTCGCCGTCATTTCCATCGTCCGCTCCGGAGCTTGCTCTCAACGTCCGCCTGGCTCAGCGGATGTATCGTGATTATCTCAGTTTCGCCTTTCTCGTACACAACCGCCATCCGATGCGGGGCTCGCCGATATTCGCCGACCGCGACGGCAATGCCGTACCCTGGCGGATCGTCTCAGTCTCAGTCCCGTCTCCCGCTCACGGTGGGAGGCGCTCGTAAGTCAGCCGAGTGGCTGTTGCCGATACACGGTGTCGGGGACCTTCGCTCGAGGGAAGTACCAGGCCCGGGCGGATAGACTCAGTCCCGTCTCCCGCTCACGGCTCGGAACACGATTCCGAGCCGCGACCGTCAGGGAGCGGTGCCGAACTGGCATAGTTATTATTGCGAGGAGGAAGGCCACGGCCATGAAACGAGTTCTGTTTGCGGGCATCGCCGACGACGACACGGGCGCGTCGGATCTGGCGGGAATGCTGGCGGATCAGGGGGTCCGGACGGTCCTGCTGCTCGACGCATCCTCTCCCGAAGACCTTTTGTGTTGTGCGCCGCCGCCCGAGGCGGTCATCCTGGCGACGGCGACGAGGGCGCTCCCCCCCGAAGTGGCGAAACAAAAGACCGCGGCCGCTGTGAGCCTGGCCGCCGAATGGGAACCTCGTACCATAGAAATCAAATATTGCAGCACCTTCGACTCAACGGAGGCGGGCAACATCGGGCCTTCCCTGGACGCCGCCATGGAGATCCTGGGTGAGCCGTTCACGGTCGCTCTTCCGGCGCTGCCGGTGAATGGCCGCACCACATATCGGGGACATCACTTCGTGAAGGAAGAATTGCTTTCCGAGTCGCCGATGCGCAGCCACCCGCTGACTCCCATGACCGACTCGAATCTGGTCCGGTGGCTGAGCCGGCAGACTTACCGGCGGGTGGGCCTGACTCCCCACGAAGTGGTCGATCGGGGCGCCGACGCCATTCGCCAATCCTGGCGGGAGCAGCAGGCAAACGGGATCTCGATCTCGATTCTCGATTGTCTGAGTGAAGAACACGCGGCCGAATTGTGCGAAGCTGCCGCGGATTATCGGTTGGTGAGCGGGAGTTCGACGTTTGGCCGGCACCTGCCCGCCGCCTGGAATCGGCGAGGCTGGTTCACACCCGCCCCGGGCGCCTTGTGGCCGGATCGGTTGCGCGCGCCGGGCCGGGGCCGGCTGGTGGTGGCGGGAAGTTGTTCGGTTGCGACGGCAGCGCAGAACGAGTGGCTCTCCCGGCAGGGCGCCAATGTCTTTGAGGTGGAGGCGCGCGCCCTCGCCTGTGGAGATGCCGCCCAACTGGCCGGGCCGATCGGGAGGGCATTGGCTGGCAATCAAACGGTATTGCTGAAGACCCGTTCGGCTCCGGCGGACCTCATTGCCGCGCAGAAGTGGGGCGTGGAAAGGGGCTGGAGCCCTGCCGAGTTGGGGCTGAAGATTGCCGCGGGACTGGCTGACGTTGCCGCGCGGGCCATCGAGACCGTCCCGCCGGATGTTCTGGTGAGCGCGGGTGGCGAAACTTCGAGCGCGCTCTGCCGGCGGCTGCGGATCCGCGGCCTGGCGGTGGGAAAGAACATCCAACCGGGGGTGCCACTTTGTCTTCCCTTGGAAGGGCGATGTATCCCGATGGTGCTCAAGTCGGGTAACTTTGGCAGTGAGGATTTCTACGGCAGAGCTTTCGACGCCGCTGCCGCGGCAAGGTAGCATGAAACATGCCGGAACCGCCACCGTCGCTGCGGCGCGAACTGGGACTGCGGGACCTGATCCTGTTCAACATCGCCGCGGTCGCCAGCATCCGCTGGCTGGCGACCGCCGCGCACATCGGTCCCGGCTCGCTGGCGCTGTGGGCCGGCGCGGCGGTATTCTTTTTTGTCCCTTTGGCGCTTTCCGTCGCCGGCCTCACGGCGCGGTTCCCCGAAGAGGGCGGCATCTACAATTGGACCGCGCACAGCTTTGGCGATTGGCACGGTTTTCTGTGCGGCTGGTGTTACTGGATCAGTAACCTGTTCTACTTTCCCAACCTGTTGATGGCGGGGGTGGGGACGGCGCTCTACACCGGCGGCAGCGAGTATGCGGCTCTGGCCGAGAATCGCTTGGTGGTGGTGACCGCTTCCCTGATGGTCCTGTGGCTGGTGCTGGCGACCAACCTGGTGGGCCTGCGCGTGGGTAAGTGGACCCAGAACCTGGGAGCGCTGGCCACCTGCGCGGCCGGTGCGGGCCTGATTGCGGCGGGCGCGGTAGCATTCGCGAGGCACGGCGCCGCCACGCGCCTCGACGTCGTGCCCGCGTGGAACTGGACCAGCCTGAATTTCTGGTCGCAGATCGCCTTTGCCTTCGGCGGGCTGGAACTAGGCGCCATCCTGTGCGGTGAGATCCGCGACCCGCGCCGCACGGTGCGCCGCGCCGCCTGGATCAGCGGACTGGCCATCGCGGGCTTTTACGTGCTGGGAACGCTCGCCATTCTGGTTCTGCTTCCGCCCGAGCGGGTCAGCGTCGTCACGGGCCTCGCGCAAGCCGGCGAGGCGGCCGCAAGCGGGCTGGGCATTTATTGGATCGCGCCGGTTCTGGCGGCACTGATCGCGCTCGGGTTTGCGGGACAGTTCGGCGCGTGGATGAGTGGAGGCGCCAGGCTCGCCTTCGTCATCGGCCTGGACCGTTATCTTCCGGCGTCCTTTGCCAGGCTGCACCCGCGTTGGGGGACGCCTCACGTGGCCCTGCTCACGCAGGGCGCCGCTTGCACGATTTTCCTGGTGGTGATGCAGCTTGGCGAGAATCTCCGCACCGCCTACCAGTTACTGGTCGACATGACCGTCATCACTTACTTCATCCCGTTCCTGTACCTGTTCGCGACGGCCTGGAAACACGGTCACCGCTGGAGCGGGATGTCGGGAGCGGCGGTGACGGCCGCCGGGCTGGCGTTTTCCTTCGTGCCTCCGGCGGGCGTCAGTTCCGTCTGGCTGTTCGAGGTCAAGCTGGTGGTCAGTTGTGCCGTGTTACTGGCTGTCGGCAGGGCGTTCTTTGTGAGAGGGCAGTTACTGGCCCGGCGGTGAGTTCTCGATGATCGGCCTCATCACTCGTTGTATACTGGGAGGCGCTGTAGGTGCCGTGAAAGGACATCCACTTATGAGAGATAGAATTGCCATCGTGTCGATCCTGGCCGGTCTGATGGGGGCCGGTTGGGGATCGAACTTGAGCGGTCAAGTCAATCCGGCGGACACATCCGTCAGTGCCGAAGAGCGCATTCGGTGGTTCCGGCAAGACAAGCTCGGAATGTTTATCCATTGGGGCCCGTATTCGCTTCCGGCCGGCGAATGGAAAGGCCAGCGCGTGCCCGTCGGCGACGAGGGCGAATGGATCATGCAGCGATTCAATATTCCGGTGAAGGAATACCGGGAGATGGCGCGGCGGATGAATCCCGTCAAGTTCAATGCCGAACAGTGGGTGAGTCTGGCCAAGGCGGCGGGGATGAAGTATTTGGTGATCACCGCCAAGCACCACGATGGTTTCGCGATGTACCATTCGCGAGTCAGTGAGTCTAACATCGTGGACTGGACGCCTTTCAAGCGAGACCCGCTGAAGGAGCTATCCGAAGCCTGCCGGAAAGCGGGCATCCGGTTCTGCGTTTACTATTCGCATCGCGAAGACTGGGACCACCCGGACGGTTACGGCAATAACTGGGACTACGACAGAACCAAGAAGGATTTCGAGCGTTACCTGGAACAGAAATCCAAGCCGCAGGTCCGCGAGTTGCTGACAGACTACGGTCCACTCGGGCTAGTCTGGTTCGACCGCGGCCTCAACACGCCGCGGCAGGCGCAGGACTTCGTGAACCTGGTTCGCGGTTTGCAGCCGCGCTGCCTGATCAACGGGCGCGTGGGTAACTACGGTCAGGAGCTGATGGGCGATTACCAGAACATGAACGACAACGGCATGCCAACCGGAGGACTGGAGGAGTACTGGGAGACGCCGCAAACTCTGAACACAACCTGGGGCTACAGTAAGTTCGACCAGCAATGGAAGACGGCCGGCAACGTGATCCAACGGCTGGTCGAGATCGTGGGCAAGGGCGGTAACTATCTGCTCAACATCGGACCGATGGCCGATGGGACCATACCGCCGCCCAGCGTCGCCGTGCTGGAAAAAGTGGGCGCTTGGATGCGGAAGAACGGCGATAGCATCTACGGAACATCGGCCTGCCCGCTGGCGGAGTTTCCCTGGGGACGCTGCACGGTGAAGGGAGAGAAGGTCTACCTGCACGTGTTCAGTTGGCCCGCCGACGCGGTGCTGCGATTGAGCGGTTTGAACAACCAGGTTCGGTCCGCGTACCTGCTGGTCGATCCGTCCCGCGAGCTGGCGGTGAGCCGGGAAAACCGTGTTATCTCGGTTGCGCTGCCGGCCAAGAGCCCGGATGAAGACGACACAGTGGTGGTGCTGGATGTGTCTGGCCCGCCCAACGCGGACCCGCCGCTTATCACTCAGGGCAGTGACTCGGCCTTCGAGTTGGACTACTTGGGAGCAGTGACCGCCGGGAAGGCGGTGAAGCGGTTTAACCGTGACGGAAAGTTCCATATCTCGAAGTGGACCGGCCCGGAGGACTCGATCACCTGGCGTCTGCTGGTGAGCCAGGCGGGAACCTACAAAGTGAGTATTCGCTATGCCGCCCGGCGGGATTGGGGGCAGAGCAAGTACGTCGTGGCGATCGGCCCGCAGTCACTCACAGGCGTGGTGGAGCCGACGGGCGATTGGTATCAGTACAAGACCTTCGATCTGGGCGTCGTGAAGATCGCCAAAGCGGGCGAGTACAAGGTCGCCATATGGCCCGCCGCCGCGTCCGACCACTATCTGATGTACTTCCAATCCCTGGCTCTGGAACCGGTTCTGTAGGGCGCACTGCCCTGGGGCGGCATCGGCCGCGGGCGGGACTGCGGTACACTAAAGACAGCTATGAGCGACACGCAACTGCTCACCATCGCGCTGGCGACCGTGCCAACGGTCATCGTGGTCATGATCGGGATTCTGCTGAACAATTCACGCCTGTCCGATCTTCGTCAGGACGTGCTCGGGCGCATGGCCGATTTTCGCGCCGAGATGGAGCGGCGCTTCGCCGCTGTCGAGCGCAGGCTCGACAGTGTCGAAACCAAGATCGACCTGCTCACCGGCAAGGTCATCGAATTCGACAACCGGCTCACGCGCGTCGAAGCTCACCTGGGGCTCAAGTAGCCCGGGCCGGCCCGGGTCAGCCCGGCAGCGCCCCCCACAACGCCGATAGAGAATCGGCCGCGGGCGGGACTGCGATATACTGGGGGCAGCCATGAGCGACATGCAATTCTTTGTCTCCGTCGCGGTAATGCCGATCACTACGATTATCATCGTGCTGATCGGGGTCTTGCTGAACAACAGCAACATGAACAACCGGGTCAACGACGTCATGGCCCACATCGGCGCCCTCCGCGCCGAAATAGACCGGCGTTTCGCCGCGATCGAGCGCCGCCTGGACAGCGTCGAAGCCAAGATCGACCTGCTCATCGGCAAGGTCATCGAATTCGACAACCGGCTCACGCGCGTCGAAGCTCACCTGGGGCTCAAGTAGCCCGGCCCGCCCGCAGGATTCTCTCACGCGCTCTCGGGAGCGGCCGGCGGATTCCAGAAGCCGCGGCCGAGTGCTAGCATCGTAGGTTCATGCAGTCCGGTCTGCTCTCGATTCTCGTCCCCGTCTATAACGAGGAGGAATACGTCGGCACGATTCTGGAAAGGGTCCTGGCGGCGCCGCTGCCCGCCGGCCTCGAGCGCGAGATCATCGTGGTGGACGACGGCTCCACCGACGATTCGGCCGCGGTGGTCGAGAGCGTGTCGCAACAGCACCCGGGCCTGATCCAACTGGTGCGGTTGGACCGCAACCGCGGCAAGGGCGCCGCCGTGCGCCGGGCGCTGGGTGAAGCGCGCGGCGAGTTCTCCCTGATCCAGGACGCCGACCTCGAATACAATCCCGGCGAATACGGCCGGCTCCTGGAACCCTTGCTGGACGGTGTCGCCGACGCGGTTTACGGTTCCCGCTTCGCCAGTTCGGGCCGGCGTCGCGTTCTGTATTTCTGGCACTCGGTGGCCAATCACATCCTGACCACGCTGTGCAACATCGCCGCCGATCTCAACCTCACCGATGTCGAAACCTGTTACAAGGCGTTCCGCACCTCCCTGGTGAAGACCATTCCAATTCGCAGCGACCGGTTCGGCATCGAACCCGAAATCACCATCAAACTCGCCAAGCGGCAGGCGCGCATTTACGAAGTGCCCATCAGCTACGAAGGGCGCACCTACGAGGATGGAAAGAAAATCGGCGCTGGGGACGCATTCGCGGCGGTCCTGGTGATTCTTCGCAATTGGGTCACGCGCGACCTGTACACGGACGCGGGCGCCGAGATCCTGGATGAATTCGCCGCCACCCCTCGCTTCAACCGCTGGATGGCGGACACCATAGCGCCTTTCGTGGGCCGGCGCGTTCTGGAGATCGGCGCCGGCATGGGCAATCTGAGCCGGCAACTGGCGCGGCGGCGCGAGCGCTACATCGCTACCGACATCGACGCCGAACACCTGCTGCGTCTTCGCACCCGCCTGCGCCACCGGCCCAACCTGGAAACGGCGGTCTGCGACCTGTCGAACTCCGAGCATTTCCGCCGCTTCGCCGGCTCGGTTGACACCGTGATCTGCCTCAACGTGCTGGAGCACATCGAAGACGACCTGGCGGCGCTCGAGAACATCCGCGAGGCGCTCGAACCGGGCGGCCGGGCCATCATCCTGGTCCCCAACGGCCCGGAACTCTACGGGCGGTTGGACGCCGTTCTGGGCCATCACCGCCGCTACTCGCGCCGGGATTTGGAAGCGCGAATCCGCGAGGCCGGCCTCCAGGTCGAGCGGATCGTCGATTTCAATCGCATCTCGCGTCCCGGTTGGCTCCTGAAGTCGCGTATTCTGAAGCGGCCGCGGGTCGGCCGCCTCTCGCTCCTGTTCTTCGAGCGATTTGTCTGGCTCTGGCGAAGAATCGATCCTCTTCTGCCCTGGGGCCCGACGTCGCTGATTGCCATTGCCCGCAAGGAGGTAACACAATGAATTCGACTCGATTCAACCGCCGCGCATTCGTGAAATGGGTAGCCGCGCTGCCGCTGCTTGGCTCGGTGAACGCCCGCCAGCTTTGGGCCAAAACCTGGGGCGCGCGCAACAACATCTACGCGCGCATCGGAGTCCGGCCGTTCATCAACGCACGGGGCACCTGGACCTACCTGAGCGGTTCGCTGGAACTCGCCGAAGTCCGCGCGGCCAAGACGCAAGCGGCGATGTATTTCGTGGACATGTACGAATTGCAGCGCGCGGTGGGCAAACGGCTGGCCGAGCTATCGGGCGCCGAATCCGGCATGGTCACCTCCGGCGCCGCCGGAGCCATGGCCGCGGCCACGGCGGCCTGCATCGCGGGCGCCGATCCGGCGCGAATTTGGCAGCTTCCCGACACCACCGGGCTCAAGAGCGAAGTGGTCATGTTCGGCGGCCGCAGCGCGTTCGACAGCGCCCTCCGGCTGGCCGGAGGCAAGCTGGTAGTGGTCCGCACTCACGACGAACTACAGACCGCCATCAACGCCGACACCGCGATGATCTACACCACGGCGCTGGGCGAGCGGCTCCAGAAGGCCGTGGACATCGCCAGGGCCGCCAAGGTGCCGCTGTTATTGGATGACGCCGCGGGCATCCCGCCGATCGGGAATCTTAAGCTGTACGCCAAGATGGGAATCGATCTCTATACCTTCAGCGGCGGCAAGGGGCTTTGCGGGCCGCAATGCTCGGGCCTGCTTCTAGGCCGCAAAGATCTGATCGAAGCCGCCCTGGCCAATAGCAGCCCGTGGGAAGGCGCCGTGTGCCGCGCGATGAAGGTGGGCAAAGAAGAGATCATGGGCTGCCTGGCGGCGGTGGAAGCGTGGATGAAGATGGACCTCGACGCGCTCAATCGCCAGTGGGGCGAGCGCGTCAAGCGCATCCAGAAGCTGGTGGACACGGTTCCGGACGTTCAAACCAAGATCGAGATTCCGCAGGGCGGCAACCGCTACCCCACCTTGGTGGTCACTTGGGACGAGCAGAAATGGGGCTTCACCGTCGCCGACTGCGACCGCAAGTTGCGCGAAGGCGATCCGCGCATCGAAGTCCTGACCGCGAACAATCCGAGCATGGTGTCCGCGGTTTACGGCGGCGACCGGAAGACGCCGCGCAAGAACGACTCCATCCGCATCATCTCGATGACCATGCAACCGGGCGAGGATTTGATGGTGGGCCAAAGGCTGCGCCAGATCCTCAACCAGGCTCGCAAAGGAGACGGGAAGTGAGCGTGAACCCACGCGGCCCGACTCGCCGGGATTTGCTGGGGAGCGTGGCGGCGCTGGCGGCGACGCCTGCGAAGAAGCGGATCCTGATCCTGGGCGGCACGGGATTTCTTGGCCCGGCGACGGTCGAGGCGGTGCGGGCGCGCGGTCACCAGTTGACGCTGTTCAACCGCGGCAAGACCCGGCCCGGGCTGTTCCCCGACATCGAGAAGTTGCAGGGCGACCGCGACCCGGACAAGGGCGAGGGCCTCAAGGCGCTCCGGGGCCGCCAGTGGGACGCCGTGATCGACAACTCGGGATACTTCCCGCGACAGGTCGGAGCCTCGGCCCGGCTGCTGGCGCCCAACGTCAAGCACTACATTCTCATCTCGTCGATTTCGGTGTACGCGGATAACAGTATTGAAAATCAGGACGAGACGGCGAAGCTCGCCGCCATCGCCGACCCGACCGTCGAAACCATCACCGAACAGACCTTCGGCGCGCTGAAGGCGCTGTGCGAAAAGGCCGTGCGGGACGCGCTGCCGGCGCGCGCCACCGTCGTGCGGCCGGGCTACATCGTCGGGCCCGACGACCCTAGCGGGCGGTTCGCCTACTGGCCCGTGCGGATCGACCGCGGCGGAGAAGTGCTCGCGCCTGGAGCGCCGGGTGACCCGGTGCAGTTCATCGACGTGCGCGATCTCGGCGCGTGGCTGGTCACCCTGGTCGAGAACCGTGTCATGGACGTGTTCAATGCGACCGGGCCGGCGAGCCGTCTGGCGTGGGGCGATCTTCTGGAAGCCTGCCGCAAGGCCGGTTCGAACAAGAGCGCGCTGACATGGGTCCCAGGCGATTGGGTCGCCAAACAAGGCGAAGGGGTTTTCCCGATCTGGGCGCCGTACCGGGGCGACACGCGCGGGTTCCACACGTGGAAGAATGCGCGCGCGGTCAAGGCGGGGCTGAAATTCCGCCCATACCAGGACACGGTCCGGGACACGCTCGCCTGGTACAAAACGCAGGGTGAAGGCGGGCGAACCAAGCTCGCGGGGCCCCAGCCGCGCAAGGAAGCGGAGCTACTGGCGGCCTGGAAGGGAGGCTTGAAGTGACATCCAATACCTTCGATCTGACTCGCCGGGATTTTCTCGGAGCATTAGGCGCCGCGGCGACGCCCAGGCAGACCAATCGCTCTGCTCACCCCACCGCGCCAGCCTGCTGACGGGCCGCTACCCGCAGGCCAACACGGTCACCACCAACGTCGGTGGCGGGCACCGGGGGCTTCCCACCTCGGAGATCACCATCGCCGGCCTGTTGAAAAAGGCCGGCTACGCGACCGGCTATGTCGGCAAGTGGCATCGCCATTCGGGTCAGGGCGCGGGAAAGATCGTGCCGCCGGGCCCTTATCGCCACGGTTTCGATTACTGGCGCGTGTGCCACAACTACCGCTCGCGCTACGACACGCGCTACTTCGACGACAGCGGCAAGGAGATCGTGATTCCCGGCTATGCTCCGACGGGCCAGATGGACCTGACCATGGAGTTCATCGAGAAGAACGCGCGCAGTCCCTTCTGCGTGTTCCTGTCCTGGCATCCGCCCCATGCGCCTTACACGGAAGCGCCGCAACGCTTCGTGGACATGTACTCGCCCGAGCGCATCAAGCTTCGGCCGAACGTCCCGAAAGAGGCCGACACGCGACAGTGGCGCCAGAACCACGTCGGGTACTTTTCGCACGTAACCGCGCTGGACCAGGAGATGGGCCGGCTGATGACGAAACTGGCCCAGCTTGGAATCGCCGAGAACACCATCGTCTGTTACAGCAGCGATCACGGCGACATGCTCGGCTCTTTCGGCCTGACGGCGAAACGGAAACCGTGGAAAGAGTCGATCAACGTGCCGTTCGTCATCCGCTGGCCCGCCGGCATTCCGGCCGGGCGGCGTCTGGATACGCTCTTCTCGACCGTCGACATCACGCCCACGCTGCTCGGGTTGGCGGGCCAATCCGTGCCGGCCCGGATGCAGGGCGCGGATCTGTCGGCGGTTCTGCGGGGCAAGGACGCGCGCGGTCCCGAATCCGCTTTCATCATGGCCATCGGCGGCGCCCCCGGCGGGAAAAAGGCCGCCCGGAACGCCGCGGGCGGCTGGCGAGGCGTCCGCACCGACCGCTTCACGTATGTGAAAAAAGAGGCCGGGCGCGATCTGAATCCATGGCTGCTCTACGACAATCAGAAGGACCCGTACCAGATGCGCAACCTGCTCGACGACGGGGCCTACGCGCAGCAGCGAAAGGACCTTGACGCCATGGTCGGCCAGTGGCTCAAGCGCGCCGGCGAAATTTGAGTATAAGATCAAGTTTATGAGATTCCTTACACGGCGTGATTTTTCAAAGCTGCTGGCTGCCTCGCCCATGCTGGCCGAAGGCGCGGCGAAAACCGGAGACATGCCCAAGCGGCGTCTGGGCAAGGTTGGGTTTGAAGCGAGCATTCTGGGGTGGGGCGCTCAGCACATTGGGCAGCCCGCCTCGGACCAGACGACGGTGGATCGCATCGTCGCCGAAGGCATTGACAGCGGCATCAACTTCATCGATACGGCGCCCAACTACGGGCAGTCGGAAGAGAAGGTCGGCCGCGCGCTCAAGGGAAAGCGCGACAAGGTTTTCCTGATTTCCAAAATCGAGACGCGCACTCGAGAAGAGGCGATGGGCCAGATCCGCGAAAGCCTGCGCCGGTTGCAGACCGACCACCTCGACTGCGTGCACTACCACAACATCGGCCGCCACGACCGCTGGCCCGACATCGACGCCGTGCTCTCGGAAAAGGGCGCGCTCGGCGCGCTGATGGAAGCCAAGAAGCAGGGAATGATCCGCCACATCGGCTGCTCGACTCATTCGTTCCCCGACCGAACGCTCAAAGCTTTCGACACCGGCCAGTTCGATCTGTTCATGGGGGTGCTCAACTTCGTCGACCGGCACGTCTACAACCTCGAGAGCAAGATCCTGCCGGAAGCCAAACGCCGCGGCATCGGCGTGATCGCGATGAAGGCGTTGGGCGGCCCGGTTCGCGGACCGGCCGGCGCGCGCCTCTCCTCATCCGCCGACTACGTGCCGGCCATGCGCTACGTCTGGAGCCTGCCCGAGGTTGCGGTCGCCGCCGTCGGCTTCCGCACGGTTGAAGAGATGCGCCAGGGCCTCGCGGCGGTGCGGACCTTCAAACCGCTCTCGCCGGCCGAGTTCAAGGAACTTTCCGAGCGCGGCAAAGTGGTGGCGGCCCAGTGGGGTGAAACCAAGGGACGGGTCGGATAACGATGCCCGCTCAACTGACGCGGCGGCATTTCGCCGGGACCGTGTTCGCGGGCGCCGGCCTGGCCGAGGGCGATGTGCTGGCGACGCTCAAGAGATCGCACCCGCGCCTGATGGCGGATGAGCGCACGTTCGCTAGTCTCAAACGGCTCATCGAATCCGAGCCCACCGCCAGGCTCTGCTATCAGGCCGTCCGCGAAGACGCGGACAACGCCCTGAAAGAAGCGCCCTCGATCTACCTAATCCCGGACGGGTTGCGGCTTCTGTCCGTCAGCCGCCGGGTGAAAGAGCGAGTGCAGGCGCTGGCCCTTGTTTACCGCCTGGAAGGCGACCGGCGTTACCGCGACCGCGCCTGGAAGGAACTGGAAGCCGCCGCGCAGTTTAAGGACTGGAACCCCAAGCACTTCCTGGATTCCGCGGAAATGACCTACGCCTTCGCGCTGGCCTACGACTGGCTGTTCGCCGACTGGACAGCGTCTCAGCGCCAGACGCTCCGCCAGGCCATTGTGACGCTGGGCCTGAAGCCCGGCATGGCAGTCTACGCGAGCGCCAACGGCTGGCACAAGCGCGACAACAACTGGAACCAGGTCTGCAACGGCGGGCTCGGCATCGGCGCCCTGGCGATCGCCGATGAAGAGCCCGAACTGGCGCGGGCGATTCTCCAGAACGCGCGACAGAGTCTGCCGCTGGCCATGCGGCATTACGCTCCCGACGGCGCCGGCACCGAGGGAGCTACTTACTGGGACTATGGCGCCCGGTTCAACATCCTGTTCCTGTCGTCGCTGGAAACCGCGCTGGGCACGGACTTCGAGTTGTCGAAAATCGACGGCTTCGCGCAAAGCGGCCTGTACCAGATCTACATGGGGGGCGCGGACCGAATGTCGTTCGATTTCGCCGATTGCGGTCTGCGGCGCTTGTCCACCCCCATGCACTTCTGGATGGGCCGCCGGTTCCGCCGGCCGGAGTACAACTGGTTCCGGTCGAGCGAACTGGCGCGGCCGATGCCGGGCGGCGGTTTTCTCGATCTGCTGTGGTTCGACGCCAGCAGCGGCTTCGACCCGGCGCGGTTGCCGCTGGACAAGTACTTTCGCGCGGCCGAGTGCGTATCGATGCGCAGCTCCTGGACCGACCCGAACGCCCTGGTCCTGGCCGTACAGGCGGGCGACAACAGCAACCTCAGCGGCCACCGGCATCTGGACCTGGGCACCTTCATCCTGGAAGCCTCCGGCGAACGCTGGATCATCGACGGCGGCGTCGATCACGAAACCTATCTCGCGCACCAGCATCACAATCCGAAGTGGCACTATTACCGCATCCGGGCCGAGGGCCACAACACGCTGGTGATCAATCCGGGCGCGGAACCGGACCAGGATCTGAAAGCTGTCGCCAGGATCGTCCAGTTCGACTCGCGCCCCCAGCGCACCACCGCCGTGGTGGACCTGACCGCGGCCTACGCCAGGCACGCCCGCGGCGTCCAACGGACCTTCACGATGGAGAACCGATCCGCCGTCACGGTGGCCGACCGCGTGCAAGCCAACGCGCCCGCCGAGGTGTGGTGGTTCGCGCACACTCCGGCGGAAGTCGTGCTCGGCGCGGACCGGACCGAGGCCACTCTCAAGCGGAACGGTAAGAGACTATTGGCCAAGATCGAATCTCCGGCCGGCGCGGTCTTCGAAGTCCAGGAAGCGACGCCGCTGGCCACCTCGCCGAATCCGGAGAAGCAGGCCTCCAATCGCGGACGCCGAAAGCTCGCCATCCGCCTGCGCGCGGTGAAGGACGCGGAGTTGCGCGTGCGCTTCGCGCCGGCCAGCGCGTAAACCGAATACTCTTCACTCAGTTGCCAAGTGCAGCGATGGCCGCCCGGACGCCGGAACGTCGCGGCCGGGACGGAAGTCTGTCAAAAGCTGAACCGGAAGTTAGGCGGCTGGCGGCAGTACTTTGGCATGGCGAGCAAGAGCCGGGCGTATCGGGCGGTCGACGAATACGTGTACGATCGTGCGCGCAATTTCTCGAGAATGCGGCACAAGGTGTCCTCGCAAGGCGCCCGCCAGTTCCCGAGGGAACGGGTGGATGGCCCTTTGGGCGTTGTACGGCTCCAGGGGCCCAGGGCCGCGCGTGGGTGAGCCGGCGATGAAGCCGGTCGGAAAGCCGGATGCTCGAAATGGGCACGTCCGGTTTGATGAGCGGGGATGGGAAACGGGGCGGCCTGTTGCGTCAATACCCGCGCGCATCCTCGACTCTACCTGTGAATATCCACCACCCCGTGTCGTATCCTAAGAACTTGGGGGACATCCTTTGAGCCGCATTGCGTTGGCGTTTCGCAGTTTCTTCAGCATTCTCGCGCGCGGCGCGCTCACCGCCGGCATCGCCTCCGAACTCGGACTCATGCCCAAGCCGAAGACCACACCGCGGCCGGCCGAACCGGCGCGCCGGACCACGGCCGCCGATGGCGCGCTTCAGTTGCTGGGCATCCTTCAGAGCGAGGCGCGGCTGGTCGACTTCCTGATGGAGGACATCGCGGGCTATTCCGACGAGCAGGTCGGCGCGGCGGTCCGCGATTTACACCCCAAGTGCCGGCAGGCGCTGGACCGGCACGTGAAGCTCGCGCCGGTGATCGACGGTGTCGAGGGCACGCCGACGCGCCTGGACCTGGCCGGCCCGCAAGCCCAGGCGCCCGGCGCCGTGCGCTTCATCGGCAAGGTTCCGCCCGACGGAAAAGCCGCCGGCGGCACGCTGCGGCACAAGGGCTGGCGCGCCGAACGGGCCGATTTGCCGCCGCTGGGCGCCAGGCAGGAAGCGAGCCTGGTGGCGCCGGCCGAAATCGAAATCGAGTAGCGCGCCTTGGAACTCAAACACTTCATCGGAATCGATCTGGGCACCACCAACTCGGCGCTGGCCTATGTGGACCCGCGCGAGGCCGGGGACGCGGATTTCCCGCCCATTCACACGCTGAGCATCCCGCAGGTGGTGGCGCCGGGCCGCACCGAAGCGCAGCGTACGCTGCCGTCGTTTCTGTTTCTGGGCGATCAGACCTTCGTGGGAGCCTACGCGCGCGAGCAAGGCGCGCTGGTGCCCACCCGCTCGGTACACTCGGCCAAGAGCTGGCTGTCGAATCCGGATGTGGACCGCACTGCCAAGATTCTGCCCTGGGACGCCGGCGAAGGCGGCCGCGCGCTCTCGCCGGTGGACGTCTCGTCGCGCGTGCTGGCCCATCTGGCCGGCGCCTGGAGCCAGAACGGACTGGGCGCGCTGGCCGAACAGGAAGTGGTTCTCACGGTGCCGGCGTCGTTCGACGAAGAGGCCCGTGAGCTGACCGTCGAGGCCGCGCGCCAGGCCGGCATCGAGCGCCTGAGCCTGATCGAGGAACCCGCCGCCGCGTTTTATTCCTGGATCGCCAACCACCTGGACCAGTCGCGCAAGAGCCTGTTCGACGGCCAGGTGGTGCTGGTGTGCGACGTCGGGGGAGGCACCAGCGACTTCACGCTGATCCGCGTCTCGCGGCAAGGCGACCAGATCGATTTCACGCGCACCGCCGTCGGCCGGCACCTGCTGCTGGGCGGCGACAATCTCGACCTGACGCTTGCCTGGCTGGTGGAAAGCAAGCTCGGCAAACCGCTCTCCGTGCGCCAGCGCAGCGCTTTGCGCCGGCAATGCGCCGCGGCGAAAGAGAAACTGCTGTCGGATGCAAAGCTGAAGAACGTCGAGATCACCGTGCTGGGCGGCGGTTCCTCGCTCATCGGCGGAACGCTGCGCGCCCAAATCCTCCGCGAGGAAGCGCTCGAACTCGCCCTGGAAGGTTTCTTGCCCTTTTGCGGGCCCCAGGAACGGCCGCGGGAGGAGGACCGCAGCCTGTTCCAGGAAGCCGGCCTGCCATATGTCTCCGACCCCGCCGTCACGCGCCACCTGGCGGCATTCCTGGCCGGCGCGGGCGCGCGGCCGGACGCCATTCTCTTCAACGGCGGCTTCTTCATTCCCGAGATCCTGCGCGACCGGGTGGTGGAAGTTTTCGAGCAGTGGCACGGGCGCAGGCCCGCGGTTTTCGAGAACCACGACCTCGACCTGGCCGTCGCGGTGGGCGCCGCCTACTACTCCTACGTGCGCTCGACCGGCGCGGGGCTGATGGTCCGTGGCGGCCTGCCGCGAACCTACTTCATCGGCATCGACGGCCCTCAGGGCCGGATCCGCACGGTTTGCCTGACGCCTCGCGGCACGGAAGAGGGCCAGGCGCTGGAACTGGATCTCCCGGGCCTGGACCTGGTGGCAAACCGGGCCGTCTCGTTCCGCCTGTTCAGCTCGCTCAATCGCACCGGCGACCGCCTGGGCGACATCGTCGAGTTCGCGCCCGGCGACGACGACCTGCACCCGCACGCGCCGCTGAACTCCGTCATCCGTTTCGGCAAACCCGCCGGCGGTCAACTGGTGCCGGTGAAACTGGGCGCACGGCTGAGCGAAGTCGGAACGCTCGAAATCTGGTGCCAATCGAAGGTCAGCGAGCACCGCTGGCGGCTGGAGTTCGAGCTTCGTAAGCAGGCCCAGGAAAGCGCGCCCGCCCCGCGCGCGGCCACCCTGGTGAGCGAAGAGGCGCTGGGCCAGGCCGAGGCATTGGTTGGCGGCGTATTTTCGGACGCCCCGGACCCCGTGACGCCGGAAGAGCTGCCCGGACGGCTGGAGCGACTGCTCGGCTTGGGACGCGCGGCGTGGCCACTGGACGCCATTCGACGTCTGGCGGACACTTTGCTGGAACAGGCCCAGGGGCGGCGCCGCTCGCCGGCGCTCGAAGCGCGCTGGCTGAATCTGTGCGGATTGTGCCTGCGCCCGGGCTTCGGCTATCCGGGCGACGACTACCGCATCGAGCAGATCCGCCGCATCCATGCCGCGGGACTGGCTTTCGCCAACCAGGTGCAGAACCAGATCGAGGAGTGGATCTTCTGGGGACGCGTCGCCGGCGGCCTGAACCGCAACCAGCAGGTTGAGTTGTTCCAGCGGCTGGCGCCGGTGCTGCTGGCCCGCGGCAAGCCGCCCCGTGTGAACTCGAGCCTGCTTCGCGAGATGTGGTGCGCGGCGGCCAGCCTGGAACTGCTGCCGCTCCAGTCCAAGACCGAATTGGGGGAAGCGCTGCTGGCCCGGGCCCGCAAGGGAGACGTGCGGGAAAGCGAGTTTTGGTGCCTGGCGCGCCTGGGGGCTCGCGAGTTGTTCTATGGGCCGATGAACCAGGTGCTGCCGCCCTCTACCGCCGCGCGCTGGACTGAAGGGTTGCTGGCGCTGAAGCCGCCGCCGCCGGCCGCGCTGGAGGCCATCGCTTCCATCGCCCGCCGGACCGGCCAGGCAGGCCGGGACTTGCCCGGCGCTACCTTGGCGCTGGTTCGCCGGCGCCTGGAGGAAGCGGATCGGCCGGAACGCTGGCTGGCCATCCTGGATGGGGCGCCGCAGCGGGACCTGGCCTCGATGGGCCGGGTTTTCGGCGAGGATCTGCCCTCCGGCCTAATAATGCGTCAGCCCTAGAAAAATGCGTCAGCCTGGTATGGCCCCTTTTTGAGAGCCGAGGGGCGCTGCCGTCACCGAAAAAGGGGCCATACCAGGCTGACGCATTTTTTGGGAGGCGGTTGCGACGATCTCCTCGGCGATCTCCTTTAGAGTGGTCCAGTGCAGGCTGCTGCCGAACTCGCTGTCGGAGCCGGCGGCGAGATTCGAGCCTCCCCAGATCCTGGCATCGGGCAGATCCTCGGCGGCCTGGAAGGCCTGGATGAGCTTGGTGACCTGAAAAGTATCCTCATCGTAGGGTGAGCCGCGAATGACGCTGTAGGTGTGCCGGCCGTTGGGCCGCGTGCACACCAGGCTGATGAGGTTGGTGTGGCCTTCGGCCGCCAGGACCAACCGGGAGCTTGGATCGCCCTTCTCGTCGGCAATGACGAAGTTGTGGGGCGACTGGTAGAGGATCTCCGGCTCGGCGGTGATGGGCGCGATGCCGGCCCTCCCGTCGATCAGGTCCAGCAGGCGGTCGCAGACCTCCCGAATGGTGTTTCGGATGAGCGCCTCGTCCCCTTGCATCTTGCCCTGCATGCGCTGCCGCCGGTACGGCTCGAAGACCCACGTGAAGTGGTTCCGGACCAGTTCCTCGAGGTTGACCGGATACAGGCCGCCGCAGACATCGATCTTGTTGTTGTACTGGACAATCCAGCGCAGCAGCGGGGTTCCCTCGGCCCGCTCGAGCATGGCATGGTACTCGAGCACGAAGGCGGTCAGGCATACGTCCTGGTCCGCGTTCCAGACGTAGACCTGCACGGGGCGCTGCCGGGTCAGCCATCGCCCCATCAGGCGCCCTTGACGGACCGCGATGTAGGCCTGCATCGCGGCGCTCATGGTCGCCTCGCGGATCACTCCCTCGTGGTGGTCGAAGTGCACGTGGTGACCGCGGTGACCGGGCGTATCGTCCATCACCTCGATCCCGATGGAGTATTCAGGCGCCTCGCGCATGAAATGCTCCCAGTTCGTGAAGCGCTCGGCCGGCACGTGCAGCCGGATGTTTTCAAACTGGTTCTCCATCCCCGTTACCAGTCTACCGCTACGTGAGCGCCGGCCGGAGGGGCTGGCATCGTTCCGTGGAACTGGGCCGGCGGCTCAAGGCCGCCGGAGGGAGGGGAGCGGGCGTCCGCAAGCGCCCGCTCGCCAGTCCGGAGGAACATTCTCTTGTTCGCTCTCTTGCCGAACTTATCGGCCTCGCTTTTCCCGACATTAGAAAGAATCTTACGGAAGAGGCAGTTTAATCGCCCGTCCGGTCTTGACCGACATCTTGGCGGCCTCGATGATCTCGACCACGTCGACGTTGATGTCGAGCGCCGTCAGACCATCCATCGGCTTGCCGGACTGGATCGTGTGGATCATGAACGCGATCGGTTCGGCGCGCTCGGGCCCCAGCGGCGTGAGCGGAACTTCCTTGGTTTCGCGTCCCTTCCTGAGTTCTACCTTTCCGTTTGCCATGTAAACGCTGCCGCGCAGGCCGAACACTTCCAGATCCTGGAAGCTGCGCGGCAAGTCCCAACTGCCTTCCAGCAACGCCACGCCGTTCTTGTAGGAAAGCACCATGGTCGAATTGTCCTCGACCTTGGGGAAGGTTTCCGGCCGCAGGTGGTTGACCTGCGCGTAGACCGAGTCGGGTTTTCCCAGGTACCACAGGCTCCACAGGGCGTTGTAGCAGCCGAAGTCCATCAGCGCGCCGGCGCCGTTCCGCACCGGGTCGGTCAGCCAGTCGAAGAAGTACTTGTTGCGGGGGCCCGTCGAACCCGGCCCGCCGTGGCCCACCACGCCGCGCACGCGCCACACCTTGCCGAGTTCGCCGGCCTCGACCAGTTTCTTGGCCTCGTAATTGGCTGGCCACCAGACCATCTGGTAGTTGGTCAGCACCTGAATGCCGTGCTTGCGCGCCAGAGCCCGGATCGCCACCGCCTGCTTGTAGCTGGCCGCCAGCGGTTTTTCGAACATGATGTGGATCTTGCGCGTGGCGCACGCCTCGGCGATTTCCAGGTGGCGGTTGTTCTCGACGAACGCCCACACGATCTGGGGTTTGGTCTGGTCCAGCATCTTCTTATAGTCGGAGAAGATAACGGCGTCGGCGGCGCCCATCTTCTTGGCTTCCGCCACCAGTTCGGGATTCGGTTCGGCGATGCCGACAAGTTTGGCCGCATCGCCCTTGATCATTTTCGCCAGGTGGCCCCAAACGTGGGAATGCACCAGGCCGACCACGGCAATCTTGGTGTCCTGCGCGGCCAGGGTGGCCGCCGAGAGAAGGGTAAGGAATAGGAAACGCATAGTGAGGGTCCTCGAACCGTCAGAGTAGCAGATTGGGAGGACGTCCGAGGCGGGGCGGGCCCTACCGGACCCGCCCCTGTGGGAAGCGCGCGATGCGCTTCCCGCGGCAAGCTCATTCAAACCGCTCCTATTGCACGGCCATGGTCACGCCGGACTGGCTCAGCCGGTTGCCGATGCGGACCTGCACCGGAATCGAATTGCCGGGCGTGATGCCGGCCGGGACGCGGACGTTGATCTGCATGGCGCCCGAGACGAAGTTCGGCGCGGCGCCGGCGTAAATAACCTCGGCTTCACTGCCGCCGATGGTCACGCTCACCGGCAGTAGCGGCCGCGGCAGTGTGCCGGTGTTATTCACCCTGCCGTCGACGCCGGCCGGCAGGGTCTGGCCCTCGCCGGTGGCGTAAATCATTACCACCGACCCCAGGGCGGCGGGCCGCGTGGTGGGGCTGTTCGGCCCGTTCAGCGAGTAATCCTGGTTCAGGATGGCGCCCTGGCCGCTGCCCTGGACGTTTTGCGTAAACAGACCCGGCGCGGCGTCGGTCACCTCAAACATGATCGGGATCGAGAGCTGGCCCTTGTATTCCACCTGCATGCGCACGGTAAGTCCGGCCACGGAGTAGGGCACAACGCAGCTCGTCTGTTGTTGCGAGACGTAGATCAGCGGCGCCGGGATGCCGTCAAACAGCACGCGCGTTTCCCCCAGCACCGTATCCACCATCCCCTGCGCATTCAGTCTGAGCGTGGTAAGCGTTGGAGGGCCCAGGTTGACGCCCTCGATGTAGATGATCTCGCCCCGCGCAACCGGGCCGGCGGCGTAACTGGCGGCGTTTCGTACCGCGGTTATCTGGGGCGACGGCAGCGCCGTCACCGTCAGCGTGACGGCGACCGTCACCGGGCTGTTGCTCGCCGTGGGCGAGGTCAGGGTGATGGTCCCGGTGAAGGTTCCGGCCACGGTGAGACCCTGCGTCCGCACACCTACAGTGATGGTGGCAGGGGTGGTGGCGTTGTTAGTGGTCGCAGTCAGCCAATCGCCGCCGCTTTGCGTGGCGCTGGTGAGAACGAAACCGACCGGCGCCGGGGTGCTGGTCGCCTGCAGGGACAACTGCGCCGGCGCAACGTCTCCCACGCGATAGCTGAAGGTCAGCGACGCCGGGTTCACGGCCAGGACCTGCGGCGTAACCACGCTCAGGGTGACCGGAATGGTCAGGGGAGAGTTGATGGTTCCGGGCGCCATGATTGTGATCGCGCCGACGCACGGCGTGCCGGCGGTCACGTTCACGGCGGTCGGAACGATCCTTAGCTGGGCCGGCGTTGCGCCGTTTACCGGCTCGACCGTGAGCCAGTTGCCGCAGGAATTCGTGGTCGCCGACGCCGCGAAGTTCACTGGCGTGCCGCCGGAGGCTGTGAGACTGGCGACTTGCGCGGCCGGAGCCGGTCCGCCCTGCACCTGTGTGAAGCTGATCGCGCCGGGCTCGGCCCTGAGCGAGGCGCCGCTGGTGACGGTGAGCGAAACCGGGATGGTCTGGGTGTTGGCGCCCGTCGCCGACACGGTGATGGTCGCCGAATACACGCCGATGGCAAGCGAGCCAGGCACCACGTACACCTGAAGATTGGCCGGCGTGGTCCCGCTCAGCGGGCCGATCAGAAGCCAGTTTCCTCCGCTCGAGGGAGGCGGGGATGTGGCGGTGAAATTGAGCGGGTCGCCGGTGCTGGTCAGCGCGATGTTCTGCGTCGAGCTGCTGGTGCCCTGGGGCAGGTTGAAGCTCACGGCCCCGGGGCTGACGTTCAGCAGCGCGGTGGCGCTTACGGTCAGCGTCACGTTAATTGTCACGGGTGGCGCGCCGCTGGATATCGGACTCAGCGTAATCGTGCCAGTGTAGGTGTCCGCGGCCAGGCCGGCGGGATTCGCCGACACGCTGAGCACCCAGGGCGTGGTCGCCGTCGAAGGAGCTGCCTGAAGCCACTGTCCGCCCTTGGCGGTCGCCGCCGTCACGTTGAATTGCGCCGGAATGCCGGAACTCCAAACGGAAATGGTCTGGGTCTGGGGATTCGCCCGGCCGGTCTGGTAGTTGAAGGATAGGGAAGCCGGGTTGACGATCAGCGAAGGAGTGTTGCTGACGGTAAGTGTCACGGGAACGACAGTCGTAACATTCGCCGAGTTGGGCGCGTTCACCGTGACCTGGCCGTTATAGGTGCCCGGCAGCAGGGTCAGCGCATTCGCGGTGACGCTCACCGCGACCGTGGCCGGCGTCGAGCCCGCTCCGGCCGGAGTGACACTGAGCCAGTTCGCCCCCAAAGTCACCGTCGCCGCGACGGTGAAGGCGACGTTCGGCATGGTGCCGGTGATGTTGAGATTCTGCGCTGCGGGAAGGGTGCCGCCCGGTTGAACCGTAAAGCTGAGCGAACCCGGTGTGACGTTGACGAACGAGGCCGTGCTGACGTTCAGCGTGACCGGAATGGTGGTGGTCGGGTTCGAGGCGCCGGGCGCGCTGATGGTGATGGAACCGTTGTAGCTGCCGAATGCAAGGCCGGATAGCACGCTGGGGTTGACGCTGACCGTCAGATCCGCCGGCGTCGCTCCGCCAGTCGGACTCAGGACCAGCCAATTGCCACCGGACTGGGTGGCGGCTGCCGCCCCAAACGGCAACGTCGCGCCGGTCGAGGTGACCGCCAGCGTCTGGGAAGCGGGCGTCGGCGTGCCGATCTGAAAATTGAACGGCTGCAACGCGCCGACCTTCAGTTCGGGCGTCGAGGATACGGTAAGAATTACCGGAACCGTCAGCGCGCCGCCCCCGAAAAATCCGGCCGGCGTCAGCGTGACCGTTCCATTATAGGTGCCTTGCGCCAGCCCGGCCGGATTGACCGCCACCGAGATCGTGGCCGCCGTGGTCGCCGTCGAGGGGTTTGCGGAAAGCCAGCTTCCGCCCGATTGCGTGGTCGGCAATACCGAGAACCCTTGCGCCGAACTGCTGGTCACCGTGATGTTTTGGACCGCCGGAATCAAGGCGCCGGCGGTGTAAGTGAAGCTCAGTGACGCGGGTGAGGCGGTGAGCGGTGAAGCGACCGATCCGGCGCCCACGATGAGTCGCACCGACATGATTTGCGGACTGTTGGGCACGCCTGCAGCCGCAATCGTAATCGTGGCGTCGTAATTGCCCTGCGCCAGTCCGGCCGGATTCGCCCGTACCTCGGCGAAGGTGGGAAGGGGACCGGTTAACGGGATTATCGACAGCCAGTTCGGGGTCTGTAGGTATTGGATCGTCGCGGTGTAGGTTGCCCCTTGCGGGCCACTGATGAACACATACTGGCTTGGGATCGGGGTCGACCCGGCCGGAGCGTTGAAAGTGAGCGTGGTCTGGCTCAATTGCAGTGAGTTCTGCGCGTTGGCGATCATCCCCATACCAAGCAGGACGGCGGTAAACGCGAGTATCGTCGAAAATCGGTGTAAGCGGTGCACGTTGTTTCCTCCAGCGAACTCAAGCAGAATGGCGCTGTTCGAGACGAATCGTCGGACGCGGGGACCCCGGCGGGACGAGGATCGGGCCTTCCACTATTCCCTAAGCAATTTCATTGCCAAACCTGTAACTCGCGGAAAACCATCTCCCGCCGCCCGCCCTCCGTTCCCGCGCGACACACCGGCCGGGACAAGCGGGCACGTTTCGGGACCCCCGCCGGTGCGATGATGAGGGGTTAGCCATGCGCGTTCTGATCGACGCCAGCCCATTGCTGCTGCGCAGCGCCGGAGTGAAGAACTACTTCTATCACTGGCTGGTCCATCTGCGGCGGCTCGAGGGCGCCGGGTCGATCGAGGCGTTTCCGCTGATCGGCGAGCTTGGGCCCCTCACCCACCAGCGCAGCGTGTTCACGCCGCTGGCCACGCTGCCGCGGCTGGCGCTGCTGCACTTCCTGAACATTCGGTTCAATCCGGCCATCGACTTCCTGGCGGCCCGCTACGACGTGGTCCACGTGACCAACCAGTTGCGCAATCCCATCCGGCGCGCGCGCGTGACGGCCACGGTCCACGACCTGACCGCGGCGCTGCTGCCGGAGTTGCACACCGCGGGCAACGTCCAGGCCGACGCCCGCTTTAGCGCCAACGTCCTGCGGCGCGCCGACGGCCTGATCGCCGTGTCCGAGAGCACGCGCCGGGACCTGGTTCGCCTGCTCGGGATTCCAGCCGGACGCGTCGAGGTGATCTATCCGGGCGTCGATGAGCGGTTCTCGCGAATCACCCGCGAGACGGCGGCGGAGACCCTGGAGCGTCTCGGCCTCCGCAAACCGTACGTCCTGTTCCTGGGTACCGTCGAGCCGCGCAAGAACCTCGACCGTCTTCTGGACGCCTGGAGCGAACTGACGCCGTCGTTCGGCGGGGACTTCGAACTGGTGGTTGCCGGCCCGGCCGGTTGGGCCTCCGAAGTTACGTTGGCGCGCCTTGGCGCGGGCCAGCCAAACCTGCGGTATCTCGGATATGTCGCCGAAAGCGATCTGCCGGCGCTGACCGCCGGCGCCAGCGTGTTCGCCTATCCTTCGCTTTATGAAGGTTTCGGGTTCCCGATCGCGCAGGCGATCACGGCCGGTGTCCCGGTGGTCGCCTCCAACGTCTCGTCGATGCCGGAGGTCGCGGGCCCAGGGGGCATCCTGGTCGATCCCCGCAGTGTGGGAGAGATCCGCGGCGCGTTGTCGCAATTGCTCACCTCGCCTTCGCTGCGCCAGCGGCTGGCCGCCGCCGGCCGCGAGCACTCGAAGCGCTTTCGCTGGGAGGAGTGCGCCAAACGCTCGCTCGAGTTCTTCGGCCGCATCGCCTCCGGAAAACCGGGGACGGAGAACTGAGCCACCAGCAAAATTCGTCTTCAACCGCTCCTCGACGGTCGCGGCTCGGAAGCGCGCCACTGATTCGCAACAGGTTACCGAGCCGCGACCGTCAGGAAGCGGGGCGTGAATTTTGCAGTTGGCTCAGTACTCCGTCCCCGGTTTAACGGCCGTCGCGCACGCGGGGTTGTGGGGTGGCAAGGTGCGAATCGCCAGCGACTTCGAGGAATTGCCACCCGGGCTGGCCGACGCGCCTGAACTTTCCGAACCGGCGCGGGATCTGATCCGGGATTCAAACCGCGCCGTCTGGGAGCGCTGGAAGCGAACGGATTCCGCTCGCTTCCGATCCAGGTCATTCACGCGCTGCTCGCCAGATCGTTGCCGCGAATTCATGACGACCCGTTCGACCGGATGCTGGTGGCGCAGGCGAAGGCCGCAGGACTGGCGCTGATGACCGCCGACTCGCGCCTAGCGGCCTACGGCGTTTCGGTAATCCACGCCTGAGGGCGGTTCCACTGTGGGAAAATGGGAAGCCATGGCTAAGATCCAACGCGCCATTCTGAGCCTTACCGACAAGAGCGGGGCGGTCGAGTTCGCAGGCGGTCTCGCCGAACTCGGAGTTGAGCTGATCTCGACCGGCGGCACGGCGCGCCTGCTGCGCGACGCCGGCCTGGCGGTGAAAGACGTGGCCGAAGTAACCGGCTTTCCGGAGATGCTCGACGGCCGCGTGAAGACCATCCATCCGCGCATCGCCGCGGGCGTGCTGGCGATGCGTTCGAAGGCCGACCACATGCAGGCGCTGGCCGCGCACGGCATCCCGGCCATCGACATGGTGGTGGTGAACCTCTACGCCTTCGAGAAAGCCGCGTCGAAGCCCGGGGCCACGGTCGAGGATCTGATCGAGAATATCGACATCGGCGGCCCGACCATGATTCGCGCCGCGGCCAAGAACTACCAGGACGTGGCCGTGGTGGTCTCGCCGGAAGACTACGCCGCGCTGCTGGATGAATTGCGCGCCGCGGGCGGCGAACTATCGCTCAAGACGAAGTGGAACCTGGCGCGCAAGGCCTACGCGCTGACCGCGGCGTACGACCGCGCCATCACGGCGCGCCTGGCGCGCATGGAAGTGGAAGACGGCGAGTTTCGCGACCATCCGGCGGAGGCGCTGCCGGCGGTGCTCGACATTCGCGCGCCGCGCACGCTGGCGCTGCGCTACGGCGAGAATCCGCACCAGTCGGCGGCGCTTTACACGGCGGCCGAATACGGCGTGGCCGGCGGAAGACAGCTTCAGGGCAAGGAGCTTTCCTACAACAACCTGGTGGATCTGGACGCGGCCTGGCAATTGATTCTGGAATTCTCGCAGCCTGCGGCGGCCATCATCAAACACACCAACCCGTGCGGCTGCGCCGAGGCCTGGATGCTGGCCGACGCCTACCGGCGCGCCTTCGAGTGCGACCCCGTGTCGGCCTACGGAGGCGTGCTGGCCTTCAACCGCGCGATAGACGAAGAGACCGCCAAGGAGATCGCCAAGGTCTTCGTGGAAGCCGTCGCGGCCCCGGATTTCTCCCCCGAAGCGCTGGGCGTGCTGGGCGCGCGGAGGAACCTGCGGCTGGTCCGGGTGACGCCGCTGCCGGCGGCGGAGCCGGTGATGAAATCGATCTCGGGCGGCTTTTTGGCCCAGACCGCCGACGTCCATAAGCTCGACCGCGCGGCGGCGCAGGTGAAGACCCAGCGCGCGCCGACCGAGCAGGAATGGGCGGCGCTCGATTTCGCGTGGAAGGTGGTGAAGCACGTGAAGTCGAACGCCATCGTCTACGCCCACGCCGGGCAGACCGCCGGGATCGGGGCGGGGCAGATGAGCCGCGTGGATTCGGTCAAGGTGGGCGCGATGAAAGCGGTGCTGCCGCTGGAGGGCACGGTGCTCGCCTCGGACGCGTTCTTCCCCTTCCCGGACGGCCTCGAGGAAGCGGCGAAGCACGGCATCACGGCGGTGATTCAGCCCGGCGGATCGGTGCGCGACGGCGAAGTGATCGCCGCCGCCGACCGGCTCGGCCTGGCGATGGTCTTCACCGGAGTTCGCCACTTCCGGCATTGATCACGGTGATTTTGGCGAAGCCTTCCTCGAGCGATGGCGGGACCAGGCGCGCCGCCAGTTTCCGCATCGCCTCTTCCGGTACGACGCGTTCGCGGCGGCGATTGCGCTCCATGCAAACCTCGAGCGGAACGTCGAAGAACACGGCCTCGGCCACGCACCCGTAGAGACCGGCAAGCTTAATATAGGGCCGCCTTTCTCCGGGAGTCAGGTTGGTGGCGTCAATCCAGGTCACCGCGCGGCCCAGCGCCAAGCGCCGCCGCACCAGGTAGCGGAGCGTGGCGAAGACCTCGCGGTGGATGCTCTGGTCCGTCGCATCGTCGGCCAGCAGAAGCCGCAGATGGTCGGACGAGAGCGGCGTCACGCCGAGGCGTTCCACATAGCTCGACTTGCCCGAGCCGGGCAGGCCCACCAGAACGACAACGCGACGCGCCGAATTCATCCCCGCTTTGGAGTGTAGCGAAAACCAACCGCCTGGGGCACGGCCGGGATGCGCTAGATTAGACGTAATGAAGACATTGACCGCGGCGTTTGTGCTGGCTGGCGCTCTGGCGATGGCCGAGCCGAGGCGCGAGTTCATTTACGAGAAAGCTCCGTTCCCCTCCTGCCACGCCTCCACCATCGTGGAAACCAGCCCTGGCGAATTTCTGGCCGCCTGGTTCGGCGGCGCCGCCGAAGGCAAGCCCGACGTCGCCGTCTGGGGCGCGCGCCGGACGGCTTCGGGCTGGTCCGAGCCATTTGAAATGGCGCGCGAGCCGAACATTGCCGCCTACAACCCGGTGCTGTTTTTCACCAAAGACCAGGTTTTGTGGCTGTACTACAAGTTCGGTCCGAGCCCGCAGACCTGGACCGCGGCACGCCTGTCGAGCGGCGACCGGGGCAAGACCTGGTCGGGGGTGGAACACCTGCCGGCCGGCCTGCTGGGCCCCATCAAGAATAAGCCGCTGGTGCTGCCGGATGGAACGGTGGTAAGTGGAACGTCGGTGGAGAGTTACCGTTCCTGGGCCTGTTGGGTGGAACGGAGCACGGACAACGGCCGAAGCTGGAGCAAGCACGGGCCGATCACCGCTCCCGCGCCGGCGTCGCCGGGCGAGGGGGGCCCCGCCACGGTTCCCGATTCGGGCGCCTGGCGCTCGACCCACGGCACTATCCAGCCGGCCATCGTTCCGCTCAAGGGCGGGAAGCTTCGGATGTTCGTGCGTGCGACAGCCGACATCGGCTATGTGTCGTTCGCGGATTCGGCCGATGGAGGCCGCACCTGGACCGCCGCCCGGGCTACGTCGCTCCCCAATCCGAATAGCGGCATCGACACGGTGGGGCTCCGCGACGGCCGGGTCCTCCTGGTGTACAACCACACCAATCGGGGACGGAGCCCAATTAACGTGGCCGTCTCGAGCGACGGCGACAACTGGAACAGCTTTCTGGCGCTGGAGACCGAGGCGGGCGAGTTTTCCTATCCCGCGGTGATCCAGAGCGCGGACGGCAACGTCCACATTACCTACACGTGGAAACGGGTGAAAATCCGGCACGTCGAAATCCCGCTTGCGGAGATTCCCAAGTGAGTCCAAGATGGAGTGAACCCTTATGATGCTACGAAGAGAATTCCTTATCACCGGAGCGGTGACAGCCGCCGCCGGCCCCATGATTGCCGCCGGCAAGACGTTGCGCATCGGCGTGACCGACTGGAACCTGCGCAAGGCGGGCCAGATCGAGGCCCTCGCGCTGGCCGCGAATCTCGGATTCGAGGGCGTCGAGGTCAGTCTCGGCAGAAAGCCAGCCAATGACAAACTGCCGATGGACAACCCCGAAATCCAGGCCAAGTACCTGGCCGAGGCCAAGAAGCAGAAGATCCGGCTGGCCGGGACATGCCTCGACATTCTTCACGTTAACTACCTTAAGAATGATAAGCTTGGCCTGAAATGGGTGGCCGATGGCATTCGCATCACCAAGAAGCTGGACGCCAAGGTGATGCTGATGCCGTGCTTCGGCAAGGGCGCGCTCACGACGAAAGAGGAGAAGGACTACGTCGGCGACGTCCTGCGGGAGCTTGGAAAGGAAGCCGAAAAGGCCAAGGTCATACTCGCCTTGGAAGACACCATTTCCGCCGAGGACAATGTTGGGATCATGGAGCGGTCGCGCTCAAAAGCCGTCAAAACCTACTATGATGTGGGGAATTCCCTCAACAACGGGTTTGACATCATCAAGGAGATGCGCTGGCTGGGCGCCAAGCGGATCGGCCAGATTCACCTGAAGGACAAGGGCTACATGGGTGAGGGCAAGATCGACTTTCAACTGGTCATGAAGACCATCCGCGACATCGGTTATGAAGGCTTCCTGAACCTGGAAACGTCCTCTCCTTCAGGCTCGGTCGAGGCCGACATGAAGCGGAACCTGACCTTCATCCGCCGCCTCATGGTCTGACCTGGGCCGGGCAAATCGGGTCGGATATCTCCGACCTCTACGGGTGTCGCCGCAAGGCAATGCTGGGGCGAGGCACGCCTCAGCACGGGCCTTTTCGGTCCGAGTTCCTGTACACCTCGGCCAGGTGAATAGTTAGAATTCATATTCTTCTACCAAAAACGGTAGTTCTTTTGGGTTTTCAGGCGCGCAATGCGAAAACCAGGTGGAAGAGCCTGTCATTATTGCAGTTGGCCGACTTTTCTGTTGACATCGGCATAAGTTCAGATTAAGATTCTCCTTCAGGTTTTGACGGTGTAAGCAGCAACTACAATCTGGTGTACAGGGGTCCGTACATGACCTTTCGTATCGGGGAGAAGGTAGTCTACCCCAATCAGGGCGTCGGCACGATTGAGAACATCACCACCCGGCCCTCTGGGGTCCAGTTCGAGAGGTTCTACCTTCTTCGGCTTTCCTACAGCACCATGACCGTCATGGTTCCCTTCTCGCACGTGGAAGAGGTCGGTCTGCGGCGAGTGACCCGGAACGGGGAAATCGGCCGGATTCTGCTTTTCCTCTCGAACAACGGTTGCCGGTTTTGCAGCGACTGGAAGGGCCGTTTCAAGGAGAACTCCGAGAAGATGCGAGGCGGGAGCCTGTTTGAGATCGCGGAGGTGTTGAAGACCCTTCTGATCCTCCAGCGAGACAAGCCGCTTTCCTTCCGCGAGAAGAAGATGCTGGACCGCGCGCGGCAGATGCTCATCTCCGAGTTGTCGATATCCAGGGCCATGCGCCCGCAGGAAGCCTCCGACCTGCTTCAGCGCTCACTGACGAAAGCCTCGTTGACGCTCCCCCCCCCGCTGTAGCAACTAGGGACAGAGGCACCCTCTTTGACGCTGGGTGTACTCCCGTCCCTGTCTCTTGGCTACTCCCCTCAGGCGCTGAGGGTGCCTCTGTCCCTAGTTGTGTTGAGGGTGCCTCTGTCCCTAGCTGTTACAATGGCGGTATGCGCATCGCGATTCTGGTTGACAATATTTACCAGGAGATGGAGGTTTGGTACCCGCTCTACCGGTTCCGGGAAGCGGGGGCGGAGGTCGTCATCATCGGCGCCAGGGCAGGTGAGACTTACACCAGCAAGCTGGGCTACCCGGTGGTGAGCGAGAAGTCGTATGAGCAGGTCAGCGCCTCGGATTTCGACGGCGTAGTGGTGCCCGGCGGATTCGCGCCGGATTTCATCCGCCGGTATTCGAAAGCCAAGCAGTTCGTGAAGGACATGGACGTCCAAGGCAAGCTGGTGGCGGCCATTTGCCACGGCCTGTGGGTTCTGTGTTCGGCGGGGATCCTGCGCGGGCGGCGCGCGACCTGCTTTTTCGCCATTCAGGACGACGTGATCAACGCCGGCGGCCTGTATGAAGACGCCGAAGTGGTGGTGGACCGGAACCTGGTGACCTCGCGCAAGCCCGACGATCTGCCGGCCTTCTGCCGCGAAGCGCTGCGGGTTGCGGTAAGCGGCGCGGCTACTTCGACGACACCGTAAACCACAGGAACATCAGCAGGAACGAACCCGCCGTCAGCGCCAGCGCAACGGCGGTGAGCGCGGTCCAGATGCGCTCCCTCCAGTCGTCGGGGAGCAGGCGCGGTATGCCGGCGATCCAGGCGCAACCGAAGCCCGCGGCCAGGCCTCCCAGGTGCGCCGCATTGTCGGCGCGAAAGAACGGAAGGAATCCCATCAGCAGGCCGTAAACGGCCCAGCGCAGGTAGTGCGCCTTAATAGCCGCGCCGAGCGGCGTGCTGCTCTTGGCGCCCAGCGCGATCATGGCGCCGATCAGCCCAAACACGCCCGCCGAAGCGCCGATCGAGAGCGCCGGAGTCCACAGCGCGCTGGCGAAAAAGCCGGCGATCGTCGAAACGAAGTAGATGACGATCAGCCGCTTCTGTCCGTAAATTTCCTCGACCTGCGCGCCCAGGTCGAACAGCACCCAGGAATTCATGAGGATGTGGAACAGCCCGCCGTGCAGAAAACCGGCGGTCACCAGGCGCCACCACTGCCCGAGGAAGATCGCCTCGCGATGCTTGGCGCCGAACATGAACAGGGTGCGGCCGTCGATGTCCATCATCGCGTCGAAGCCCGCGCGCATGCTGAACAACATGGTCGCCAGATACATCCCCACGTTGATCGTCAGGATCATCACGGTGACGAAACGGGCGTGCGGGATGAACCCCGCCAGGACTCCGCCCGGATTCAGGCGGTCGATTGCGCGCGGCCCGACCGCGGTTTCGCAGTACGGGCAGATGCGGTCGCTGGTAGTGATGAAGGCCCGGCAGTGCGGGCACATGCGGCGTTTGTCCACTTGCTTCCATTGTAGCGGACCGCGCCGCGGGGCCCGCGCGGGTCAGCGCGCCGGCATGTAGCGTTCGCGCAACGCGATGAACTCGAACACCGCGCCGTGATAGGGGCTGAACTCGGGGTCCGGGACGCCGGACGGCGGCACGGCGGGCGAATGGTAGCCGGTCTGGAACATATCGTGGTGGTAGGTGATGTGCGCCCCGGCCTGCCACACCTGGTAGATCTGTACGATGTGGTCCGCCGGCCAGGTCCGCTCTTTCGGCCCGCCGAAGTTGGGCGTGCCGTTGCGCGCGGGCTCGTCATCCACTACGGGCTTGCGGTAGCGCGCCAGCAGGTACTCGATCTCTTTCGGCGCAATCTCCCAGGTTTTGCCCGCCCCCTGGCGCGAGGTGTGCGGCGTCAGGTAGTCGACGGCGCGGTTCTGCTCCTGGTCGCCGAGCACTCCGGCGAAACCGGGGGAGTTGGTCACCAGGCGCTTTGGATCGCTGGCCCGGATGGTCTTGATGTGGTCGAGCACGCGTTCGGAGAACTCGTTCCAGACCTGAAAGGTCAGGTTGCGCCAGGGCCTCAACTCGCGCGTTATGGCGGCGACGGCGCGGTCGGACTCCGCCGGCCCCAGGCGGATCTGGTCGTGCCAGCTTTCCTGCGAGAACAGAACAAGCTCAATCACCATGCCGGCGCGGTCGGCATCGGCGGCGATCTGTTTGAGCCGTTCGAGGCTGGCTTCGCGCAGACGCCCGTCGGGATAGTAGAGCGTGCACTCCGGGCAGGCGTCGACAAAGCCGCGCTTGGAATCCCACTGCGACCACACCCGGAGAACGTTGATACCGTAGCGCTGGAACTTCTCGAGCCACTTCGCCCGTTCTTCGCCGCTCCGGTTGAACGCCGGATTGTAGATGGCGTTGAAAAAGCTTATGCCGGTGTATGGGAACGGCTTGCCGTCAATGAGGAAGCGCGTTCCGGAGACGGTGATTTCGCGCGCGTTGGCCGAAACCAGGAACAGGCAGACGGCCAGGATGAATCGGTGGATCACAATCACGCTCCTCAGTACTTCTGCATCAGTGCCAGCAGCTTGCGGTCGAGCTTGCGCCCGTACCAGTCTTCGTAGGCCACGTCGTCGCGGCCGGAGTCCAGCACGCCGAAGCCGCCGGGCAGGTTCCAAAGCGCAAAACCAATGCCGTGTCCGGAAAGGATCTGGAAGACGTCTTCGAGCCAGGCCAGGGCCACTCCATGCGGTGTGCGGTTGTAGCAGCCCACTTCACCGCAATGCACGCCGATGCCCTGCTTCGCCAGTTCCGCCCAGGGCGCGTAGCGATCGTCGAGCTGCCCGCGGCCCATCTTGACCGAGCCGTCCTCGGCCAGGATCGGCCACGTGGGCATCGGGAACTTCGATTCCTTGTCCACCCAGGAGGCGCGGTAGTGGCTGACCTGACCCGGCCAGTAGGCGTGGACACTCTGCGCCACGCCGGCCGGGATCATCTCGTCCACCACCGTGCCACCGAGAGCGTCGACGATAATCAGCCGCTTCGGGCTGATCGAGCGGATCTCCTCGGTCGCCCGCCGCATCACCCGGTAGTGGTCCTCACGGGTCAGGTAGCCCTCGCGCGGCCGCGGCGGTTCGTTGATCAGGTTGAAGCTCAGGTCGTACTCCGAGACGCCTTTGTAACGCTGGGCGAAGATGGCCCAGTGGTGGACGAAGGCGTCCTCGGCGCGCTTGTCGCTCCATAGCACGAACGGCTCGCGCTCGGCGTTGTTGACGCAGTAGCCGGGTGCGCGGTGGAAGTTCAGGTTGACGTGCAGACCGAACTTGCGTCCCAGCTCGACGATCCGGTCTATATCGTCGAACGTGCCGGGCTTGATCCTGTACATGTCGTCCGGCTCGAGTTTCCTGGTTTTCAGCCAGTCGGTGTCGATCCACAGCCAGTAGTCCATGGGGATGCGGATGAAGTTGAAGCCCCAGTCGCGAACCCAGCGGAACTCGTCCTCCGAGGTGGGCGCGGGGCGCCGCCCTTCGCGGGTAAAGGCCTGGAAAAAGTCCAGGAGGTTGAAGCCGCGCCAGCGGGGAATGGCGCTCTTGGGCGGGGCGGCGGCCGCCACTCCCGCGCTCAGGGCTGCCAGAAAATGACGTCGTTTCACGATAACCCTCCCTGCTATCTTCCGCCGCCCGCCAGCACCAGCCGCACGTCCATGACGTTGGTGTTGGTCGGGCCGGTCTTGATGAGGTCGCCGAGCGGCTCGAAGAAATGGTAGGAGTCGTTGCGCGCCAGCGCGGCGTGAGCGTCGAGCCCGGCGACCCGCGCGCGTTGGATGGTGCCTCCGGTGGCCAGCGCGCCGGCTGCGTCGGTGGGGCCGTCGGTGCCGTCCGTGCCGCCGCTCAGCAGCAGGACATTGCCGAGCCCGGCGATGTCGATCGCCGCCGCCAGCGCGAATTCCTGGTTGCGCCCGCCCAGGCCGTCGCCGCTCAGCGTGACCGTGGTCTCGCCGCCCGAAATCACGCAAGCGGGAGGCTTCAGCGGCTGGCCGGAGGCGACCATCTGTTTGGCGATGGCCGCGTGCACGCGCGCCACATCGCGCGTTTCCCCCTCGATCATCGACGACAGCACCAGCGCGCGGTAACCCAGTTCGCGCGCCTTCCGCGCGGCGGCGTTCACCGCCAGCGCGTTGCTGCCCACCACCAGGTTCTGGACCCGCGAGAAGACCGGGTCGCCGGCCTTCGGAGTTTCCGCGATAACGCCGCCAACGCCCGCCTCGAGGCGCTGGCGGACCGAAAGCGGGATGCGATCCAGCAGCCCGTACCCGTCCAGGATCGCGCGCGCGGAGGCGAACGTCGATGCGTCCGGCGCCGTGGGCCCGCTGGCGATGACGTCCAGATCGTCGCCGATTACGTCGCTCAGCATCAGGCACAGCGTGGTCGCCGGCCAGGCCAGCCGCGCCAGTTGCCCGCCCTTGACCATCGAGATGTGTTTGCGCACGGCGTTGATCTCGTGGATATTGGCCCCGCAGGCCAGCAGCAGTTTTGTGACCGCCTGTTTCTCCTCGAGCGTGACCGGCGGCGCGGGCGCCGGCAGCAGCGCCGATCCGCCGCCCGACATCAGGGCGATGATCAAATCGTCCGCTCCGGCCTGTTCGGCGATGCGGGCGATGCGCGTCGCGCCCGCCACTCCGGCGGCGTCCGGCAGCGGATGGCCGCACTCGTTCAGCTCAACGCGCTTGACCGGCGCCAGGTGAGCGTACTTGACGTTCACCAACCCGCCCGCGATCCGGCGTCCGAGCAATCGCTCGACCGCGCGCGCCATCGCCGCGCTGGCCTTGCCTGCGCCGATGACGCGAATCTCGCGGAACCGGTCCAGCGCATACCGGCGCTTTCCGGCCACCAGGAAGCGGCCCTCCGCGTGTACGTGGCGCAGGACGGCTTCGACGGGATCGGAAGCCTCCAGCGCGGCGCGGAAGATCGCCAGAGCGTGTTTGCGAAGCGTTTTTTCGGTCATGTCAGTGAGTGGAACTCGGGGAGTTCGAGAATCGCGGCGACGGCAACCAAGGGGTTGTCGCCGCACACCTCGATCCGGCAGTCGGCCAGCGAGTAACTGGAGCGGCGCGCCTGGTACAGCTCCTCGAAGCGCCGGCGGTCGCGCGCCAGCGGCCGGTGCGTGGCGCGCGACACGCGCTCCCAAAGCGAGTCAAAAGGGCAGTCCAGCCAGATCGAAACGCCATTGCCTTTGAGCAGGTCGCGGTTGGTCTGGCCGGCGAATGCGCCGCCGCCGAGCGCCAGCACCATCGGCGTCCCCGCCCGGACCTGGCGCACGCGCACGGCCAGCGCATGGGACTCCATGCGGCGGAACGCCTCTTCCCCATCCTGCTCGAAGATGGCCGAGATGGCGCGGCCCTGCGCCGACTCGATATCCTGGTCCAGATCGGTGAAAGTCCAGCCCAACTCTTGCGCCAGGCGGCGTCCGATGGTCGACTTGCCGGAGCCCATGAAGCCAACCAGGTAGATGCCAGGCGTTCGCTTCAGTCTCGAAATCATGCGGCTGGCGAGCGCGCCGGGCGCTCGGAAGCCATAATGGTAACATGCAGGGCGATCTCTTGCCGCTGTTCCCGCTGAGTGTCGTGCTGCTGCCGCACAACCGGTTGCCGCTCCATATTATCGAGCCGCGCTACCGCGAGATGATCGGCGAGGCGATTCGCGACGGCTCCGCGTTCGGCGTGGTCATGGCCACCGAAAAGGGCGTGGTCAACCTCGGCTGCACGGCCCGGGTTCTGGAGGTCACCCAGCGCCACGCCGACGGACGCTTCGATATCGTCGCACTGGGCGTCCGGCGTTTCGAGGTCGTTCTGTTGAACGAAGAGAAGGCGTACCTGCGCGCCGCCGTCCAGTTCTTCGACGATCTGGACCCCGCTCCCGCGCCCATCGCGGCGCGCGAGCAGGCGCTGACCGCCTTCACCGCGCTCAAAGCCATCCAGGGCCTCGACCTGGAGACGCCCGGCCTTGAAACGCCCGAACTCAGTTTTCATCTCGCGCAAGCGGTGCCCGAGATCCAGTTCCGTCACCTGCTGCTGGGAATGCGCTCGGAGACCGCGCGCATGCGGCACCTGGCCGAGTTTCTGCCCTTTTACGCGGCCCGCCAGCAACGCGTGGTGCACATCAAGAACGTCGCTCCGACCAACGGATCCGGGCAAGGCAAACTGGGCCTGTAGAGCGCGCCGATGCAGCAGCAGTTGATCATCGACGCCGACGATACGCTCTGGGAGAACAACATTTACTTCGAGCGCGCCTTCGCCGAGTTCGCCGGTTTCCTGGATCACTCTTCGCT
>JAUYBU010000228.1 GCA_030693045.1 Bryobacterales bacterium | reverse complement strand
CCCGCCTGGATCCGCCGCGCGCGCACACGGGGGTGGCCGCCGACAAACCCGAACAGATCCTGGAAGCGCGGGTGCGCGCGGACCTGGAGTCGATCCACCCCACCTTGCTGCCCGGCCCGGTCTACGGGCAGGCGCCCACGTTCGCCGCCGGTGAGCGCGACGTCATCGACCTTCTGGCCGCCGACCGCTACGGGCGGCTGGCGGTGGTCGAGCTGAAGGCGTCCCAAGACCTGCACCTGCCGCTTCAGGCGCTGGATTATTGGATGCGCGTGCGCTGGCACGCCGCGCGCGGCGAGTTCACCGCGCGCGGTTATTTCCCAGGCGTCCCGCTGTCCCGTGAGCCGCCGCGCCTGCTGCTGGTGGCGCCGGCCTTCGAGTTCCATCCGACCACCGAGACGATATTGCGCTTCCTCTCGCCGGAGATCGAAGTCGAGCGCATCGGACTGGCAGTAGAATGGAACCAGAGGGTGCGGGTCGTGTTGCGGGCGCGTGGCGCCGAACGGCCGGCATGAGGGCTTGGCCATTAGCTACCTTCAACAGATCCGCGAAGCCGTAGGCAACCTGAACCCGCGCGACGTCCGCGAGAGTGCCGAACGGCGTCTCGCCATTGAGGTTCACGCGCCGAACGTGTTCCCGCTCCTGGAGGATTTCCTGGCCCCGGCCAACGTGTCGCGCGGCAAGCGTTGGGAACTGGTCGAGTTCCTGCACCGCGCCGGCGACCCCGGCGCCCCCGAGGAATTCGATCTCGCGATTTGCGAGGAGGGCGAGGACTGCCCGCCGGACGGATTCGTGTTCTCCCCGGCGCGCCCGGACGACCTGGTCGGACAGATTCTCGAGCGGCGCGAAGACCTTGGGCTGGCGCTGGCGCGCGCCTTTCCGCCGTTCCGCAAGCCGGTGGTCGAGAAGGTGATCCAGAATATCGCGACCGAGAACACGCTGTTCGCGCTGGTGACGGCGCTGCCCGACGTGGTTCCGAACATGATCGAGATTCCGTGGGCGGTGAGCCAGTTCGCTTCCGATTCGGTGTATCTCACCATCAACCAGATCCGCATGGCGTTCCTGCTGGCGGCGGCCAGCGATCGACCGGTGGGCTATCGCGAACAGAAGCGGGAGATCGCCTCGATCATCACCGCGGCCTTCGCCTGGCGGGCGCTGGCGCGGGCGCTGGTGGGCAAGATCGCGTTCGGCGGCGGCCTGATTCCCAAGGCGGCGATTGCGTTTGCCGGAACCTGGGTGGTGGGCACGTCGCTCGAGCGCATCTACCGTTCCGGCTATGGTTCTTCGCGCGCCGAGCGGCGTCTGACCTACAGCCAGGCCTACGAGCGCGGCAAGGTGGTGGCCGGCGCCATGGTGAGAGTGCTGAGACCACCCCAGGCCGGGTAGAATCCATAAGAGGAGGTTCGCATGGCTCTTCGCGTTGTCATCGCACTGTTGTCGATCGCCGGTGCCGCGTGCGCCGACGCGCTTACGCTGCGCGACGGCCAGGTGGTCGAGGGCACCTATCTCGGCGGCGACGCGCGCCAGGTCCGGATGACCGTCGGCGAAAAAGTCGAGACCTTCGACCTGAGCGCGGTGGCGAAGATCGAGTTTGTCTCACCGCTGACCGGAACCGCCGCGCCCGCGCCACCACCGGCGGCGAAAGCCGCGGGACCTCTGAACGGCCTGGCGGCGCTGATCGCGATCGTCGCCGCGTCGCCGAATGTCGAGAAGGCGCCCGAATTGCCAGCCAATCCGTTCACCAGCCTGCCCGGCGGGGCCGCCAAAACACCGGAGCCGAAACCGGCGCAACCCAACCAACCATGATTCAACGTGCGCTGTTCCCGATAATCGCCATGGCCACGGCACTGTTCGCGCAACAACCTTTGATTGAAGGAAACCCATCGAGTCAGGTGCGCGTGGTCGCCTACGAGGATCTGCAATGCCCGGATTGCGCCGTCTACCGGCGCATGATGGACGAAAAACTCCTGCCTGCATATCGCGACAAGGTCGCTTTCGAGCACCGCGACTTTCCGCTGCCGCGGCACACCTGGGCGCGCAAGGCCGCCATCGCCGCGCGATTCTTTCAGGAACTGAAGCCGGACGTCGCCGTGGAATATCGCCGGCACACGCTCGCGAATTTCAAACAGACCACGCCCGAGAACTTCAAGGACCGGTTGGCCGAGTTTGCCAAAACGCAGGGCGTCGATCCGGCCCGGGCGCTTGCCGCGCTGGATGAGCCGCGCTTCAACGACATGGTCGAAAAGGATTACCAGGACGGCGTCGCGCGCGGCGTTTCCAAGACGCCGACGGTGTTCGTCAATGGGCAGCCGTTCGTCGAGACGTTCACCGCGGAAGAGATTTCAAAGGCCATCGAAGCGGAATTGAAACGCTAAGCCGCCCACTCCCCCGCCCAGAGGGCACCCGGTCGTGGCTCGGAATCCGGCACCGAGCCGCGGAATCCGAGACCGAGCCGCGACCGTCAGGGAGCGGTCTCCTCTATCATAGAAGGCGATGACTCGCAGAGAATTCGTAGCCACTCCAGGCGTCGCCGCTCTGTCGGCCGCGCCCACAACCAAGAAACCCAACATCGTTTTTGTTCTTGCCGACGACCTGGGCTACGGCGATCTCGGCTGCTACGGGCAGAAGCAGATCGAAACGCCAAACATCGACCGCCTGGCCGCCGAAGGCATGCGCTTCACCCAGGCTTACTCCGGCTCGACCGTTTGCGCGCCCTCCCGCTGCGCCCTGATGACCGGCCTGCACACCGGCCACGCTCGCACCCGCGGCAACCTGTTCCCCGATCTGCACCTGCGCCCCGAAGATATCACCGTGACCGAGCTTTTGAAGAAGGCCGGCTACCGCACCGGGCTGTTCGGCAAATGGTCGCTGGGCGGCGTCGGAACCACCGGCTACCCGCGCCGCAAAGGGTTCGACGAATGGTTCGGCTTCTTCAGCCAGACCCACGCGCACAACTACTACCCGGAACACCTGCTCGACAATGAGCGCGAGTACATGGCGCGCGGCAACATGGGCACGAAGAAGGACGAATACGCGCACGACCTGTTCACCGCGCGCACGCTCGGTTTTCTGGAGAAGCAACCGGCCAACCAGCCCTTCTTCCTGCACGTCTGCTACACCATTCCGCACGCCAATAACGAGATGGGCCGCGACACCGGCAATGGCATGGAAGTGCCCAGCGACGCGCCCTACTCGTCGAAATCGTGGCCGAAGCAGGAGAAGAATTTCGCCGCCATGATCACCCGCATGGACCGGGACATCGGCCGGCTGATGGAGCAGTTGAAGAAGATGGGCGCCGACCAGGACACGCTGGTGATCTTCACCTCCGACAACGGCCCGCACCAGGAGGGCGGCCACCAGTCGGAGTTTTTCAAATCCAGCGGCCCCCTGCGCGGCATCAAGCGCGACCTGCACGAGGGCGGCATCCGCGTGCCGATGATCGCGCGCTGGCCCGGCAAGGTCAAGGCGGGCGCGGCGAGCGACCAGGTCTGGGCCTTCTGGGACTTCCTGCCGACGGCGTGCGAACTGGCGGGCGTTGCGGCGCCTGCCGGCAGCGACGGAATCTCGATGGCGCCGGCGCTGCTCGGCCGGCCCCAAAAGAATCACGAGTACCTTTACTGGGAGTTCCACGAGCGCGGCTTCGACCAGGGCGTCCGCATGGGCGACTGGAAGGGCGTGCGCAAGGGACGCCGCGGCCCCATCGAACTCTACGACCTGAAGGCCGACGTCGGCGAGACCAACAACATCGCGGCCAAGCACGCGGACGTCGTCGCGCGCATCGCGAAAATCATGGAAGAAGCGCGCACGGAATCCAAGGAATTTCCGATAAGGGAAGAGAGGCCGCGCCAACCGAAGAAGAAATGATCGAGATGCAGATCGAGATTCCCGATGATGTTTACCAAGTCCTCCGCTCGATGGCCGCGGAGAGAGGTGTATCACTCGAAGACGCGGTTGCGGCCCTCGTGCGGCTGGGATTGAGCGCCGGCGCGCGGGTGGATGACACGAAACCGTTTCCCTGTTTCGCCATCCCCGAACCCGGGCCGCCGATCACCCTGGAACAGACGCTCGCGGCCGAGGACAAACCATGAAACCGTACCGGCTGGACGTGAGCGTGCCGATCTCGTCGAACCCGAACTTCACGCCCGCGGCGGTCTCTCCGCGCGAGGCTATCGAGTTGCTGGGTCGCATCACAGGGTTGCCCAAGCACCGCTTCTGGCCCGATGACTTGCCGCTCAGCGCCGCCATTGCCGCCGGGCAGTTGCTGGTCGGACACCGTCAGATCACCGACGCCTACCTGGTTGGCCTTGCTCGCAAGAACGGCGGCAGGCTGGCGACACTGGACCGCGGCGTGCGAATTCTGCCACGGCTCACTTCACGCGGCGGTAGACATCTTTTCGGTCTCCCACCTTCACCACAACAATGAGGAGAATCGCGTCCTGAATCTGATAGAGGACCCGGTAGTCCTTCCCCGGCCCGACATACAGGCGGTAGAGCTTTTCCTTCGCTTCGAGCTTCTCCACGCCATGCGGGCGCGGGTTGTCCGCCAGTTTTTCTATGCCCGCTATCACCTTCCGGCGGATGAATGGGTCCAGTTTGGTGAGATCCCGGCGCGCGGCTGGACGAAACTCTATCCCATAAGGCAACCGGCGGTCTCCCTACAGGCCCAGTTCTTTCTTAACCACTTCGAGTGGGATGTTGTCTCCAGGTTCAGCCAAGGCGGCGCGGGCGTCTTCGAGGTCCAGGCGGTCCATTTCCTCGCGGGCCAGGCGCTCCAGCAGGCGGAGGTCCTCAATTGGGATGACGGCGGCCAGGTCTTTCCCACGGTGGGATACAATCGTCCGCTCCTTCGCGTAGGCGGCGCGGTTCACTACTTCAGGAAACTCCTCTCGCGCTTTCGAGACATTTAGGCGTGTCATGGTGGCCGCCCGCCAGGTAGGGACAGAGGCACCCTCTTTGACGCCGGGAGTACTCCCGGCGCAAAAGAGGGTGCCTCTGTCCCTACTCAGTACTCTAGCAGTTTGGTCGCTTCGCGGACCAGGTCTTCCACTTGCGGCAGGATGGCGTTCTCCAGGTCCGGGTGATAGCCGATCCAGGTGTCCAGGGCGGCCACGCGGCGCACCGGCGCGTCGAGTGAGTCGAACAGTTCATCCGCGATGCGCGCGGCGATCTCGGCGCCGTAGCCGAACGACAGGCAATCCTCGTGCGCGATGAGCACGCGGCTGGTCTTGGTGACGGAGGCGCGGATCGCCTCCCAGTCATACGGCGCCAGCGTGCGTAAGTCAAGGATCTCGATGGTCGCGCCGGGGTGTTTCCGCTCCACCTGCGCGGCGGCTTCGAGCGACTTCTGCACCACCGCGCCGTAAGTGACGACGGTCAGGTTCCGCCCCTGCTTCACCAGGCGCGCCTTGCCGAAGGGAATCGTGAAATCCGGGCCGGGATGCGGCCATCGGTTATACGGCTCGCGGTACAGGCGCTTGTGTTCGAGAAACAGCACCGGGTCGTCGGCGCGAAGCGCGGTCCGGAGCAGGCCGCAGGCGTCGAGCGCATTGGATGGCAATGCAACGCGCAGCCCTGGAATGTGAGTGAACGCCACCTCGCCGCTTTGACTGTGAAAGATAGCGCCGCCGCCCAGGTAGCCGCCCGTGGCGACACGGATCACCGCCGGACACGCGAAGCCGTTATTCGAGCGCCAGCGCAGGGTGGCCAGTTCGTCGCGGATCTGCATCATGGCCGGCCAGATGTAGTCGAAAAATTGGATTTCGGCCACCGGCTTCAGCCCCCGGATGGCCATGCCGATGGCGCGCCCGACGATGGCCGCCTCGGCGATTGGCGTATTGAACGCGCGCCCGGCGCCGAATCGCCGCTGCAATCCGGCGGTGGCCTTGAAGACTCCGCCCTTCCCCTTCACCTCGCCCAGGTTCTCCTGGCGGCCGCAATCGGCGACGTCCTCGCCAAAGACGACGATGCTAGGGTTGCGCTCCATCTCCTCGGCCAGCGTGAGGTTGATCTCGTCGACCATGGTGCGCGGGGCGCCTTCAAAACGCGGCTCGGCGTCGAAGGCGCCGGACGCCGGATCGGTCTTTTCGGAATAGAGGTGCCGCAAGGCGGTTGCGGGCGCGGGCGTCGCCGCGCGCAGAGCCTCGTCGGTAGCTCGCTGAATGAGCTGCTCGATTTCGTGGGCTATGAGCTGAAGCTCCTGCCGGTCCAGCAGGCCCTCCTCAATCAGTTGTTCGGGAAACCGGATGAGGGGGTCGCGCGCGGCCTCGGCTTCACGCTCAACGGCGGTCCGGTAAAGACGCTCGTCGTCGGACAGCGAATGGGAATACGGCCGGATCACGTGCGCGTGCACCAGCGCCGGCCCCCGGCCCGAGCGGCACCACTCGTACGCGCCGCCAATCGCCTCATGCGACGCGGCGAAATCGCAACCGTCCACTTCGGCGCGGTACAGGTTCGGAAAGGCCGCGGCCAGCTTTGAAATACTGCCGCCGGCGGTCTGGCATTCCACCGGCACCGAGATGGCGTAGCCGTTGTCCTCCACCAGGAACAGCAGCGGCAACCGGTCCATCGCGGCGATGTTCAGCGTCTCCCAGAATTCGCCTTCGCTGGTGGCGCCGTCGCCGGTTGTGACCAGGGTGACTTCGCCGCCTTCCGGATTGAGATGGCGACAGGCGTGGGCGCACCCGGCGGCCTGCGGGAACTGCGTGCCGGTGGGCGAAGAAGCGCTGACGATGTGCAGGTCCGGGTCGCCCCAGTGCGACGGCATCTGGCGGCCGCCCGAGGCGCGATCGGCGGCCGCGCCAACCGCCTGAAGCAGCATCTGTTCCGGCGTCACGCCCAGCATCAGGCAAAGCGCGCGGTCGCGGTAGTACGGGAAGATCCAATCCCGGCCCGGCCGCAGAATCATGCCGGCCGCCGCCTGCACGGCTTCGTGCCCGGCGCCGGAGATCTGGAAGTAGATCCGGTTCTGGCGTTTCAGAAGGATCTCGCGGTCGTCCAGGCGGCGCGCGGTGTGCATCACCCGAAAGGCGCGGACGAGGTCCTCGCGGTCGAGTCCGTTCCAACGGGCAGGCAGGGCAGTAACCTCGGTCCGGGGAGTGGTTGCCATCGGCTGGCCTCCGTCTACAGCTTAACCCGTGGCGAGTTTCGCGCGGCAGGCCGCCGTACACCGCCGTGCGAAATCGCCGACGGCAACCTCACTAAGAGGCCCGATTGTAATATAATCGGGAACGGCGTAGACCGGCTTTGAAGTTATTAGTGCTGTGGCGCGATGCAATTTATGCCGGATTTCCCCCAAAATCAGTCGCCGGGCCAGGGATTCGCCGAGTTGCGCTCCGCTTGTTTGCCGAACGGGTATCCGTGGTTCGCGGTGCGTGTCCGTTCCAACTACGAACGGATTACCTCCACCATCCTTCGCGGCAAGGGTTACGAGGAGTTCGCGGCCCTCTACCTCACCAAGCGCCGCTGGTCCGACCGCCTGAAGGAGGTCGAACTTCCCCTGTTCCCCGGCTATGTCTTCTGCCGCTTCGACCCCGACCAGCGTCTCCCCATTTTGACGACCGCGGGAGTCGTGCACATCGTTGGCGTGGGCAATACACCCGAACCCGTGGACCAAGCCGAGATCGCCGCCGTTCAGGCCGTCGTCTGGTCCGGACTACCGGTCCAGCCCTGGCCTTTCCTGCGCGTCGGCGAGCGCGTGCGCGTGGATTACGGCAGCATGAAGGACGTCGAAGGCGTCGTCGTCAAGCTCAAGAATGAGTTGGAGCTGGTCATCTCGATCACTATTCTCCAGCGCTCGGTCGCAGTCGAAATCGAACGCGGCTGGATCCGGCCGCTCTAGAAACCCGCCGCCCTGGGTCGGACATTTCCGAGCCATCCAATTCTCGCGCTCTGGCCCATCCGTTGCGCCAACAACCCCAGCGGCCGTTCTTCCTCCCGCAAAACCTGCCAGGCTTATTCTGGCGCACCCACCGTCAGGGAGCGGTCATTGCTTGTGACGCACTACACTAGGTCCATGGAATCCTTTGACGACGCCGAATCGCTGATCCGGTTCCACGAGAAACTTCTGTTTCAGCGCGCTTACCCTAAGAACCCGCACGAGGTGGAGGCGGCCGAAGGCCTGTTGTCGGGCTTTGCGGAGAAGGTCGCGGAGCTGCGGGATTCCGGCGCCGACATGACGCCGTTCGAGGAGCCCGAGGTCTCCGGCATCGCCGGCACCTCGTTCGCGGCCATCTTTACTTATCCGGTGGCGCGGTGGCTGGCGCGCGCGCATCCGGACGAGGTTGAAATCGACTGGGACCGGCACGCGCGCCAGGCGCGGCTGGGCTCGGCGCTGCCGCGTTTTCTGCCGCTGCTCGAGGAAGACGCGCTGGTCGAGGCGCATCCGCCCTACGAGGAATGGATCGCCGCCGCCCGCGGCGGCCTGGGCTGGCTGGTGCGTCAGCTCGAGCGCTCCGGGCTGGGCTACCAGCAGCAGGCGGAGGTGTACGACTCGCTCGAGTTGCCGCTCTGCTGGCGGCTGGGGGCCGGGCCGGCGACCCGCTCGCAAACCCGAATCCCGGTTCGCGCCATCTACTACCACGACGGCCCGCTGCTCAAACGCAGCGACATCTCGCTGGACGCCGAGGTGACGGCGCCGCCGCTTCCCATGGAGCGCGTGCCGAAGAGAGAAGGCGAAGCGCTGCTGGCGCTGGCTCGCGACACCTCCGCCGCGCGGTACCGCGAGCTATACGGCTTCACGCACGGCGACCCGGCCAGTGTCTGGCGGACGCCGTCCGAGCGCGGCGTCGATATCTTTCTGTGCGGCGTCCCGCCCGAGCGCCGGCTGCCGTTGCGCGCCTACCACGCCGGAATGATGTTCAAGAACGGCGTCCCGGTGGGCTATGTCGAGTGCCTTTCGCTGTTCGAACGGATGGAGGTGGGCTTCAACCTTTACTACACCTTCCGCGAGGGCGAGACTGCCTGGCTCTACGCCCGCCTGCTGCGCCTGTTCCGGCAATTTGCGGGCGTCACCTGCTTCTCCATCGACCCTTATCAGATCGGTCACGAAAACGAAGAGGCCATCGAATCCGGAGCGTTCTGGTTCTACCGCAAGCTCGGCTTCCGGCCGGTTGAACCCGGGATCGCAAAGCGGATGGATGCCGAGGAGCGGAAGCTGAAAACCACGCCCGGTTACCGCACGCCGGCCCGCACGCTGCGCCGGCTGGCGGCGGGTTCGATGATCTATGAATCTCCCGGCGTCGCGCGCGGAGACTGGGACCGCTTCGCGGTCCGCAACCTGGGCCTGGCGGTGAACCGCCGCATGGCGGAGAAGTTCGGTGGCGACGCGCGCCGCATGCGGCGCGCCTCCGGCGAGGGCCTGGCGCTGGTAGCGAGCCTGATTCCGGACCTGGCGCGCTGGCCGGCGGCCGACCAGGCCGCGCTGGCCCGCATTCTGCGCGCCAAGAAAGGCCGCGACGAGACCGCCTATCTGCGCCTGATGCAAAAGCACAACCGCTTCCGCTCCGCTCTGCTCGCCCTAAAATAATGCGTCAGCCTGGTATGGCCCCTTTTTTTTCGCGCGCGGACAGGCGGGTGTGCGGTGGCACGGCCTTCGGCCTCAACCGTCACGAGCCACCACTTGCGAGCCAACGCCAGGACCCCAATTGAGCAAGTTTTCGGCATCAGACTGACAGCCGGGCCTCTAAGTAAATGGGGAAAGAGTACTCCGTCCCCGGTTTTACCAGTCGGAGCGCAGGAACTGCTCTAGGGTGGTCAGGCCTGGTCCAGGAGCCACAGGGTCCCAGTCGCCGTCGATCGGGTCGACGATGAACGTCTTCGCCTTCGCGGAGGCCAGCAGTTGGGGCAGATCGAACCATTGCAGCGCGCCGAACACGAAGTACTCGTACGGGATCTCGCGGTCGAGGGCGGCCCCCTGCATGGACCGCGGCCGCTCCAGGAATTGACGGAAGCTCACGAAGCCGTTCCGCAACGCCGCCCACTCGGGCGCCGACCCTTGCGCCGTCGCAACCGCGTAAGTCGCCGCCAGCGCGGCGTTGTGGCCACGCGCGTAAAGCCCGACGCGATGGGTCGCGGTCGCGGTGGCCGCGAACTCGACGATGCGCCGAATATCCCAACCCTGGCGCCAGACGAAGTTCTCCCCAAGCAGCAAGCTCACGGCAAAGACCCAGCCGGGTTTTTGAATCGCCAGTTCGCCGATCCCGCGCGGATCGATGGTCCAGACCATCCAATTTCGTTTCAACGCTTCGACCACCAGCGGGTCGGACGCCAGCGCCTCCTTTCCGCGATCGTCCACCGCCACCAGGATGCCCGCTTGCTGCGCTCCCCCTTCCGGTCCGGGCCGAAGCACCACCGCCGGAACATCCATCCCTGGCTGGGTGGTGAACACCACCCGTTGCACCCTGGCAATCTGCAAGCCGATTGTCAGAGGCAGTCCCCGCGGCGATTCCCCCATCAACTTTTCCATCGAGACCGGGCTCTTGAAATCCTTGGCGAGTCGCTTCATCGCCTCGACGATGCCCGGCCCGGCCGGCTCCTTGCGCCCTCCGGGAAACACTAGCAATTCGGGCGAATCGAACGGCACAGTGACGGTCGGCGGCTCGGGAACGGGCCGTCCGTCGCCGCTGTTCTTGAGCCAGCGCAGGAACCATCCATAGGCCGCCTCGCGCTTGGCCTTCTGGTAGCCGTGCCCTTCCGCGCGATCTTCGAAAAACCCGATCTTCTCCCCCGCGCCGAAGCTGCGGTATAACTGCTGCCCGTACTCATAGACGGCGCGCACGCCGGCGATCGGGAACGACTGGTCCACCGACGCCGCGACGATCAGCAGCGGCTTGGACGCGGCCATCGCCAGCAATTCGTGATTGTTCGCGTATTGGATGAGTCCCGGCACAAAGTGGCAATGCTCGTTGGCTTTGTACCAGTCGAGGGCGCGCGTGACGTGGATCTGCTCGAGGAAATCGCTGGTGCCAACCACCGGAACCGCAACCGCGATGCGGTCGTCCAGCGCCGCCGTGATCCAGGTGTTGTACCCGCCGCCGGATGCGCCCGTCATCCCGATGCGCTTCGCGTCCACTTCCTTGCGCGACAGCAGGTATTCCAAGGCGCAGCGCGTTTCGTATTCCGCGATGCCCTGCTGCGAAACGCCCACCAGCAGCGCCTCGGTGCGGCGATGGTCGCGCGCGGACACGCCCCGCTCGCCTTGCCCGAACGGGTCGAAGCTGAACACCACGAATCCCATGCGCGCCATGTTGATCAAAAAGGCCTGGAAGTCCGGCCGGGACTTGCTGTCCGCCCACCAGTGCCCGTTGTAGAACAGCACCGCGGGCGCGGGCGCGGCGAGGCCATCCGGAATGTAGAGATGCGCCGGCACCCAGACCCCAGCCAGCGTCCGGAACACGATCTTCTCGATGCGGTAGCCTTCGCGTGGAACCGTCCCCGTCACCCGGGCCTGGAGGTCCGGCGGCCACGGCAGCCGGCGGAAACCGAGCGACTCCTCCAGCCGGCGCCGCAACGGCTGGCGCGCTCTGTCGGCTTCCGCCTTCGTCGCCGCGCGCGGAATCCGCTCCAGCGCCGTCCGCGCGCGCTGTTCCAAATCGTCGAGCACGGCCGCCTGTTGGGCCGGCGTATCCGCCGGACGCAGCGCGCGCGCTTCCGCTTCCAGATCCTGCGCGAGCCCGAACGGGGCGGCAAGCGCGGCCAAAATCAACGCAAGAGTCAGTCCCACGTTCCGATGTTACACCGCGGCTTGAGTTAGTCTGGATGGGAGGCGTGCTCGGATGATGCGATTGGCTGGCTGTCTATTGGCGGTGACCGCGATGCAGGGGGCCCAAGGTCCCCGGATTTTCATCGTGACCGATATGGAGGGCGTGGGCGGCGTTCACAACTGGGACGAGCAAGCCACCGTGGGACAGCGCCGGTTCGAGGAGTCCCGGCGTCTTCTGACCGGGGAGGTCAATGCGGCTATCGAGGGGGCGCTCGAAGCCGGCGCGACGGAAGTGGCGGTCTGGGACGGCCACGGCGGCAGCCGCACGCTGTCGGTCGAGGACCTGCACACCGGCGCCAGGCTGATTCAAGGCCCGCGCACGCCGGCCGACTTTTACCTGGCCGAGAGACGCTACGAGGGTATCCTGTTCGTGGGCCAGCATGCCAAGGCCGGCACGGCCAACGGGCTGATGGCCCACTCACAGAGCCTCACCGTCAAGGACATCACCATCAACGGCCGCTCGGTCGGCGAACTCGGACAGGCGGCCGCCATCGCGGGTCACTTCAAGATTCCGGTCATCATGCTGACCGGGGACCAGGCCGCTTGCGACGAGATGCTCACCCTGCAACCGAAGGCGGAGACCGTCGCGGTGAAACAGTTCGTGGGGCGGGGTTCGGCCCTGAGCCTGGCTCACGCCGATGCCAAGGCCCTGATCCGCGACGCGGCCCGGCGCGCCGTCGCGCGCATACGGGAATTTCAGCCGTGGATCGTCGAAGGGCCGGTCGAGATGCGGTTCGAGTACCTTCCCGACAAGACCGGCGCCGTGCCCCCGGCGCGCGTCTATCGCGGCCAGAGCGTGCTCGAGTGTTTCGAGCAGTGGCTGGGAAAGCGGTAGCCTCAGTCAAGCAAATGGCCCAAGGGAATCGCCCACAACCGGGGCCCCAATGAAACCGCCGACTTGCGGTTGTAGGCCAGAATCCCGCCAACGCATTGCGGAGTACGATCGAGAAAGGCGTTGAGACCCGAAAGGTCGGAATCCGACCAGCGGCTGGCGGCCTTGATTTCGATGGCCCAGATCTTTCCGCCCGCTTCGATGACCAGGTCAACCTTGTGCCTGCCCTGCTCATGGCAGTACGAGATGGTAGCCTCGGGCAGGTGGGCATCGAGTATCGCCGAGATGTTCTCGACAACCCAGGTCTCGAGCAGCGCGCCGCGCATCGGTTCGGCGGAGGCGGGATGAAGCGATGTGACCTGCGCCAGGTGGGCGGCGATCCCGCTGTCCGTGAAATGGAGCTTGGGCGACTTGATCGGCCGCGAAGACCGGTTGTTCAAGAAGGGCGGGACGCGCCGGACGAGGAATGAGGTTTCCAGCAGTTGCAGGTAGCGCGTCGCCGTTGCGCTGGTGTGGCGTCCGAGGCAGAGCAAAGTACTCAACGAGAGGATTTCGGCGAGTTCGGCGACGCTCTGCTGCGGGAAGCGGGAGGCGCACTGTTGCCCGAATCGCTGGATCTGTTCGAGGAGTCCGGATGCTTCTTTTTCAGCACCGGGTGCGGGGCGCTGGGACGCTTGAGGGCCAGCAAGTCCTTATGCTCGACGAACCACTCGACGACCTCGCCGCGGGAAAACTCCATGGCTTGGGCGAGGGCGGAGGGGAAGTTGATGTACCACTGCTCACTGGACTTACGCTTGATGAGCTGGACCTTGGTGGGGAAGCCCATGGGGAAAGTCCTCTTGATATCTAGTTATACGGCCAAGTACCACGAAGCGGGGGAAGATGCAAGAAAGAAATGGAGAAATGTTTTGGGTGTGGTTTCCGCGGGGTGCGGTTATCCAGTCAGAGGCCAAACTCCAGGCACAGCCTGGTGACGGCACGCCCCGGGCCGTCAATGCTGAAGGCCGTGCTACCTTGTCTCGGGCTAGAATAGGGATTCCCGGCCCTGAGGTCCGGGAGCCGTGATGAGCGCAACGGCAGCCGCGTCCCCTGGGCGCATTTCCGAGTGGAAGGTCGTAAAGGGCGGCCTGGTGGTCGCCGTGGGCATGATGACCGGCCAGGCTCTGGGCTTCGTGCGGCACGCCTTCATCGCCTGGCTGCTGGGCACGGGCCCCCGCGCCGACGCGATCTCGGTCGCCTTTGTCCCGGTCGACCTGCTCTGGGCGGTCCTGTCCACGGCGGTAGTATTCGGCTTCGGCCCGATGCTGGCCGCGCGCACCCAGCACCGCGTGGGGCCGTGCTTCGGCGAACTGGCCGGCCTGCTGTTCCGGCCGCTCCTGGTCTTCACCACGGCCCTGATTCTGCTGGCCGGTCCGCTGGTGAAGATCCTGGCGCCGGGCCTGTCTCGCGAGACCGCCGAAACGGCGGCGCTGCTGTTTCGGATGACCTCACTGGCCATCCCGGCCCTGGCCGGCAGCGCGCTGTTCACGGCGTTGCTGTACAGCGAGCGGAGATTTACCGTGCCCGCGCTCCATCAGAGCGTGGTCAACATCGCCACCATCGTCGTGGCGGCGCTGTTTGCCGGGCGTTACGGGCCGTTTGCATTCGCCGCGGGGTTCGTGGCCGGCGCCTGGCTCCAGCTCGGCGCCGTGTGGTGGAACGCGCGCGACGTGCTCAGGCGGCAACGGGGTTCGAAGGACCGTCTGGGATGGTGGTTCGTTTTGCGGGAACCGTTGCCGGTGCTTCTCTATTCGGTGCTGGTCGGTCTCAACGCGGTAGTCACGCGGGCCTTTGCGTCGACCTTCGGCGTCGGCGCCACCTCGGGATTCGAATACAGTCTCCGCCTGCTGGGCGTTCCGCTGGCGCTGCTGGTGGTTCCGCTGTCGTCGTCGATGCTGAGCGAGATTGCGCGCTTCCGCTCGCTCCACGATCCCGGCGCCGCGCTGCGGGCCATCCGGAAGGCGGCCCTGGTCACCGGCGGGCTGGCCGCCGCCCTCACGGCGGTGATGGCCGGGTTTGCGCCCTGGATCGTGTCCCTGCTTTTCGAGCGCGGCAGCTTCGGTTCGATTTCCACCGCCACCGTCAGCGACATTCTGCGCGGCTTTTTCCCCTCGCTGATCGCCTGGAGCGTATTGGACATCCTCTCGCGGTCGCTGTTCTCGCTGGGCCGGACCCGGGTCCCGATCCTGGCCGCCGGAGCGGGGCTGCTGGTGAATGCCACCATTTGCGCCGAGGCGCCCATCCGGTCCATCGGCGGCATCGGCTTCGGCTCGATCGCGGGCTTCCTGGTCGGCGCCCTGATCGTGGCCGTCCACCTGTGGCGCATCGGCGGCGTCGGCGCGGCGGACCAGGCAGCCTGATCAGGCGGCCACGTCGAAATCCCAGCCGAAGCCCGGCTCATCGGAAGCCTGCGTGTAGATGCCCTCCGGCCCGCGCGTCAGGCGGTTGTCCTCCTCATAGCGGCGATAGACCTCCGGCGGCCCGCCCGGCGCCGGCATGAACAACTCGGCCCACGGGCTGTTCACGGTGGCCTGGATGAAATGGACCGAGTCGCGCGCCCCGCCGCCGTGGGGGATCACCGGAATGTCGTAGGCCGAAGCCAATGCGGCGATGCGCCGCAGTTCGGTCAGCCCGCCGCACCAGTGGATGTCCGGCTGCCAGATTTCGGCCGCGCGGTGTTCCAGAAGCCGGCGGAAACCGTATCGCGTGTACTCGTGCTCGCCGGTTACAATGCGCGTCGATTTGATCTGGGCGCGCAGACGGCCGAATCCTTCGTAATCGTGCGGCTGGAGGCACTCCTCCATCCAATACACTCGGTACGGCTCGAGCATCTCGGCCATCTCGAGCGTATAGCGCTCGGTCCAGGCCATCCAGCAATCCAGCATGATGTCGCCGTCCGGGCCCAGCGCCTCGCGGGTCTGTTTGACCAGCGCGGCGTTCTTCTTCTGCCCGTCGCGACCGTCGGCCGGTCCATGCGGCATGGCCAGCTTGAGCCGCCGGTAACCGAACTCGATGTGCTGCCGGACGTCGTTGCCGGTGCAGTAGGCCGGGATGCGCGGCTTGGTCGAGCCGCCCAGCAGGCGCCACACGGGCATGCCCGCGGCCTTGCCAATCAGGTCCCACAGCGCCAGGTCGACCCCGCTGATGGCGTTGATCGCCACGCCGGCGCGGCCGTAGTACATCGTCGAGCGCCACAGGATGTCCCAGATGCGCTCGACATTGAACGGGTCTTCCCCCACCAGCAGCTTGGCCAGGTGCTGCTCGACCACCACGCCGCCGCCCGTGCCGCCCGACCCATAGCCCGCCAGGCCTTTGCCGGCCGAGATCTCGACCGTGAAGCCGCCGAGTTTCCCTCCGTCGGGCATGAACAGGCTCCTGCGGGCCTTGTACTCCGGGTACACCGACATCGGGTTAGCCACTTCGACGCCTCCGGTGGACCAGGCGTCCGGGGCGGGGTTGAAGGACGGCACGGGACGCCTGGGCCGGGTTTGCACCAGGCGGACACTGTTGATTTTCAGACCGCTGGAGGCGCCGACCAGCGGCGCCGCGGCCGGCGCAGCGGCCAGGGCGGAAACGGCGGCTGCCGGGCCGGCGGAACTAAGGTGAATGAAACGGCGGCGATCCATAGGATTCCTCCCGGTTTCTAAGGTCACTCGCCCGTCAGTATTTGGGAAATTCTGTCGAAAGTCAAGTTGAGCCTGAAGTGCCGGAGTAGTTAAACCTCGTGTCGGGACAGGAGCGCGTGAAATGACTCGCGTATTGGCCATTGCCGGAATTCCGTTGTGGGCGATCTCCTTGTGGGCCCAGCAGCAGACGATTGTCAGCACCCGGGTGTCCACGATGCCATCGGGGGCGCAGTACTACGTGGACGGAAAGGCGTATTTCTCGCCGCAAGTCTTCCTGTGGCCCGCGGGCAGCAAACACGTTCTGAGCGTCGAACCACCGGTGCAGACCGGCGTCCGGTTTGGCGAGCGTCACACCTTCAGCGGCTGGACGGATTCGACCGGACGACTGACCGCCGCCGGCCCGACCATATCCATAACCGCCCACCCGGAGATCGCATCGTTTACCGCGAGTATCACCGTGGACTACCAGGTCACGGTCCGGGTGGTGGACTGCCCGGTATCCGAAAACTGGCGCTGCGACTCGCCCGGGACCGCCCTGGTGGGCGGAACGATTTTCGACCGGGATGGGAGCATGTATGTTGCCCCGAACACCGTACTCACACTGGCGGCGTTTCCCAAGCCCGGCTATGTGTTTGCCGGCTGGCAGCACGGCGCAGGCTCGTCGGATGCCTTTCTT
>JAUYBU010000216.1 GCA_030693045.1 Bryobacterales bacterium | reverse complement strand
GGAGTGTCTTTTCCAACTGGTCGATGGTGGCCAGCATGCGCCGCTGGAGCTTGACCAGCGCGGCGCGGGCTTGGCGGAAGCGGCGATAGTCCTCGGTCAACTGCTGGAAGCGAACTCGCTCGCCGGGCGGGAGGGTTCGCAAGCGCGTCTTGCCGTGCTCGGACCAGGAAAGCACGGTGGAGGAGTGGAGCGGTCCCGGGTCGGAGGCGCAGTGGCAGGTGGGCTTGCCGCAGCGGGTCTTCAGTTCATAGACGGAGCCCTTGACGAGCTGGCGCAAGGGGAGCATCTCATCGAGTTGGCGCTGGTGCTCGGCCAGCAGGGATTTGAGGGCCAGGCGGAGGCGGCTGGCGCGATCGGCGCGAGGGGTCAAAGACGGTTCTCCTTCTGTATGTTATATATCATAAAAACATAAAGAAGTCAAGACGTTTTTTCACAAAAATGAGGGAGGGGCGAAAATTATTTGTCGGAGGGAGGGCGGGCACTCGCGGGGCCTGGCTCCGGGCGACTCGAGGGGACCGCGAAAGCCCTGACGTCAGTGCCTTCCGGCAATACCGGGCGGGCGCGAGGCCAGGCGGGCGCCGGGTGGGCTAAACTACTGTCTGAATCGCAGTCGCCGCGCCGGGCCTTGTTCAACAACCCGCCCTGCATCCGCGCACGCAGGATGTGCAACTCGGCTTCGCTCATCGTGCCCTTCAACCCCAGCAGGAGGCGGTCGTTGAACTGCGAGGGGTTGTAGATGCCGTCCTCGTCGAGGATGAGCGTATCGGAGTAGGCGCATAACTCCAGCAGACGGTGCCACTCCGCGCAGTTGCGCGCCAACCGCGACACCTCCAGCCCCAGCACCAGGCCGGCCCGTCCCAGGCTGACCTCGGCTACCAGTTTCTGAAAGCCGTCTCGGTCGGCCGCGAAGGCGCCTGATTGTCCCAAATCGCTATCGATTACCACGATCTGTTCCGCGGGCCAGCCCAGCGCGGTCGCCCGCTGGCGCAGCGCATACTGGCGCGCCGTGCTCTCGGCGTGCTCCAAAACCTGCTGTGGCGTGGACTGCCGCACGTACAGATAGGCGTTTCGCTTCAGATGTGCGGCGCTGACTTTCTGGGCAGCTTCGATCATGCGTGCCTCCCTTGCTGCCAACCCTGCAGTACCATTCCTGCCAGCACGGCTGTGAGTTGGCTCCGGTATTCGCCCGGCACGGTTTGGAGCGGGCCAGCATCCGCCACGATCTCGGGCCGTGGCGGAGTGGGACGTGCGTCGAGCGAGCCGGCAACCTCGAGCCATGCCTTCATTCCACGGCCCAGCAGGATTGCCAAACCCGGGCCGCGGTTGTCGCCGGCCAACACCTGCCGGCGCAACTCCTCGTAACGGGACCTCCAGCAAACGCCGCCGGAGGAAGGCGGCGTAGCCGGGTTCAACTCGTTTTTTTTGCCCGCGCCTCAAACGGCGCTCGATGCTGCGCGGATTCACGGCAACACCAAACCGTTCTCGTACCCGCTCGGCCATCTCGTGATAACGGATCTCCGGTTGCTCTACTCGAAGCTGTTCGAGGAGCACCAACACCTCGGCGCTCAACTTGTGTGCCCGCCGTGGTCCGCGCTTCTGCGGCGCCAAGCCGGCCAGTCCTCCCTCTTTGAAGGCGGAGTGCGCCTGGTAGTAGGAGGGCCGTGACAACCCGAAAGCCGTTACCGCCGTGCTGACCGGCGCGCCATCGACCTCGACCTTGCGCAGCAACTCGTACTTGACCTGCATCAGGTCGCGGGCATCGAAGAAGGGCTGGCCCTGAAACAGCGGATCGGTCACCAGTTGCGGATGCGGGTGCAACGTGCCGGTCTGGCGCAAGGCATCGAGTTTGGCGGGGCCGCGCGATTTGGGGCGAGTCATGAGCGCCTTCTGTAAAGCTCATTATATCCCTCACGGCATTCTTGTCAAGCCCTAATTTTCCATTCCCTCGCTCCTTGACGCTATTCCTTAGTACTAATATGCGACAATGAACCAGCCAAGGCGCCCTTTCACTGCGACCGCTGTACATAATTCGCTTAACGATCTGCGCATAATTTCCTTTACAGCACTGGGCCCCGGTCATCGCCGCATATCCTCCATAAGCCGCCGGATGGCCAGCAGGTCCGCTACCCGAAAACGTGATCGACCGGCTCCGAGCGCCACCGCCACCTCCGGCGCCACCAGGCTCGTAAAAGAGGCTGAGATCGAGCGCAGACAACCACTTCCGTCCTGGTAGAAGACCCGATCCCAGGTTCGGATGCTGCGCCGTTCCACCACCTCAAACTCCTGGCCAACCTGCGGGTGAAAAGGATGAGTGATGCGAAAGCCCTGTGAAACAACCGCACCATCGGGTGTAGTTGTGCGTCGGGAGTAAGGAAATGGCGAAGGGTACGCAACTCCCATTTTCTCAGATAGTTCGGGGTTTGCGAGAGGCACAGTCGCGTATTACCCGCGATACTTCTCGTACTCGTCGCGCGTCTCGGGAATCGCGCCCCGGTCGTGCGTCTCTTTCATCCACTGGTCCAGCCGTGCGGCAAACTGCCGCATTAGCCCGGCGTGGGCGCGCGAGGCGGCCAGGTTGCGCACTTCGTGCGGGTCCTGTTGCAGGTCGTAAAACTCGACGTCCGGCTTGCGCGGCACCATGAACAGAGACTGCACCGCATCGAGTTTTCCTGCCGCGTGGAGATTCGTCAGCACGCCGAGGGTGGGATACTGCCTGGCGATGTAGTCGCTCGGCTGGGTGTAGGGCCGTTCGGGCATGAAGTTGCGGATGTAGCGGTAGCGCCGGTCGCGCACCGAGCGAATACGGTCGATGGCCTCCCCGCAACGGTCGCGCGCGGTGACGATCCACTCGCGCGGCGCGGCGCCGGCGCCGAACAGCGGCTGGCCATGGAAACCCTCGGGCTGCCGGATGCCGGCGGCCGCCAGCGTTGTGGCCGTGACATCCAGAGCGGTGCACACGTCCGGCCTCGTCGCGCCCGCACGCGTCACGCCGGGCCAGGAAACCAGCAGCGGGATGTGCGAGCCTGCCTCGTAGAGCCACTGTTTCCCGCGCAGGAGGCAGCGGCCGTTGTCGCCGAAAAGGAAGACCACCGTGTTGTCCAGTGCCCCGTCCCGTCGCAGCGCATCCAGCAGCAAGCCCGCCTTGCGATCCACCAACTGCACCGCGTCCAGGTAGTTGGCCACCTCGTCGCGAACGACGGGATGGTCCGGGTAGTAGGGCGGCAGTTCGACCCTCTTCGGGTCCACCAGCACCTTCTGCTTGCGCGCCTCGACGAATGCGGGGCCCTTGTGGGGATCCTGGAAGTTCACCTGCGCGAAGAAGGGTTGCCCTTTCTGGCGCCGGTTCCAGTGCGTGCCGTCGAAGGGGCGCTCGGCCACGAAGTTGAAATCGGTCTTGCCGGTTCCTTTCGCGCCCGGCGCGAACTCGCCCACATTGCAGGTGAAGTAGCCGGCCTCGCGCAGGCGGTCGGTGATCAGCCGCGCCCCGGCCGGCAGGCGGTGCCCGTCGCCGCGGTGGCTGCGATGATGGTGCGTCCCCGTGGTGGTCTGATACAGGCCCACGTTGAACGCCGAGCGGCTCGAGGAACAGACCGGCGACGTGGTGTGGCAGTTCTGGAAGCGCACCCCTCCGGCCGCCAGGCGGTCCATGTTCGGCGTGGAGATATCCCGGCGGCCGTAGCAGGACAGCTCCACTCCCAGGTCGTCGCCGATGATCCACAGCACGTTGGGCCGGTCCGCGGCCGTGCCGGATCGGGCGCGCAGAAAGGCCGGAGCGGCCAGAAGGTGGCGGCGGGAGAGGAGCGGCATGGATCGATCCACCTTTACGCGTAACAGCGCACTTCGAAAATGCGGGCCTCTTCCAGGCCGTTGGTGGCGGCCACGGTCACGCGTACGGCCTCGGCCTCCACGGGGGTGAAACGGTGCCGGCGAAGGCGCTGGTAGTTACCCTTCACCGACGCCACCTCGGTCCAGTCGCGGCTGCCGCGCGCACGCACGGCGACCGTGTAATCCCTCACCGTCTCGGGCTGCGCGGCCCGCACCATGCGCGTGTTGACGTTGTTCTGCGAACTCAGAGTCAGCATGCGCTGGAAGCCCGTGTCGAAGGCAAGCTGCACTTCGCCGATCCGTCGGGGCTGGTCCCAGCCGAGTTCGATCCACGGCGCGCCGCCGTCCAGCTTTGCCGCCCAGTGGTGTATCTCGCTGCCTTCCTTCCGCGGGTAGTCGCGCGTATGGCCGTCGATGAGGTTCGCCGCGCGGGCCGGGCCTATTTCGGCCGAGGCCGTGACGCGCGCCGCGCGCGCCAGGTCCTCCGCGTCCTCGTTCACCGCGCCGCGAATGGTCTGGTCGTCGCGCAGCAGCTTCTGCTGCACTGTCTTAAGCAGCGTCTTGTCGCGGTACAAATCGCGCGGCATCACGCCGCGGTCGAGCGCCAGCGCGGCCGCCGTGCCCGCCGCCTGCCCCACCACGGCGCAGGTGGACATCACTCGCGCCGAAGTGAAGGCCACGTGCGAGCAACTGATGTTGCGGCCGGCCATGAACAGGTTCGGCACGTTCTTGGAATACAGCGACCGCAGCGGGATGTTGTAGACGTCCGGCGTGTGTATGGCGATGTTGGGCCGCGATTCCTCGCGGTCGAAACCGCCCGGCGGGTGGTCGTCCATCGGCCAGCCGCCCAGGGCCACTCCATCGTCGAACTGGCCGCCGTTCTCCAGGTCCTTCTGAGCGAGGATGTAGTCGCCCACCAGCCGGCGGCTGCCGCGCTTACCGGGGATCATGCCGATCCAGTCCAGCGCCCAGGAAGCGCTCGACGGATGCTCGTCGCTGTTCTTGATGTAGTCCCACACACCCAGGGCGATCGAAAGCAGCTCGAAGCGGATGCGCTCGTTGTCGCGGATGGTGTCCTTGTCGCCGCCCCAGGCGATCCACCAGTAGCCGTATTCCCACGAGCTGATGGTGCGGAACCGCAGCGTCTCCTTGGTGATCTTGCGCGCCCAGGTGGGCGGCGTGAACGGCATGGGATGTTCGTAGTGCCGGGAGGTGAACAGGATCGAGCTGCCCAGCGTCTCCTGGTCCGCCTTCTCCATGGCGTGCGATTCGCCAAACTCGCTCCTGGCCTCGCGCCCGGTGCGCATTTCGGCGCCGGCCTCCAGCGCCAGGCGGCTGTCGCCCGTCGCGTCGCAAAACATTTTCGCCCGGATGTGATAAATGTGCTCGGTGCGGTCGCAGCGCACGGCCGCCTCCTCGATGCGGCCGTCTTTCATCTTCGCCGCGTACAGGGTGCTGTCCAGCAGCAGCGTGATGTTCGGTTCGCTGATCACCTTATCGTACAGCGCAAGATCCCACAGCTCCCAGCAGCGCTGCGGGTTGTTCACCGCGTCCAGCAGGCGGACTTCCTCCAGGATGCCGCCCTCGCGCCATCCGGTGTGGCGGCTGTTGGCGCCCATCACGTGCATTTTGACTTCGCTCGACGAGTTGCCGCCCAGCCGCGAGCGGTCCTGTACCAGCACCACCTTGGCCCCGTGCCGGGCCGCGGCTATCGCCGCGCACACGCCGGCCAAGCCTCCGCCGGCCACCAGGAAGTCCGTCTCCAGGCGGACCTCGGTCATGTGCCGCTCCGCGGACAACCCTTTGGAAGCCGCCTTGGGCGGAGCCAGCGGGTCGTGCCGCCGGCGGATATCCTCCGCCGAAGCCGGCGTCAACGCCGGCGGCGGCAGCTTATCGGCCAGCACTACGAGCGAGTATCCGGTAAAGGGCAGCGCGCCCAGAAAATTTCTGCGGTTCATCGATCCCCCTCCGCAATCAGAAAATCAGCTTCAGGCCGAACTGCACGATGCGCGCGTCGTCGGCGCTGGTGATAACGCCGAACGACCCGCTCTGGTTGAAGCCGGTCGGCCCGGCGCTGAAACCCGTAGCCGGCCGGCCCAGGTTGACATGGTTCATGAAGTTGAACGACTCGGCGCGAAATTGCAGGCTCACCCGTTCGGTGATGGACGTGTTCTTGATCAGCGAGAGGTCCCAGTTCACGATGCCCGGTTCGCGCACGTCCGGCAGCATTCTTCCCAGGTTGCCGTAGGTGAAGTTGGGCGGGTTGACGAACTGCATGGTGTCGAACCAGCGCGAGACGGTCGGATTGTCGAGCTTGGCGCTTTGGCCGGTCGAGTTGGGCCGGTTGGCGCGGAAGTTGTTTGCCCCGGTGACGCTCAGCGGGCGGCCGGTTTGCATGGTTCCGATGGTGTTGATTTGCCAGCCGCCGGCCAGGCGCGAGACAACCGGGTTGTCGAAGCTCCAGCGCTTGCCCGCGCCGAAGGGCAGTTCGTACAGCACGCTGACCACCGCGCGCTGCGAAACGTCGCGCGGGTCGAGCGAGCGGTCCGCCGCCCGGTCGAACTTGCCATTCTGGAACCCCGCCGAGGGAGCCGACTCCGCGGCAAACGAGATCACCTCGCTCATGTTGCCGCCAGTGATGAGCTTGCCCGCGGTGTAAGAGAACAGCATGGTGAACCCTTGCGACATGCGCTTCTCCACGCTGACCAGCATCAGGTGGGAGATGAAGGCGCCGTAGCGCGGGCTGCGCACGCTCACGCCCTGGTAGTACGGATAGGGCCGCAGCGACTGCTCGCGCGTGATGGTGGCGCCGCCCAGTGAGCCGGGCACCTTGCCCGCGTACGGGTTCGGCACCGAATTCTGGAGGGCCAGCCCCAGGGGGTTGTACTGCGGATCGAGCTGGTTCACGTCGTAGCCGGAGGCGATGAAATCGAAGCCGCGGTTGGCCGAGTAGGAAACGTCCACCAGCCAGGTCTTTCCGAACTGCTGCTGGAGCGACGCGTTCCACTGGATCGAGACCGGCGTCGTGCCGTCGGCTTCCTCCATGCTCACGCCCTGCCCGAGGAAGGCGGCCGGTCCGAGCGCCGGGCCGAGGGGTTCGATCGGCGCGCTCGGAAAGCCGTCGCGCAATCGGAAGGCGCGGAAATTCGAGCCGCCCGCCGACGTGTAGTCCGTCTGCGTGGTGGAGAAACCGGCCGGGTTGCCGAAGAAATTGCTGTTGAAAATCGAGGGATAGAAGGCCGCCAGGCCGGCGCGGAACACGGAGCGGCCCGATCCCGAAAGGTCGTAGGCCAGGCCAACGCGCGGGCCGAAATCGTTGGTGTCGGTCTTGCGGAAGGAGCGCGGCTGGCCGTCGACGCCGGCGAACACGGTGCGGCCCATCAGGCCGGTGCCCGGAATCTCCGCCGCCAGATCGATGCTCGACATCCCGTTCCAGCGCTCCACCGGCTGCTGCTGGTAGTCGTAGCGCAGGCCGAGATTCACCGTCAGCCGGCGGCTCACCCTCCAGTCGTCGTTGAAGAACAGGCTGGTGGAGTAGCCGTGAAAGGCCGCGCCCACGTGCCGTGTGACGTTGGCGCTGGCCACCTCGCCGAGCAGGAACGAGCCGTACGCCGAGCCCGTGCCGGAAGGCGACTGCGGATTGGCGGTCAGGTTCGCGTTGAAGGAGAAGTTACCCGAAGGGTTCGAGCGCTGGAAGTTGTTGCCCCGGTTAACGCGGTGCTCCACGCCGAATTTCATGGTGTGCCCGCCGCGAATATGGGACATCATGTTAAAGATCTGCCAGGACGTTGCGCCGCGCAGGCCCGCCGTGCCGGTGTTGAAAGCCGGCGTGCCATTGGTGAAGTACGGCATGGTGTCGCCGGGGACGATGGGCGGCAGCCCGAGCTGGCGCGGCAGGTCCTTGCCAAAGCTGCGCACCTGGAACGGGAAGCTCGAACGCGTTACGCCCAGCCGGATTTCGTTCAGCAGCGCGGGCGAGAAGGTGTGCGTATCCGATAGCAGGAAGTTCTGGTTGCTCAGCGTGTCGTCGCGCTTGGCCACCACCGGGTCCGGATACACCGCGCCCGCCACGTTAGCCGCGCCGCCGTCGGTGTAGTGGCGATAGCGCCCGTAGCGGAAGAAACCTGCGTTGCGGTCCGAAAAGCGGTGATCCGCTTTGAAGGTGAACTGGCGCGAGGAGCGCTGCTCGTCGACGTTGCGCTGGTAGTTGTTGGAGTTGGTGAACGGATCCGACGGCGCGCGGTTCGGCTCCGGGTAGAATTTCTGGACATTCAGTGAAACGGGATCCAGCCGGCTGGCCGGGATCAGGTTGCCGGCAAAAGCCTGGCGGACGAAACCCGACCCGGCCGGGTTGGCCGCCGTGGTGGCGGGATCGTGGAGCGGAATCAGCCGGCCGCTTGTGTTGAACTGGTCCGAAAAATCGCCCTGGCGCTGCTTCAGCGTCGCGAAGGTGACGATGCGCGGAATCGCCTTGCGGAAGCGCCACTCTTCGAAGTTGCCGAAAAAGAAGGTCTTGTCGCGAATCACCGGCCCGCCCAGCGAAGCGCCGAACTGGTGGTAGCGGAACCTGCCCTTGTCGGCGGCGAAGGCGTTGCGAGCGTCGAACTTGTCGTTGCGCAAGAATTCGTAAGCCGTGCCGTGCAGGGCGTTGGCCCCCGACTTGGTGGCCAGGTTCACCACCCCGCCGGCGGTGAAGCCGAACTCCGCCGACATGGTGTTGGTCTGGACCTTGAACTCCTCCACCGCGTCCACGGCCGGGTTCATGTTGATGTCGCCCAGGTAGGTTTGAATGTTGTTGCCGCCGTCCAGCACCTGCCCGTTCATGGCCGTGGGTCCGTTGTTGATGCTGACCGACGTCACCTCGACGCCGCGGTCGCCGAAGCCGCTCGAAGAGGCGGCATTCGAGCGCACGCCCGGCGTGAGCAGCGTCAGCGCCAGCGTGTTGCGGCCGTTGAGCGGCAACTCCTGCACGCGGCGGTTCTCCACCACCTTGCCCAGCGTGGAACTGGACGTGTCCACCAGCGCCGCCTGCCCCACTACCTCGACGGACTCGGCCACCGCGCCCAGTTCCAGCCTGAAATCGACCACCGCCTTCTGGTCCACCTGCAGCCGGATGCCACTTCTCACGCTTCGCTTGAAGCCCTGCACCACCGCGGTGACGGCATACTCGCCCACCGAAATGCCCGGCACCGTGTAGAAGCCGGTGTTATTGGTGGTGGTCCGAAACACGCTGTTGGTGGCCACGTTGCGGACCTCGATCTCCGCTCCCGCCACCAGCGCCCCGGCCGGATCCGTCGCCGTCCCTGAAATCGTGCCGCCGCCCTGCTGGCCGAAGCAGGCCGCGCAGAGAAACACCACGGAGATCATCGTAACGAGCTGTCTGGAATTGAACATGACAAGAACCTCCAGGCTGCACCCATCATACACCCGACCATTGTGCGTTTGTCAACTTGATTTGGCCCCTTTT
>JAUYBU010000160.1 GCA_030693045.1 Bryobacterales bacterium | reverse complement strand
CCTCCAGTCCTTGCGCCGGCGCAGATCGCTGTTGGGTCCGGCCCTGGCGGGAGTCACCGGGCCGGGGTGGAAGACCGTCGCCGGTTTCCAAAAGTTTTCTGAAAATCCCTCTTGACGGATTAACTCAGAAGACTCTGGGCCCGCCTGCCGCTCTGGGCCCGCCTGCCGCTCGATTTTTTTCCCCGTGCCTACTCCACGATGAGCTCCGGACAGCCCGGGTCGCCGAAGAAGAGCATCTGTCCACCTACTACCACCGCCCCGTGGACATTGTAGTGGTAACCCCTCTTTTCAGCGGAGCGCAAGACTGGCTCGGGTACCGATGGCACCTCTGCGTTGGTCTCTATCTGAATGCGCGCAAATGGTGTTCCTTTGTGAAAACAGACTTTGAGGTTGTAGTTCGATATCCACTGAACCCCGTCGCCTGGCTGGACTCGCACCACCGCGGGTCGATAATCGATGCTGTCGACGAAGCGTTCTTCGGCATCGAAGTAAACATGGTTGAAATCGATTCTGATGGTATGGACGTGAGCTCCCATCTCAAGTTTCTCCTTAAGTTAGCTACGGTTGTCTGGTTCGCGCAATCTCCATTCGCTGGTAGCGGGGGTCCTTGCGCAAGTCGGTAAACAGCGGGGTGCCGCGAACTTCCTCCAGGGATTGGCCCCGTTCCAGTGCGCGGCCCAGATACTCGATGGCCCGGTCGCGCAGTCCGGTGTGTTCGCAAACCTCGGCGGCTCGAAACAGTACCGCGCTATCCTCGGGCGCCAGCCGCAACGCCGCTTCCATCTCCGGCAGCGCCCGTTGGATCTGGCCGGTGAAGGCAAGGTATGTGGCCAGGCTCGCGCGGGCCGGAGCATTCTTCGGGTTTGCCGCCAGCCTCTCTTCGGTCAGCGCAATCGCCCGGCGAAACGCCTCCGGCGCCTTGCCGCCAAGCTCCGGCGTCCATTGATAGGCCAAGGCCAGATTCCCCCACACGCGCGGTTCCTTCGGCGTGAGCGCCGCCGCTTTCTCGAAATTGGCGGCCGCCTCCGCGAAACGCCGCTCGAAATACAGGAGCGTGCCGAGGTTCGAGTAAGCACTGGCGCTCGGCTGGATCTGGAGGGAGCGCTTGAACACTCGGGCCGCTTCCTGGCGCCGGCTGAGTTTCACATATACGGCGCCCAGGTTGCTATAACCCCGGTAATTCTCGGGCGTCAGTTCGATCACCCTGCCGAAGCTGGGGATGGCTTTCTCAAACTGGGAACGCCGGTAGTAGAAAGCGCCCAGATCCCGGTGAACCACCCAACTGGCCGGCCGCAGGTCGATAGCGCGCCGATAGGCGGTCTCCGCCTGCGTCATCTTTTGCTGCGCTTCGTAGGCGGCCGCCAATCCGCGCTGCGCCTCGACGCTGAGCGGGTCGAGTTTCAAGGCTTGCTCAAAGCTCTTCACCGCCTCCTCGTACTGACCGCTGGCGGTTTGAATCAGTCCCATGCTGGCGTGCGCCGGCGCCAGGCGGGGGTCCAATACGATCGAACGCGATCCGTTCTTGCGCGCCTCCTCCAGGTAGCGCCGGTCCTTGGTGAGCTGGTACTGATAGAAGTTCGCTTCGGCCATGCCGGCGTGCGCCAGGGCGTACAGCGGATCCAGATCCAATGCTCTCTGGAAGAGTGCAATGGCGCGCAGAACCCTTTCCGGACGGTCGCTGCGCTGTAGCTCGCCGCGCCCCAGCACATAGTCTTCATACGCCGTCGGCACCTGTGTGTGCCCCGCCGCGATGGCCTGCTGGACCTCCTGCGACAACGGCACGCGCAACATGTCCGCCACCGCACGCACCAGGTTCTCTTGCAGCGAAGCGAGATCCCGCGACCCCGCCTCCACCGTGGTTGCCGCCAGTTGGAGCTGGCTTTGGGTGTCCACCAGATTGGCCGCCAGGATGGTCTTGTCTCCATCCCGATGCACGCTCACGGCCAGCGCCAGGTTAGCGCCCAGAGCGCGGCGCGCCTCGCCGGCGCTGCCCACGCGCTGGCTCAGGACGTCGCTTGCCGCGAACACCCGTAGCGGTCCGTGAACCTGCTCCAACTGAGTGAGCTTGTTGGTCAGAATATCCATCAACCCATCGCAGAACGTCTGGCTGATGTCGGCGCCGCCCAGGTTCCGAAAGGGCAATACCGCCAGTTTCCGTTCCGCCGGAATTTGAGGGCGGTGGATCCAATCGCGGAGGGGGCTCCACAAGAAGGGCGCAGCCACGGCCAGCGCCGCCAGTAGCAGGATGGCCAGGACCGAGCGGCTGAGCCAGGAACGGCGGGTCGGAACGGGCTCGACCACCTCCTGGCTGGCGGTTGACGCCTCGGCTCCGTCCAGCGTCCGGTCCTGCAGCCTCGCCTGCAACGCCTGGAGGTCCGCCAGCAGATCCTCCATCCGCTGATAGCGGTCTTCGCGGCGTTTCTCCAGCGCCTTGGCGATGATCCGTTCCAGCGCCGGCGGCGCATCGCCTCGAAACCGCCGGACCGGCGGCGCGGGCTCGTGCAGAAGCCGCAGCAGCAGATCCGCCTCGTTGGCGCCGCGGAACGGCATGCTCCCCGCGACCAGCTCGAACAGCACCACCCCGAACGAAAATACGTCCGAGCGCTCGTCGGCCGCAATTCCCTGCGCCAGCTCCGGCGACAGGTAGCCCAGCGTGCCCATCAGCGTTCCTTCCTGGCTTCGCGCGTCCGCGGCGCGCCACTTGGCAAGCCCGAAGTCGGTGATCTTCACCGCGCCTTCCCGCGTGAGCAACAGGTTGCTGGTCTTGACGTCCCGATGCACGATGCCGCGCGAGTGCGCGTGAGCCAGCCCGCCGGCGGTCTCCACCGCGTACCGCAGAATCTCGCCGATGGGCAGCCTGAGGCCGGCCGCGCGCGCCGCTTCGAGCTTTTCCCTGAGCGTGCCGCCGGGCAGGTATTCCAGCACCAGGCACAGCCGGCCGTCCACTTCGTCCAGATCGTAAATAGTCTCGATGTGCGGATGGTTGAGGGCGGAAATCGCCAGCGCCTCCCGGCGCGCGCGTTCCCGCCCCTCGGCCGATGCGGTCACATCGGCGGGCAGGAACTTCAGCGCCACCTGCCGGTTCAGCTTGCGATCCAGGGCGCGGTAAACCACGCCCATGCCGCCTTCCCCGATCTTCTCCCCGATCTCGTAGTGCGGCGCCTCCCGGCCGTCCATCCCGTACCTCCAACCCGGCCAACCGTGGTCTGATCTGAACCATTAGTGACACCTGCCGAACTCACTGTCAAGCCCTACTTCCGGGGACAGGCTACGTAACCTCGGAATTCCACCCCGACGAAGTTGAATCGACTTACGAACTGAGTTTCGAGGTTACGTAGCCTGTCGCGCGAAACTCGGGTCCGAATCTCGCGAAGCCGTGTGCAATAGATCTTCTTATGCGGATAGCTCCTCAGCCGGCATTGCTCTTCGCTCTCCTGTATCTCTGCGCCGCCCGGCCCTCGCCGGCGCAGTCGGCAAGTTCCTCTCTGGCCGTCAGCGCCGATGACCAACTGCTGCTGGTGTTGAATCCCGACTCGAACTCGGTCACCGCTTTACATATGTGGTCAGCCGCGGCTCCTCGGACCTGGCCGTTGTGGACCTCGCCAAGTACGCGGTGGCCGAGACCGGCGACGACGCGGTCCGCCTGCTGGATGCGGAAACCCTGGCCACGCGCACCGTCATCGCCACCGCCGACCGCCCCTGCGGCCTGGTCCTCACGCCGATTCGCGCCGCCTGCTGGTCAACCCACCTACTCTCGGGAGATGTCACCGTCATAGGGCTGACCCCAACCCCCGCGGTCGTGGCGCGCATTCCCACCTGGGAAAACATCGCCCCGGCGCCCGGCATTCTCATCAACCCGGCCGGCACCCGCGCCTACCTGCCGCAAACCATGGCGCACGGGCAAGGCTTGAACACGCAGTTCGATAATTCGGTGTTTCCGGAAGTGTCGGTGCTCAACCTGGAAACCCTGGCGCACCAATTGTCCGAACATATCTCGTAGCCGGAGAAGGACAAGCCGGTCGGCCTGCCCTGGGCCGCGCTGCTGGCGCGCGGCGGGCAGGAACTGTGGGTGGCGCCCGCGGCCAGCAACGACCTTTCGGTGCTCGATGTCTCGGACCCGGTTCGCGTGCGGCGGACCGCGCACGTGTCGGTGGAAGACAACTCGCGCGGCATCGCGGCCACATCCGACGGGCGGTGGGTGTTCGTCAACAACACCCTGGCCGGGACCGTCAGTTTCATCGACGCGGCGTCGTACACGGTTGTCGATAGCGTGCCCGCTACCGAAAATCCACTGCCGCCGGTCCTATTGAACGGCAAGCGGCTGTTTCATTCCAGCGCGCGGCCGGAGGTTTCGCAGGCGGCTTGGGTGAGCTGCAACACCTGCCACATCGAAGGCGAATACGACGGGCGCACGTGGGTGCTGCAGTACACCGGCGCGGTGCCGCCGGGGGCCAAGCCGGCGACCCGGCGCAACACGACCATCTTCGACTCCCCGCGCACGCAATGCGCCGAATGCCACCGGGCGCCGGTCTGCACCGACCTGAAGGTGCACGACGCAGGCTCGGCGGATGGAGAAGGCGAGTGGTTTGGCCCCAAAATCGACACTCCGACGCTGCGCTATCGCAAGGGCGGCGCGCCCTACATGCACGACGGCGGCGCGCCCGGCTTGCGGGAAGTGCTCACCTCGGCCAATCGCAACGACCGGCACGGCGTGACGTCTCACTTGCTCCCGCAGGAAATCGAGGATCTGATCGCCTTTCTGCTGATCCTGCCCTATGAATAGACCGCTGCTGCCGCTGTGCCTGCTGGCGGCCTCGCTGGCCGCGGCGCAATCCACCGCAACCGTGTCCGGCACCATCCGCCACCAGGGGAAACCCGTCGCCGGCCTCCGAATACAAGTGATCTCGCAAGGCAGCTCGCTGTTCGCCAACACCAGTAGCGACGGCGTCTACCGCGTCAACGGGGTGCCGGCGGGCGGCGGCTGGTTGCAGATACTGGTGCACCCGCCGGTCGATCTCAGATTGGCGTTTCGCAGTTGGCAGGTGAACGGGATATCCGGCGATCTGGTCAAGGACTTCGATCTCAACAGCGGGTACCTGCTGAGCGGCGAACTGCGGCGGCCCGACGGGCAGTTGCTCGCCAATTCGTCATCGCTGATGGCCAGTCCCTTTGACCGCGCGATTCCCGCCGGTGAATGGATCTTCGGTGTGGTCAACCAGGGCCGGTTCGAACTGGTGATGCTGCCAGGGAGTTATGCACTGGAAACGCAGGCGCCGCCTTACTTTTCGCCGCCTGTGGTGGTTGACCTGCGCAACGGCGATGTCACCGGCCTGTTCATCGAGATGCTGGCGCAGCGCGGGCGGCCCTACCCCACCCTGCCGCCGCGCGCCGAGTTCATCACCGTCGACCCGCCGGATGTGGATGGCTATGCAACCGTCGCCGCCGCTCCGGGGGCGGTCTTGGGCGGAGCGGAAGTCGCCGTAATCAACCTGAACAGCCACACCATGGCCCTCGCCTCGGCCGATGCCGGCGGATCTTTCTCTGCCAGGCTCTACGCGCCGCCCGGTTCCGCGGTGATGGTGAAAGCCGATCCGTTCGTTAAGAACGCAGCCAACGTGTGGAGGGATGCACAAACCGGCCCGAGCCTGCCACCGGATCTGAACCCGCTGCCCGGGACCATTGTCCATGCCGGAGGGGCGCCGGGACTCCAAGGCGCGGCGCAGCGTTTCGACAGCGTTGGAGCGTTTCTCTCGCCCCCCGAACGGGGCTGGGCCGGATGGTGGCTGTCCGGCACCACGGAGCTGCTGCCGGCCGGCGCGGGTGTAGGCCGCAGGCTGCGCGCCGCCGGACGCCTGCGCGTCACCTCGCCGGCCATGAAATGCGCTGCCCCCTCCGCGTCCATGTTGCGGATGAACATCGTGCACTGCACCCCCTGTTCCCGCCCGGAGTGTCCCCGGGCTCTGAAACGGAGGACACGCCTGTGGGCTGCGGTGACGATGGTTTGCGTGAAGGCTTCGCGGGGGACACGCCTGTGTCCCGTGGTCAAGCGATGGGTTCCGTGAGATTAGTCCGGAGTGTCCCCGATGGGGGGCTTGGGTGGTCAGAAGGTTTCCACCGAGGCGCGCATCTCGCGCAGCGCGCGCGTCGAGCGCTCGCGGATGTAGTCGTTGTTTTCCCTGCGCAGCAGTTGCTGGAGCACGCCGACGACGTCCTGCTGCTTGCCTTCGACGAGCACATCGACGGCCATGGTCCGCACGCTGGGGCTGTCGTCGGTGAGCAGGGCCTGGGCCAGCGCCTTGCGCGTCTCGGCTTCCCAGACAAACGCCTTCAAACCCTCCAGCGCCTTCAATCTCACGCCCGGATCGGGATCGCCGCGCAGCGCCGCCAGCAACGCGCCGCGGACTTCGGCGGAAGCCGATTGCGACTTGAGGATGTCGATCGAGTCGACGCGCAGGCCCGCGTCTTCGCGGTTGGCCGCGGCGGCCAGCAGCAGTTTGCGGATCGGCGCTTCTTCCAGACGCCCAGTCAGCACGCGCTGCCGCGTCTCCTCGAGGCCGATTTGCACCCGCCCGTCCGGATCGGGCTCGATGTAGCGGACGCGCGCGCCGGAATACGGCGCCGGCCCGCTCAGCCGGGCCGCCAGGAAACCCAGCGCCAGCAAAGCCAGGGCGCCGGCCGGCTTCCAGGCAACGGCTGCCGGCCGCCAGGACCAGAACCTGGCCCAGAGCCCGGCGCGGCGGGCGGGCGGCTGGCCAGCCAATTGGCCGGCCAGCCCGGCGCGGCAGGATTCCAGCAGCCCGGCGGGAGGATCCATCTCGGCCTGGTCGGCCAGCCGGTGAACCGCCTTCAGCGCGTTCAACTCGTCGCGGCAGCCGGCGCAGGTTTCCAGGTGCCGCTCAATCGCTTCCTCTTCGTCGAAGTTCAGCTCTCCGTACAAGAACAGAGGCAGTTCGGTCCTGGCCATCTCGCAGGTCATAGAAAATCTCCCAGCGCCCGGCGCATCTTCTGCGTGGCGCGGAACAGGCAGTTCTTGGCCGCTTCCTCGGTGGTGCCCAACACCTCGCCGATGGCCCGCAACCGCAGGCCCTGGTAGTGGCGCATCTCGAACACCAGCCGCTCGCGCGGCGTCAATTCGGACAGGACCTGGTCGATCCTGGACTTCAATTGCCGGCTGTAGATGCGGCGCTCGGGGTCGCCGTCGGCGCGCTCTTCGGCGACCGAATCCATGCGGTCGCGGAGGCCGTCGGCAGTCTGCCGAAGGCTGGACTCTTCGCGCCGGATCTTGCGTTTGCGAAGCTGATCCAGACACAGGTTGGTCACGATGCGGTAGAGCCAGGTCTGGAAGCTGCAGTCGAACCGGAAGTGGTCGAGATTCCGGTAGACCCGCAGGAAAGCCTCCTGATACACGTCGCGGGCGTCCTCGGGCGAGCGGAGAAGGTTCATGCCCAGCCGCAGCACGGCATGGTCGTAGGTGCGGACCAATCGTTCGAAAGCGGACTGGTCTCCCGCTTGCGCCGCGCGGATCAAGGCGGCTTCGTCCATTGGCCTCGGGGTCGATTCTAGCGCAACAGCCTGGGCGGCCACAGTATTCGCCTGTTACACCCGGATAGACGGGCGAGGGCGAAAAAGGTAACGCCGGGGGGACTAATCCACGGATTCCAGGTCGATCCGCTTCTGGGCGGCGTCCAGCGCCTGGATGCGGAAGCTGCGGACCTGGCCGGCCCGCGCTCCACTGGAGGAGGCCTGGACGCCCGCGCCGACGCCACTCTTCCAGCGGGCCGCCAGCATGGCCGTCAGCGAGGATATATCGGAGGCCGATTCTTCGGCGGCCGGGGCTCGTCCGGCGGCCTTCTCCGGCATCCGGCAGAGGCCGAAGACACCTTCGCCAAGCTCCACCTTCATCGACTTGGGGCCGGCGTCGACCACGCGGCCGGTGACGGTTTCGCCGACCTTGTGCTCGGCAATATACTCGTCGGCGCTGGTTGGCTCCAATTGCTTCATGCCCAGCCGGACGCGGCGCTTCTGCTTATCGACTTCCAGCACTTGGGCGCGTACGGTCTGACCGGAGGTGAGCATCTCTTTCGGATGCTGGAGGCGCTTTTCGGCGCTGATGTCGCCGATGTGGATCATTCCCTCGATGCCGTCGCCCAGCGCCACGAATGCGCCGAAATTGGCCAGGCTGGTGATGGGGCCTTCCACAACCGAGCCGACCGGGTAGCGTTTGGCCGCGTCTTCCCACGGATCGCCCAGAGCCTGCTTCAGCCCCAGCGCGATGCGCCGCTCGCCGACGTTGACACCCAGAATCTGCGCTTCGACCGTCTCGCCGATCTTCAGCACGTCCGACGGCTTCCGGATCTTCTTGGACCAGGAAAGCTCGGAGACGTGGATCATGCCGTCGATTCCCGGCTCTAGTTCGACAAAGGCGCCGAAGTCGGCCAGGCGAACCACCCGGCCGTGCATGCGGACGCCGACGGTGTATTTCTCCGCCACCAGGCTCCACGGGTCCGGAACCAACTGCTTCATGCCGAGAGAAATCTTCTTCGAATCGCGGCCGATTTTGAGGATCTTGACTTCCACCGACTGGCCGATCGAGAGCACATCCGACGGCTTGGCCACGCGGGCCCAGCACAGGTCCGTCACGTGCAGCAACCCGTCCACGCCGCCCAGGTCGACAAAGGCGCCGAAGTCGGTGAGGCCGCGCACCGTGCCGGCGACCACGGCCCCTTCCTGCAAGGCCTCGAAAGCGCGTTGCTTGCCCAGCGCTTCCTCTTCTTCCAGCACCACGCGCCGGTCCACCACGGCGTCTTCCTTGTCCACCTCGAGCTGGATGATCTTGCAGGCGATCTGCTGGCCCACGAGCTTTTCCATCTCGGCCTGATCGCGCGCGCCGCTGCGCGAGGCGGGCAGGAAGGCGCGCATTCCGATCTCGACCCGGAATCCGCCCTTCACCTGTTCGAGCACCGTGCCGGCGATGTTGCGTTTTTCCGCGAACGCCTTTTCCAGCTCCGAGTAGTCCTTGGGCAGCGCGACGCGGGTGGTCGACAGCGTGAAATAGCCCTCGGAATTGAACCCGCTGATGGAGACCGGGAGCTTGTCGCCGCGCTTCAGCGTGACCACGGCGCCGGAGGCGTCGCGCAGGTCTTCGGCGCGGATGACGCCTTCCATCTTGCGCCCGATGTCGAAGTAGACCGACTCGTCGGACACCTGAACGACGGTGCCGATGAGCGACTGTCCTTGCGATGCGGGCTTGCGGTGCTGCTGCTCGAACTCGGAAAGCAGTTCGGCGAATGTGGCGGTTTCTTCCGGCGCGTTCGGGCCGGACAGAGCCGGGTCGGGGAGGTTCGGAGTACTCATGGGGCCAACAATGGGAGTGACTTTCCATTTTTGCACACTCCGGGCGGAAATGGGAAAAATGCGTCAGCCTGGTATGGCCCCTTTTCTAAAAGGGGCCATACCAGGCTGACGCATTTATTCCAGCACCAGGTTCACGGCCAGGCCGCGGGGCGGCAGGCGCGTCAAGACGAAGTCGAGATCCGCTTCCGTCAGGTCGCCCCAGATCAGCAACGGCTTGGACGCCAGGATGGTCCGGTAGTGCTCGGCGAGCGCTTCGGCGCGCGGCCCGTCGTGGTCGATGTGCAACTCGATCGCGGCGAGGTCGCTGGCCGCCAGCAGTTGGGACGGGATGAAGCGCGCCGGGTGCAGGTGGATGACGGTGTTCTGGAAGGCGCGCGCGATGCGGCAATCGGCCGGGTAGATGAACTCGCGGTACAGCGCCGGCGACAGCAGCGCCAGCGCGTCTTCCTGCAGCCAGATCATCCGGCCGGGGCACCACAGGCTGTAGAAGAACGATCCGGTGCCGCCGTGAAACAGCGGCAAGGCATCCAGCAGACACTGGCCGAAGGCGATCCAGTAGTCGGTCAGCTTTTCGACCACCGCGCGCACTTCCTCCGGCTGATCGACCATGCGCAGGACGAAATCGCCCCCGCCGTAAAGCGCCGACAAAAGATCCGAGATGCCGCGCATCAGCGTCACGCCCACCGGGTAGCGCCCCGCGCTGCGCTCGACCAGGGCGGGAATGAATTCGAGCATTTTGCGCACCCAGGGATTGTCCTCGGAGAATCGCGGCACGAAGGTATTGGATGGCGGTGTGGAGCGCGTGGAGCCGGTCGAGTGATCGGCCACCACGCCGCAGCCGAGCGACGCCTCCACCCACGGCAAACCCAAGAACGGCGCGGCGGAAAAGACCAGGTCGCCGCCCGCGCGCTCGTGCAATTCGAACAGGTGGTCGGTGTCGTCCAGATAATCGGCCACCACGACGTCGTCGGGCTGCACCGGCCCGTCGGGCAGGCGCGCCGCGCCGCGTGGATAGCGGCGCAGCGGGTAATAGGAGCCCAATGAGTACCCGACCAGCGGCCGGTCGTTGGCTCGCCGTAACCACTGAGCCATCCGGTCCAGCCTTTCGGGAAGAGGGATGTGCATCTGCGCAACCTATTCCACGGCCACGGAAAGCTGGTTGCTGACAATGCCGCCGTGGATGATGAGGACCGACACATCCGGGCCGGGGCTGGCGTCGGCCGGTATCGCCGCGTTCACCTGCCAGAGGCCCGCCATGCCCGGCGCCAGGCCGCTGAAAGTCACGGGGATGAGACGGCCGTCCAGGTACACCGCCGGCGCCGCCGCCGTGAACGACAGCGGTTGCGCGGGCGCGGCCGCGCCGTCTTCCACCGGCGGCGTCACGCGCCCCGCTCCAGTGGCGTAGATCTCGAGCGCCTCTCCACGGCGCACCCTCTTGCGCCCCAAGGCAAACAAACCCGGCGCTCCTTCCAGCACCGTGACCGATCCCCGCGCCACGCGCTCGCCTTTCACTCGCACTTCGACGACGGCCTGGCCCGCCTGCTGCGCCGCCGGCAACTGGAAGTTGATTTGCGATGGGGAGACCATGATCAGCGGCACGGCTTTCGCGCCCACCAGCACTTCCGTGTCGCCCAGCGCGCGCGGGAGCGGCCAGGCGGAAGCAGAGACCGTGGACGCTCCGGCAAACGCGCCGTAAAGCGACGTGAGCGAACCCGGCGCCACTGGCACGCCCGCCGCGGAACTGGCCGCGTTGACGGCGGCAACGTCGGCGGCAGCCTCCATCACCCACACCTGGGTGGAGGCGGGGAGCGTGGTGCGGTTGACGGTCACGCGCGCCGGTTTGTAGACCAGCGGCTCGAGCGGCCGCACGGCATCCGGAAACGCCGCCAGTTGCGCGGGCCCGCCCAGCGCGGTGCGGAAGTGCATCGCGATGGCCACGCGCGGCTTCAACTGTTTCACCAGCGCGGCGGCGCGTTCGGCGTCGACGGTGTAGAATCCGCCCGACGGAACAAAGAGCACGTCGACGTCGCGCAGGCCGGCCAGTTGCTCGTCGCTCAACTGGTCTTCGCCGAAATCGCCCATGTGCGCGAACACGATTCCGCTCTGGGTCCAGCGGACCATGGTGTTTTGGCCGCGTTGCGCGCCCTTCTGGTTGTCGTGCCAGCCCGGCAGCAGAAGGAACGGCATTTGGGCGGCGGTCATCTGCGTGCGCGCGGTGACCGCACGCCCGTCCACCACCGTGAACTGGCCGCCCACGCCGGCGGTGTAGTTGTGGTCGGTGTGGTTGTGCGAAATTGTGACGACGTCGGCCGTGAGCGCCGGCAGCGGATAGCCGGTGGATGCAGCCGGAGGGTCCGTCACCACCGTCGGGCCGCCCTCGGTCTGGATGACGAAACACGACTGGCCGATCCAGGTGATCCGAATGTTCTGGGCCTCGGCGAGGACGCCGGCGGCGGCCAGGAGAAGCACAACGCGAGCAGTGCGCGCCATGCTGCTTAGTTTACGACTTGAGAGTACCGGGTTGCAGCTTACGGTTCGCTACTGCCCGTCCAAGACCTGTGTCTCGGTCACAAGCTTGCCTTCGGCGTCGGTGGATTTGATCGTCTGCGTCCTGATGTCGTAGCTGTCACTGACACGAGTACCGTCCGCCAATTGTCCCGTCCTTGTCACCTTTACTGCACCGTCAGGTGTTGCCTGCCGCACATCTACTTGGCTCTCGGACGGCAGCGACAGCATGGCCGGATCGGAACCGGCCAGAGGTATGTCGGCGGCGGCGCAGTAACTCGGACTGTTCGCCGGCCGGCTAATGCGATGCTATTCCAATTCCACTACCGCGGCGCGCCATTCGGCGAGTTCGAGGTTCAAGCCTTCCTTGCTCAACTGCGCGCCGGTCATGACGCCGCGGTCGGTTTCGTCGATGCGCACGCGGTAGGTTTTCGACGGGTCGAGGCCCCGGAGTTTGAATGACCGCGACGCTTTCCCGCCCTGGCAACGGTAGGCCATCAACACGCTTCTGCCGCCGGCGGCGAGATATTGGACCCCGGTCCAACCTTCGGGCGCGTTGTGGTCTGGAGGCGGCGTGAGGTGGTAGACATCGGCCCCGACGATGACCGGACGGATGCGCTTGTAGAGTGCCACGTTGGCCCGGGCGCGCTGCCTGAGTTCCGGACTCCACTCGAAGACCTTGCTCGATATGCCGAACTGGCCATTCATCGGCACTCGCAGCATGAAGTCCCACCAGCCGGACTCGGCGCCGGGCCGAATGTCGCCGCGGTTGGTGTCGCCGACCATCCAATGATTGCAGACTTCGGGCGCGAACTCGACGGTGCAGCCGTAGCCGAGTTGCACGGATTCGCGCGGTTTCACCTCGTCGGAAAGCCACGTCGAGTGAGTGTGGCGCAGGATGCCGAGGTCGAAGCGCAGTCCGCCGCTGGAGCAGTTCTCGATGAACAGTTGCGGATGCGCGGCGCGGACATCATCGAGCCAGCGGTAGTAATCCGCCAGGTGACGTATGAGCACGCCGCCCTTGGCCGATGAGTCGTCGAACTCCCAGCCGATGTCGATGTTGTAGTCGATCTTGATCCACTCGAGGCGATAGTCGCTCACCAGGCGGTCGAGGACGCCACGCGCCCAGGCGCTGACCTCGGGCTTCGCGAAATCCAGGTGATAGCGTTCGCCGCTTTTGAGCGGCTTGCCGCCGAGCTGGAAGAACCAGTCCGGATGCGCGGCGAACAGGCGCGACTCCGAGCCGGCGTTCTCGATCTCGACCCACATGCCGAACTTCAGGCCGAGCTTCCGGACGTGCGCCGAGAGCTCTTCGATGCCGTTGGGAAAGGCGGCGCGATCGGCCTGGTAGTCGCCGAGTTCACGCGACCAGTTTTTCCGGTTGTACCAGCCGGCGTCGAGCACGAAGACTTCGGCGCCGAGTTCGGCCGCGATATCGGCCGAGCGCATCATCTCCGCGGCGGTCAGCTTCCCGGGAAACGGGTACCAGGAGTTGAACTGCACCCAGGGCAGGTGGCCGCCGGGACGCCGGGGGAACACGTGCAGGCGCTGATAGCGGTGCAGTTGATTCGCGGCGTCGTCGAGGTCGCCTTCGACGGCGGTGAAGACGGCCGGCGCGAGATCGAGCGTTTCGCCCGGGTCCAGCCGGTAGCCGGAGCTGTCGAATTCCATGCCCAGCCGGACCTCGACGGGAACGGCGGACAAGCGAACCGCGGCGCGGGCGGGCACGCGCTCGACGCTCAGCGTCCAATTGCCGGACCACTCCAGTTGCCCGGCATAGGTGATGCCGGCGGTGTGGTTGCGCAAGGCGAACCAGGGCGAGTAGATGGACGACGATCGCCCGCGCCGGCTGGTGAGAACGCGCGCGCCGGCGCCGAGCGATTCGGCGGCCAGTTGACGCTCCTGCCCCCAGCCGCCGTAGAGCGTGTAGAGAGTGTATTCACCGGGCGGCAGTTTGAGGGCCAGGCTGGGCGCCGATGGGATCCGCAGCGGTTGGCAAGGGCGACGTGCCGGGTTCGGACGCGCGCGCCGTCGTAGTCGCGGACCGAATCCCGGGCGTCAACGCCGGCGATCCGGGTGGGAAGCACTTCGATGCTCCCCGGAAGCGCAAAAGCCAGCAACAGGGTCAGCATAATTCGGGGACAGGCTACGAAATCCCGAAATAGGAGTTTCGGGATTTCGTAGCCTGTCCCCGAAATAGGGTTCAGGGTTTGGTTTTGGCGCCGCACTCGGGGCAGAACTTGACGCCGGGCGTGAACGCCGCACCGCAACTGGCGCACGCCGATTTCGCCTGTACCTTAGCGCCGCATTCCGGGCAGAACTTGCCGCCCTGGGTCTGAGCGCCGCACTGCGGACAG
>JAUYBU010000032.1 GCA_030693045.1 Bryobacterales bacterium | reverse complement strand
TGTGAAAGACGCCGCGCCGGATGCATTTGTCAGTCAGATCGCGGAAGAATCGCTCGACCATGTTGAGCCAAGAGGAACTGGTGGGGATGAAGTGCAGGTGAAACCGCGGATGCCGGGCCAGCCAGCGCTTCACTTCCGGGGTCTTGTGGGTCGAGTAGTTGTCCAGGATCAGATGGAGTTGTTTGTCCGGAGGCGTCCGCCGGTCAATGAGTTTCAAGAACCGGATCCATTCCTGATGACGATGGGTGGGCATGCAGATGTCGATCGCGGTTCCGTCCTGGATATTCATGGCGGCAAACAGGGTGGTGGTTCCGTTCCGCTTGTAATCGTGGGTCATGGTTCCACAACGGCCCCTCTTCCAAGGCAAACCCGGCTGGGTGCGGTCCAGCGCCTGGATCTGAGATTTTTCATCGAGCGATAGCACCAGCGCGCCCTGGGGAGGGTTGCGATAGAGGTTGATCACATCCTCCAACTTTTCGGCAAAGCGGGGGTCGTTGCTGAGCTTGAAGGTTGCGATGCGATGCGGCTTGAGTCCATGCGCCCGCCAGATCCGTCCGACGCTGGAGGGGCTGATTCCGGTGGTCTGGGCCAGGGTGCGGGTACTCCAGTGGGTGGCGCCCGGCGGCGTTTCCCGGGTGGTTTTGGAAACGATCTCGTCGATCTTGTCGGGGAGAATGAGGCGGGGCCGGCCGGAGCGCGGGGCGTCCTTTTCAATCCCCGCGAGGCCGTATTGGGCGAAACGCAGGCGCCAGCGGGCCACGGTTTGGCGGGCGATTCCCAGTTGGGTGGCGATCCGTTCGGTATTCCTGCCTTGTGCGGCGCCAAGGATGATGCGGGCGCGTTCGACCAAGCGGGCTGGGAGGGTGTGACTACGGGCAAAGCGCTGGAAGTCGTCGTGCTGCTCTTGGGACAACCAGATCTTGGGAGCGCCGGGCATAATCTATAATACACTAACGTATTTATGATTGCAAATACTTCTGTGATGTGAGATCCTGATTACGGGAGGTATGACCCAATGCCACGACCTAGCCCATATCCTATCAGGCTCTCCCCGGCTGAAGCCCGCGAGTTGAAGCGGAGGACGGCTCGGTATACGTTGCCATACTTTATGGTACAGCGTGCCAAAATGATCCTGCTGGCCGCTCAAGGGTGGGACAACAAGGACATCGCGCTGCGCATAGATGCGCGGCGCGAGGTGGTCAGCATGTGGCGCAAGCGGTTCTTTACGAAACGTTTGGCTGGTCTGGAGGAGCGCCCCCGTCCGGGCCGGCCCAGGGCCGCGGTTTAGAGTGGCCGTCGCCGCGCCGGCCGCATGTTACAGAACTTTTGACGCAGTACACTAGTTGATTCGCACGCTCCGGCTGCCGCCGGTTAGATCAACCTGTAGGACGCCTTCGAGGCTGGCTTTCGCCGTACGCGAGCCGGCCCGATAAGTTCGGCCGGCGCGCGCATCCAATACGATCGCCCGCGCCGGAGCGGCGCCGCCGACCGTTACCTCATCCAGCGGCCCAGCCGAGTGCGCGAACACCGCCATCGTCCGGCCCACACGAACCACGTTTGCCGCCGGGCCGGCATCCACGAGCTCGATTTCGGGCAGCGCGCGTCCATCGCCCACAAGCCTCGGCGCCAGAACGGTCAGGAAGCGGTGGCTGGTGGCCGCGCCGGTGGGCTCGATCTCAACGCGCCATAGGCCGAGTTGCTTGGTCTCGCGCGGCACAGCGGGGTCGCCGCCGGAAAGGTTGACGCCATGGAAGCCGTTGGCCTGGTCGCCGTCGCGCTCGACGTAGGCGTAGTAATCGCGCCCGCCGATCTTCAGCGCTCGCGCCCGGAGAGGCAGCAGCGACACCACCGTCAGCACGCCGCGGTTGTGCGCGACCGTCAGCCGCCGGTCCAGGCTCTCGAGAATTCCGTTCTCGGGGCCGGCGCCGTCGAGCAGCCGCTCGCTCGCGGTGATCGGTTTCGCCAGCGCGTGCAGCAGGAATTTCGGCAAATAGGAAGGGCGCGTCGTCTCCACGCGATCATGGATGACGAAGACCTCCTCGCGCCGCAGGTACAGGAATTGGCGGGTCACCAGCGCGACCTTGGCATCGCTGCCAGGCTCAGTCCAGTGCGTAGAGTTGTAGGCGGCGGTGATGTCGGCGGCGATGTAGTCGAACTGCCCGGGAAGGCTTTCGAACGCCGTGATGGTGGCGCGCTCCAGGTGCGGCCCGGCGTCAAGCTGCGCCCGGAAGTGCTCGACGCTCAGGCAGTCGAACCCGGTTGGGCGAATGACTCTTTTCCCGCCGCTCAGCGCGGTCCATGAAGGCGGCTTCTGCGCGCGGAGGTTGGCCGAGGTTTCGTGGGGCGCCAGGATTAGCAGGCTGTTGGAGGCGACGGTCTGGATGGCGTAGCCCAGCCGATAGGCGCCGGTGTAGCCGCCCGGGTCTCCGTAGATGCCGGTCAGGGGCGCCAGCAGGCCGCCGCGCTGGATGCTGAAGTGCCCCGCGTCGTAATGGTCGTGGTGCGCCAGCAGATCGCCGGCTTTGAACGACGCAAAGATCTCATCGGCATCGCCCCAGGCGCCGCGGAAAAAAGCCACTCCGATCGACTGCCGGCCGAACAGCATCGCTTGCGGCAGGCGCCTGCGGAGCCAGAGTTGGGGCGCCGTCGCGTCGTAGCCTCGCGCCGGGCGCGACGACGGATCGTAGGCCAGGGCCGCCCACCAGTGGAGCGGACGCTTGCCGTATGGCGCCGGCGAGCGATTGCGGAACCAGTCCGCACCGGCCGCGACACCCGGGTCGCGCGAAAGCCGTGCGAAGTAGTCCACCGTCGCCTCCCACCAGCCCGTCTCTCCCAGCCGCAGCGAACCGGCCGAATCGCCATAAGGCTCAAAGACGCCGTTTGGCGCGAACTGGTAGATGGACCACAGCCCGGCCTTGCGCATTACATCGCGGATGTGAAGTCCCGCGATCTGGTCCTGGCCGGTCGCGGTGAGATAGCAGTCGGCAGCCAGCGCGTACGGCGCGGCGCGGTTGTAGATCCAGTAGCTGGGGCCCTCGGGCCAGCCCTCGGAAAAGTCGAGCGCGCGCAGCGCGTCGCCGTAGTGGGCCGCGGCCCGTGCCAGGTTGCGCTGCTGGCCGGGCAAATCGCCCAGCGCCAGCGCGGCGACCATCGCTCCGTTGGCCGCCTGGTTGCGTCCGTGCCAGGTCGCCATGTAGCCGCCGTCGAGCCAGGCCAGCTCCGTCTCCAGGCGCTCGGCGATCCGCGCGGCCGCCTTCTCGCGGATTCCGCCGTCGAGTTCAGGGCGCCGATACAGCCAGTCCCATGCGAGCGCGAAGGCCCACAGGTTCGAGTACTGCCCATCGCGCGATTGGCTGATTGGCTGAGCCAGCAGCGCGTTGGCCGCCGCCTTGGCAAAGCGGCCTTCCCCGCTCACAACCCACGCCGCGGCAGCCGCCGCCGGGTCGCGCGTGCCATCCGCCGCAGCCGCCAGTGCGGTATCGAAGATGCCGCGGAACGCCGCGTCGCGGCGGTACAGCTCGCGCACTTCCTCGAAGCTTCGTCCAAAGCCTCGATCCGCCGCGGGCCGGAACGAGAGCCGGGGGTGCGCTGGGAACAGCCGGACCGGCGGCGCCTCCGGCGGCGGCAGGTAGCGCTGCGTGCCGGCGGCAGCCTCAATTGCGAGCAGGAGCGTCAGGCTGGTCCGCATGAGGTTCAGTAAGAGATCGTAAGCGAGTTGCAGCGGACCAATCCCGCCGCGTCCACGTTCCACTGCGCCTCATTGCCGCGAAAATCCACGGCCTGAAGAGTGCGCCGTGCAATCCGGTTCCCGGACGAGGTTTGGTAGCGATAGACGACTTCCACGGGTCCGCGCAGGCGCGCCGCGTCGCGAAGCTGGAAGCGCAGCGTGTTGCGGCCGGCGAAGATGCGCGGGATGGACATGATGCCGTTTTCAAAGTACAGTTCGAGCTTCAGCGCCGAAAGGCCCGCGGGCGCGGCGCGTCCCGGGCGCGGATCGACGCTCACCCGCAACTGAAATCGGTATACGCCATGGATGCTGGCGTCTTTGCCGTTAAAGCGCGGCCGTCCCAACTCCAGCTTGTGGCGTCCCGCCTCGCCCGCCAGCGTTTGCCATTCGCCCCAAGTGTCGGCTACGCTTGCGTTTCCCGTTTTCGGCTCGAGGGTGCGCATTTCGATCCGCGCGCCGGCGCCCGCAAGCTCCGCCGCCAGCGTGCCGTCCACCATCACATACGGGCTGTAGACGTCGTAGACCGCGACGCCGCCCTCGGCCGGCCTCTCGGGCCGCAGATGCGGCGCGGTCGGGGAATGCACGAGCGTCGCGCCGGTGGCCAGCGCGTCGAGCGAATCCGCGCTTTGAAGTTGCGGCGCGTACCGCAGCACGCCCCACGCCTGACCGATGGTGCGGCCGCCGGCGACATCTTCCGGATAGCCCTCGTCGCGCGGCACCGCCGCCAGGAAGGGGCGCGCTCTTTCGTAGTTAGGGTCGTGCTTCGGCCAGTTGCCATCCAGCGCTGTTTCCGTCACCCGGTAGAACCGCCCCGACGGCAGAAAAGGCCACTCGCGCTGTGTGTGTTTGCCCGCCGGCCGGTAGAACTTGCGCGCCGAGTTGTCCCAGAAGCGCTCGATGGTGACGCCCTTCCACAGCGTGAAGTCCATATCGTGGAAGCGCGTGCCCATCTTGTATTGGCTGTCTCCGAAGACGTGCTCTTTCGGCGCGCCGGCGCCCTTCCACTGCTGCTGGCTGTCGAACCAGCCCGGGTTCAGCAGCAGCGCCCGTTCCCATTCGAGCCCGAAGATCTCGAAGAACGGGCGGCTGCGGTAACGGAAAGTGCGGTTGCGGAGGAAGTTCTCGTCACGTCCAACCTCGTTCCAGTCCAGCACGCGCGCGCCGGGCTGGTCCCGCTCCACAAGATAGTAGCCGTAGCGCGGGTCGAAAGCGCCGTAGCGGCCGTCGAGCCGCAGCCGGTACATGGTGTGGTATCCGCCATCTTCGTGCTGCACGCACACGCGCCCGGCCGCCCGCGGGTCCCGCTTGTATTCCTTCCAGGCCGCTTCCGCGATGCGGCTGGTGGTGTCGCAGTAACCCCAGCCGTAAACGAAGAAGGTCTTGTGGGCGTCGGTGACATAGCGCTCTCTGCCGTGCGGCCCTTCATAGGCCTGAATCATTCCGCCAACCGCCATGCGGGAGAACAGGCGCAGCCACTCGAAGAAGGCTTTGCCCTGCGCCGTTTCAGTTGCGTTCTCCAAACTTTCGATGCGCATGACGTCGGCGGTCCAGGAGACCAGATTCGTCGCGCGCGGCCAGCGGTCGCAGGAAACCAGCGGACCCGAAACCGGCGCCGGCCCGGCGGCCGAGAGCGCCACCGCGGCCGCCAAGCCCAAGACAAAACGCATGGCCTTCATCACACAACAGCGCTGGCGAAGATGTCAAACGAAGCGCCAACGCGGGAAGGACCGAACCATGCGGCCGGAGACCTAGTCAAGTTCGGGAGCAGCCTGGTTCGGGGCCGTCACCCCGGGCGGCAATTCCATGATTCTGATGTTACGGAAGTGAATCTCCGCGCCTTCCGATTCCAGGCAGATATAGCCCTTCTTCTGGGTCGAGCCGCTGATGCCATTGACGAACTTGCCGTTCACCGAGAGCTTGATGACGCCATCGACGGCGACCACGTCGTAAGTGTTCCATTCTCCCCGCCCCTTGCAGCGATTCTCAACCGACATGCTCCTCTCGCCCCTGGGGTTGTTGGGTATGGTCTTCACTCCACCGACACCGAAGAGTTCTCCATGCACGTAGGCCAGGGGCGGGGTCACTCCGTCCCGCTTGTGCAGGTTGGGCCACTCCAATTCGAGCATTTGGACCTCGACGCCGTCCGGGAGACGGTTGCCCGGATTCGGCCGCGCGCCGCTCCACACAAACATTCCCGAGTTTCCTCCCGGTTCCGTGTGCATCCACTCGACGTGCAGGACGAAGTTCTCGTACTGTTTCTGGCTGCGCATCACGCCGATGGGCTGCCCCGAACAGACCAGGATGCCGTCCTTAACCCGCCAGGTGTCCTCCGCCGTATTGACGTTGATCCATCCCGTCAGGTCCTTGCCGTTGAACAGATCCCGGAATTCCGGAACCGGAAGGCCCCCCGCCTGGCTGCCGCCGGCAACCATCCCGATCCAGCCCAACAGCATCACAACCGCGAATCGCTTCATCGTTGTTCGACCTCTTCGAACTATCGTTGATGGTACCTCGATTCGGCCCCTTCGCCGGCGGCGGCGCTGGTTCCCGCCTCCGGCGTCAGGTGGAAATTGCAGTGCCGCGGAGTTCGCAAAACCGCGACCTTTGCTACGCTACCTTCATGTCCCCATCGCGGAATGAATCATCCAAGTGGGAACTCACGCGGGCGGCGGCCTTCGCCACGGCAGCCAGTTGCAGGAGTGCAAGAAGTTGTTCGAAGACCAAAACGTCGACGCAGTGGCGATTGCCGCGCCGTACCAATTGGAGCAACCAATGCAACGCCGCGAATTCCTGAGTATGGCCGCGGCCGCTCCGGCGGTCGCGCAACCCTCGGCACAGCCGCTGGTCGCCGTGTTTACCAAGCCTTTGCAGAAGCTGGGCTGGGCGGAACTTGGCCGGACCATTGTCCGGACCGGTCTCCGCCACGCCGATCTCACCGTCCGGCCGGAAGGTCACGTGCTCCCGGAACGGGTGCGCGAGGACTTGCCCCGGGCGGTCGAGGCTCTGGCGGGCGAGGGCGTGTCGGTTGCGATGATCACCACCGAACTCACCTCGGCGTCCGATCCCACCGCCCGCCCGATTCTGGACCGGGCGGCGCGCCTCAAGATCCCGTACTACAAACTGGGTTACTGGCGCTACCGCAAAGACGACGTCGAGCTGACGCTGGCCCGCGTGAAGCGGGATGCGGAGGGCCTGGTTGCACTCGGCAGGGAACTGCGGATACAGGCGATCTGGCACAATCACGGCGGCGACTACGTCGGACACTCCGTCTGGGATACGCGGGAGATCATTGGCGGACTCGATCCCCGCTGGATCGGTTACTACTTCGATTTGTCGCACGCTTTCTCGGAGGGCGGCGTGGGCGGGTGGAACATCGCGCTGCGTCTGGCCCTGCCGCGGCTGCGCGTGGTGGCCGCGAAGGATCACTTCCGGACCAGGTCCGGCGGGCGGTGGATCCGCAAGACCTGTCCTTTGGGGCAGGGAATGGTGGACTTCGACGCGGCGCTGGCCATGCTGGCCCAAGCCGGTTTCGACGGCCCGCTTTCTCTGCACGTAGAGTATGAAACTCCCGATCCGGTGGAGGCGATCGCCCGGGACGCCGCGTTTTTGCTCAAGCAACTGGATCGGCACTGGCCAGTGAAAAGGAGTAAGCCCGCATGAAATCAAGCAGCCGCAGAGAGTGGATTCAAAGCGCGACGTCCCTGCCCTTTGCTAGCGGGGCGGCAGGTGGCGCCTCGCCGCCGCAACAGGAGTACCGGCTTTTCTGGGGCGATTTGCACAACCACAACGCCATTGGCTACGCGCAGGGCTCGCTCGAACGGACCTACGAGATCGCCCGCGGCCACCTCGATTTTCTGGCCTTCACCCCACACGCACAGTGGCACGACATGCCGGAGATGCCCGCCCGCGCCGAGCAAAAATGGACCCAGGGCTTCCAGGTCCTGCGCGACAACTGGCTCAACGTCCGCAAGCAGGCGGCCGCTCACAATCAGCCCGGCAAGTTCGTTTCCTTCCTGGGATACGAATGGCATTCCAGCCGCTTCGGCGACCACTGCATCTATTTTCCGGACGACCACGAGTCGCTCGAGTATTTCGACCACGTGCGCAAGTTGCAGCAGTTCGCGCGCGACAAGCGCGCCATTCTTGTTCCCCACCACATCGCCTACAAGGAAGGTTGGCGCGGCGCGAATTTCGCGTTCTTCGATCCGTCCGTGAGCCCGGTGATGGAGATCTATTCCGAGCACGGGCTTTCCGAATCCGACCGCGGCGGCTGGGACTACATCACGCACAGCATGGGCGGGCGCTGGACCGGCAACACGATGCGCCGGGCGCTCCAGAAGGGACTGCGCTTCGGCGTGATCGCCGGCTCCGACGACCATCTCGGCTATCCGGGCGCCTACGGAGAAGGGTTGGCCGGCATTTACGCGAACGACCTCAGCCGCGCCTCCCTGCTGGATGCGCTGCGGGCGCGCCGGACCATCGCCGTGACCGGGGACCGCATCGAACTTCTGTGCCGGCTCAACGGTTATTGGATGGGTTCCAGCATTCCCTTCGCCGCTCAACGGGAGTTGGAGGTTTCATTCAGCGGGAAGGACGAGGTCGAGCGGGTCGACATTCTCAAGAACGACCGCGTGATCCATCGCCACTTCCCGGAAGACCGCGCGCCGGCGAAATGGCCCGGGGAAGCCCTCTGCCGCATCGAGTTCGGCTGGGGGCCGTGGGGCGCGCTGGCCATGACACGCGTCTGCGACTGGGAAATCGGCGTCCAGGTGAGCGGCGGCAAACTCCTCGACGTGTGGCCCTGTTTTCAGTCCGGCCCATTCGACGAAAAGCGGCGCAACCGCGTTTTTGGCCGGACCGAACGGTCGGTCGAGATCGTCTCCTACACCTCCCGCCAGGACGCCTTTGCGCAACGCGCCACCAACGCCGTGATTCTGCGCGTGGCCGGCGGAAGCTCCGCCACGCTCGAGATCCGCGTGAAGCGCCCCTCCGAACGCACGGTTCGCAAAACTCTCGGCGAACTGGCCGCCGACAACGAAGTCGAGTACACGGGTCCTTTTCAAAGCGAGTCGATGCTGGTTCATCGCCTGGTGACGCCGGACCGGTTCCGCGGTTCGTTCAAAGTCAATGATACCGGCACGCGAGGCGGCGCCGACTGGTATCTGGCACGAGTCTTCCAGGCGAACGGTCACCAGGCGTGGTCCAGCCCCATCTGGGTGGAGGGCCGCGATGCGAGAAACTGATTTCATGACCAGACGCTCGCTGTTGCAGATGACGGCCGCGGCGGGGCCCGGCGCCGCTGCGCTGTCCGCTGCCGCCGCCCAGTCGGCGCAGAACACCCGGAAGCGGCCCAACATCGTCCTGATCTACGCCGACGACCTGGGCTGCTTCGGTAACACCACGATTAAGACGCCCCACATCGACCGATTGGCGGCCGAAGGCGTGCGGTTCACCGACTTCGTGGTGTCCTGGCCGGCCTGCACGCCCTCGCGCTCGGGCCTGCTCACCGGGCGCTATCCGCAGCGCAACGGCCTTTACGACATGATCCGCAACAACGAAGTGGATGCGGGCTTCCAGTTCGACGAGGCAACTTACGCCGTCTCCCCCGAAATGGCCCTGGGGCTCGACCTGCGCGAGATCACCGTCGGTCAGGCAATGAAGCAAGCCGGCTACGCCACCGGCATCGTCGGCAAGTGGGACAGCGGGCGGGCGCGCCGGTTTCTGCCGCTGCAACGCGGTTTCGATTCTTACTACGGATTCGCCAACACCGGCATCGACTACTACACTCACGAACGCTACGGCGTTCCCTCGATGTTCCGCGGCAACGAGCGCGTCAAGGAACAGGGCCACGCAACAGAACTGTTCCGGCGCGAGGCGCTGCGCTTCATTGACGGCCACCGGGACCGTCCGTTCTTCCTGTATTTCGCTCCCAACGCGCCGCACGCGGCCTCGACGTTCGACAAGAACGCTCCGCAAGTGCCGGAGGAATACGTCCGGATGTACGGCGCGACGCCCAAGGACCGCAAGGCGCAGTACTATGGCCTGGTGACGCAGTTGGACGCGGCCGTGGGGGCGATGCTCGACCAGTTGCGGCGTCACGGATTGGAGGACAACACGCTGGTGGTTTTCGCCAGCGACAACGGCGGCTCCGGACCGGGCAACAACGGTCCCCTGCGCGGCGCCAAGGCGCAGATGTTCGAAGGCGGCATCCGCGTGCCGATGATCGCGCGCTGGCCCGGCCGGATCCCGAAGGGAACGGTTTCGAGCGAATTCGCGAGCACGCTGGAGTTCTTCCCCACGTTTCTGGCCGCGGCCGGGGCGAGCCCGCCTCCGGGCGTGATCCTGGATGGCATGAACCTGTTGCCGGTTCTCGAAGGGAAAGCCAAGTCGCCGCGCAACGAGTTCTTTTGGCAGCGGCGCGGCGACAAGGCCGCGCGGGTGGGCCAGTGGAAGTGGGTGGAATCCGAGAAAGGGAACGGTCTGTTCGATCTGGCCGCCGACGTGGGCGAGAAACGCGACCTGTCCGCCGACAAGCCCGATGTGCTCCGGCAGGTCAAGGCGCGTTGGGCGGCGTGGCGGAAAGAGATGGACGAGTGCGAGCCGCGCGGGCCCTTCCGCGATTACTGAACCGGCGTGGTTTTCTTGGATGTATGATGATTCAAGGTCGTATAGTCCAAGAGTCTCAGGTGAGGAGATCCGTTATGCAATCGAAAATCGTTTTTTTCCTATTGGTTCTAGTGGTGTGCAGCGCCCTGGCCCAGGACCCGCGGGGCGCGATTAACGGCGCCCTGACGGATTCCTCCGGCGCGGCAATCCCCGGCGTGACGGTGCGCGCCGCCAACCAGGAGACCGGGGTCGCCGCCTCGGCGGTGAGCAACGCCACCGGCAGCTACCAGATTCCGTTTCTTCTGCCGGGGGTGTATAAAGTGACGGCGGAATTGACCGGGTTCAAGCGCTTCGTCCGGGACAAGATCGAAGTGCGCGTCGGCGACACGGTCGACCTGCCCATCCGTATGGAGGTCGGCGCGGTTACTGAAACTGTCGAGGTGACGGCTACCACGCCTTTGCTGGACACCAGCAGTTCCTCGTTGGGCCAGGTGATCGACCAGCGCCGGATTCTGGAACTCCCGCAGCGCGGCGGCACACCCATGGAACTGACGCTGCTGACGCCGGGCGTGGTCAACTCGACCGACATGCGCCTGCGCAAGGCCATGTCGCCCGAGGCGGTTTCGCAGATTACCAGCGATGGCGCCGGCACTTACAACAACGAGTTCCAGATCGACGGCATCAACAACATGGCGGCGGACCGCGGCCGCGGCTACGCCCGCATCGCATTCAGCCCGCCCTCGGGGGCGGTGCGCGAGTTCAAGATGCAGACCACGGCCTACGATGCCAGCGTCGGCCATACCATGGGCGCGGTGGTGAACGTCAGCACCGCCAGCGGCACCAACGAGCTGCACGGCGAAGTGCACTACGTCCTGCGGCACAGCCGGTTGGATGCCCCCAACTTTTTCAACAACAAGTCGGGCACCGGCCTGGCCGTCTACCAGGACAATCGTTCCGGCGGCTCGGTGGGCGGGCCCGTGTTCGTGCCCGGCCTGTACAACGGCAAGAATCGTACCTTCTGGTTCTATGTGTTCGAGGACAACCGTTTCGGCGTGCCGAGACAGAACATCAGCACCGTGCCCAGCGCGGCCGAACGCCTGGGCGACTTCTCCGAATTGTTGCGCATCCCCGGCGCCAGCGCCTATCAGATCTACGACCCGTTCACCACCGTCGCGGCCGCCAACGGGCGTTTCAGCCGGCAGCCGATTGCCGGCAACGTCATCCCCAGGAGCCGGCTGGACACGGTCGGCCTCAACCTGGCCGCTCTCTATCCCCTGCCCAACCAGCCGGGGACGGTGGACGGAAGGAACAACTTCTTCCTCTCCAACAAGGCGATCCAGAAGACCTCCCAGCAAATGCTGCGCCTGGACCACGCGTTCAGCGAGAGCCATCGTGCCTTCCTGCGGCTGCAGTACGATTTCTGGAAGGAGAACAAGAACGAATCTTTCGGCACGGGAATCCAGGGCCTCTTCTCGAACCGTCCGAACCGCGGCATCGCGCTGGACGACGTGATTGTGCTCAATCCCATGCTGGTGCTCAATCTGCGTTACGGACTGACGAGCACGAAGTGGTGGGAATACCGCCGTTCGCGCGGCTACGACCTGTCCAGCCTGGGCTTCTCACCCGCGCTGCTCAACCTGACGGACAAACAGGCGGCGCCCATTCCCCGCCTCTCGGTGGGCGCCTTCACGGCGATTTCGAATTGGGAAAACGGCGACGGCGTCAACTCCAGCATCACCCACACTTTTTCCGGCAGCTTGACCAGGCTGCAGGGCCGGCACGCCATGAGATTCGGCGCGGAATACCGCCTGGAACGCAGCTTTAACGACCGTCACCCCTCCGCAATCACGCCGGATTTCTCTTTCAGCACTACTTACACGCGGGGACCTCTGGACAACTCGCCGGCCTCGACGATCGGCCAGGACCTGGCCTCCATGCTTATGGGCATTCCGGCCGGCTCGATGGACCGATCCGCCAGTTCCGCGTTGCAGGACAACTTCTTCGGCCTGTATTTCCACGACGACCTCAAGCTCAGCTCCCGGCTGACGTTGAATATCGGGCTGCGGTGGGAGTACGAGAGCCCGGTGACTGAGCGCTACAACCGGTTTGCGGCGGCTTTCGACAACACGTCGTCCAACCCCATCGAGGCGCAGGCGAAGGCCAACTACGCCAGGAGCCCCATCGCGGAACTGGCGGCAGCCAACTTCCGCGTGCTGGGCGGTCTGACCTGGGTAAACCAGGGCGGAACCGGCCGCAGCCCGTTCCTCAGTGAGAAGAATGCCTGGATGCCGCGCTTCGGGCTGGCCTATCAGATCGATCCCAAGACCATCTTGCGCGGCGGCTACGGTCTCTTCTACAGCGTCAACGGCATCTATGCGACGGTGCCGATCCAGACCGGCTTTTCGCAGACCACGCCCATCCAGGCGTCCCTGGATAGCGGCCTGACGTTTGTGGCCAGAACCGCGAATCCGTTCCCTAACGGGCTGCTGCAGCCGGCGGGACCGGGCGGCGGGTTGAAGACCAACCTGGGGCAGGGAATCAGCTTTCATAATCCCAACCGGGCGCGCGCCTATTCGCAGCGCTGGTCGCTGGGAGTTCAGCGCATGCTGCCGGGAGAGTTCGTGGTGGATGTCTCCTACGTCGCCAGCCGCACTACCCGCCTGAGTGTGAACCGCGACTACAATTCGACGCCGGCGCAGTACCTCAGCAAGAGTCCCGTGCGCGACCAGCCCACCATCGACTTCCTGAGCGCTTCGTTCCCGAGCCCCTTCTACGGCATCGATCCTATCTATGGCCGGAACACCTCGCGCGGTGGCCTGCTGCGGCCCTATCCGCAGTTCAGCGATATTTCCAGCAACGATTCGGCCGGCTACTCCTGGTACCACTCGATGCAGATGCGCACCGAAAAGCGCTTCTCGCACGGCTTCACGCTGCAACTCGCCTATACCTTCTCCAAGACCATGGAGGCGGTTGAATTCCTCAACGCCACCGATCCGATGCCCTACGAAAGCCTCTCGGCGCTGGACCGGCCGCATCGCCTGGCCGGCAGCGGCGTCTGGGAGCTGCCGGTCGGCAAGGGCCGCCAGTTCGCCTCCGCTCTGCCCGGCGCCCTCGACGCGGTGCTCGGCGGCTGGCAACTCGGAGTCGTGATGACCCGCCAGAGCGGCGGACCGCTGGGGTTCGGCAATGTGATTTTCGCCGGAAACATCAAGAACATCCCGCTGGCCGCCAGCCGGAGGGACGTCGACCGCTGGTTCAACGTCGATGCGGGCTTCAATCGGAACTCGAGCACGCAACTCGCCAGCAACCTGCGCGGTTTCCCGCTACGCTTCAGCGGCGTGCGCGGCGACGACCAAAGGAGTTGGGATTTCTCGATCGTGAAGAAGTTCCGTCTGCACGGGGAGCGCACGACGCTGCAGTTCCGGGCCGACGTGTACAATGCCTGGAACCAGACCAACTTCGCCAACCCGAACACCGCCCCGACCAACAGCGCCTTCGGCAGAATCACCGCCACCGCCGGCGACGCGCGGAACTGGCAACTCGGCCTGAAGCTGGCGTTCTGAAGCGAGAGGTGGTGCGCGCGCCGGCCGGCCCGCGGGGCGGCGGGTGCTCCCGTCTCCCGAAAAGCCGTAAACCCCGGGGGACACGCCTGTGTCCCGGGCCAGGCGATGGGTTGCGTAAGATTAGCCCGGAGTGTCCCCAGATTCGATTATTTCGAAGGTCGCGCCGCGGCGGCGGGGACGACAAGTGCGCTGGACATCCCGGCAAGTTGCCGCAAACCGGCCGCCGCGCGCTTGCCGCTTTCGGTGGCCGGACCGATTCTCACGGCCTCGGTCCAGGCCCGGCGCGCCGCTTCGATTTCTCCTTGATTGGCGTGGATTGCGCCCAGGTTGTAGTGAGCGTCCACGTTGTTGGGATCCAATTCCAAGAGTCGCCGGGTCTCCCGCAGCGCACCCGGAACGTCCCCCGAGTCGTGCAGCACGCGGCCCAGTTCGAGCAGCGCCTCCCGGTTGCCGGGTTCGGACTTCAGCAATGTCCGCAGGTGCCCGGCGGCTTGAGCCGGACGACCCGCTTCCTGCTCGAGTTCGGCCAACCGGAGCAAGACCGGCGCATGGTCGGGTTTGAGTTTCAATTGCTCGGTGAGCATGGCTTGCTCATGGGCGTTGGCCGCCGCCGGTGAAGCGGCAGGCGCGGAAGGCTTCGAATTCCCCTTCGGACTCCGCCCCATAACCGATAGCCAGAACGCTCCAAACGCAAGAATCCCGGCCACGCAAATCAGGAATGCAATTTTTCGTTTCACGCGGGCACCGCCTTTTCCACGATCTCCACCCCGGTCTTGCGCAGGAAATCCTCCGGAGACTCGCCGCCAATGACCACGATCACGAAATCGTTGGGCAGTTCCATGGTCTCGTTCCGGACCGATAGGCGGACCTTGTCCGCCAGGATCTCCCGCACCTGGGTAGTGCGCAGAACGCGCAACAGGCCCTCCGCTTCGCGTTGCGCCAGCATCTGCTGGTTGCGTTCCCGGGCGCGTTCGAAGTCGTCGCCCCGATAGGCTAATGTCACTCGATTCCTGCCCCTCTTGCTGACTGCGAGTGCGGCTTCGATGGCCGAATCCCCGCCCCCTGCTATAAGGATATCGCGATTCTCGTAGGCTTCGGCCTCGATGAGCCGGTAGGTTACCTTGGCGAGATCCTCTCCGGGCACGCCCAGTCTTCGCGGCACACCGCGCTTGCCCAAGGCCAGGATGACGTTGCGGACCTCGTACGTGGACTTGGACGTGGCCAGGGCAAACAGACCGCCGTCGCCGGCGCGCCGGATAGACTCCACGCGCTCGTTGGTCCGGATGCGCACACGGGTATTGGCGATGATGGTTTCCCACACCGACAACAGCGCCTCCTTGGCGCCGTCGGCGATATAGAGACTGCCGTACAGCGGCATCTCCACCGGCTCCGCCATCAGAAACTTGTGGCGCGGGTAGTGCCGGATGGTGGCGGCCGCTTCGCCCTGCTCCAGCGTGAGGCAGGAGATGCCGTACTGCTGGGCGGCGAGCGAGGCGCTCAGTCCCGCCGGGCCGGCGCCGACGATGGCGACGTCGTAAACCCCGTCTTCCGGGTCGGCCGGAGGCTCGGGATGCGCGTCGTGACCTCCGGCCGCCCGGCAAACCACACCCGCGGCCTCCAGTCTCCGCCGGACGTGTTCCAGAGCCATGCGCCCTTCGTTAATCGCGGTTTTGATGAGGCCCATCCCGCCCAGTTGGCCGGCGATGAACAGCCCTTTGACGTTGGTCTCGAAATCGACATCCACCAGCGGCACGCGCAGGGTCTGCGCCACGTTGGCGTGCGACAGCGTCAGCGCGCCCTTCTCCGGACAAGCATCCACGCAACTGCCGCAACCCATGCGCGCCGACGCATTGATCGAGGGCCGCGGTTTGCCTTTCTGTCCGGAGCCCGCCGCCTGTTGCGCCGGCGCGGGGTGCACATTCCACAACGCCATGGGCGCACCGCAACCCGCGCGGAACGACCCATCCATGGCGACCGGTTTGGAGCAACGCGGGCAGGGCCGCGCAGCACCCGCCGGAGCCAGAGCCGCCGCGCCGGCGCTCACCCGGCTGAGCTTCGTGGTTCGCACGTAGCGGCTCACGAACAGCAGCGTCAGCCCGAACCCGATAAGGAAGGCCCAAAACGTTTCCATCCTTCCTCCCTTTAGAAATACCCGAATAGCATCTCCACACCCAAGTGGAGCGCGACCAGAGCCGCCAACGAGTAGCTGAACGGCCGGTGCACGACGTGCCAGAGGTGGAAAATCTCGTGCGCGCGATCGAGAAAGGCGATCTTTACCATTGGCCTGGCCTGCCTGCGCGCCAACTCCACCACTCGCTCGAGATCCGGATTCCGGGAGGCCAGCAGGCCGCCGAGCGAAACAACGCGCTGCCAGCCGGAGAGCGCCTGGCGGCGCAGCGATGCCACTTGCAGGGGGCGGGCCAGGGAGTGAGACGTAACCAGAATCGGAACGGAAACGCCCGCGATCACGCGATAATCCAGCCAGTTATTGGTCCTGCCAATGCGTCCCAGGCGGGCCGAGTTTTTGTGGAACGCATAAAGGTAGAGTACCCTCAGCCCGAGCGCGCCCAGAACGCCGGTGCGAATCCCAGCCCAGCCGCTGGACCGCAGCATGGCGTGTTTCGGGCTTCGGGCGCGAAGAACCGGCGGCAAGCGGTAATAGTCGACGCCGTAGACCGAGAGCGCGACAACCGCGCCAACCACCGCGAGGATGACCGGCATAATCAGGATGCGGTGCCGCACGGTGACCGGGAAGATCGGGTCCGCCGTGGCGCGGGGCAGGGCTTGAGCGCAATGCCACTTACATTGCTTCTTTCTCATCGAGAGCCGAACCCGACCCCTGGCACTTGTGTCGGGGGAATGTGCCGCCTTTGCCCCAGACTTCTCGGGGATAGGATCGCCGGCGGGTCCGGTTCGGCAGTTTGCCTTGCG
>JAUYBU010000099.1 GCA_030693045.1 Bryobacterales bacterium | reverse complement strand
CCTCCAGTCCTTGCGCCGGCGCAGATCGCTGTTGGGTCCGGCCCTGGCGGGAGTCACCGGGCCGGGGTGGAAGACCGTCGCCGGTTTCCAAAAGTTTTCTGAAAATCCCTCTTGACGGATTAACTCAGAAGACTCTGGGCCGGAGCTTCAGCTCGGCGGCCGGCCGGAGTCTTGCTGTCGGTGGGGCAGCCGCCCGGGCCGGCGACGAAAGGGTTTTGTTTTCGGAGTTGCGTGGCCTATAATCTTCTCTTGGGGCTCCGGGCAACCCTTCGAAGGTCTGGGTCACGGGGCGCGGCGGGAAAGGCAAGGAGGAGGATATGGCCACAAGTCTAAGAGTGCTCGTGATCGACGACGACGAGGACTTCAGAGCTTCGGTCCGGTCTCTTCTCGAGAACCACGGTTATGTGGTGTTCGAGGCGGATTCCGGAGCCGACGGGTTGCTGAAAGTGGTCGAGCATAGGCCGAACCTCATTGTCCTGGACATAATGATGAAGTGCTCTTCGGAAGGCTATGGGGTCAACCAGGCGATCAAGCACCAGGAGGAATTCAGGGACTACCGGAACATCCCGGTGGTCATGACATCGTCGATTGAGCTGAGCCCGGACGAACTCTTCCCCATGGCCGGGGAAGTGGAAATGATCCGGCCCGACTACTACCTGACCAAGCCGCTCGATATTCCCGTATTCCTGCAAATTGTGGACCGGGCCGCGTCTATTGGCCGCTCGCGCGAAGCTGGGGAGAACTGATTGAGCGAACCGGCTGAGCGGGAAACAATCGTTGTCATCGACGACGACTACGCAATCCGCCTGTCCTGCAGGAAGATCCTGTCCAAGATGGGCTTTCGGGCCGAGACGTTCGAAGACGGAGCGCAGGGACTGGAAGGCGTCGCCAGGTTGAAGCCGGGTCTGGCCGTCGTGGATCTGAAGATGCCCGGCATCAGCGGCATGGAAGTCATTGCCCGGGTTCACGAGATCGATCCGGAAATCGTGGTCGTGGTCATCACCGGATACCCGACCATCGACACCGCCGTGGCGGCGATGAAATGCGGCGCCTACGACTTCCTGCCCAAGCCGTTTTCCCCGGACGAACTGCGGCTGATCGTCAATCGCGGACTGGAGCGCCGCCGCCTGGCGATCGAGTCCCGCCGCGCGGAGGTGGAGCGCGCACTTCTCAAACGCCGCTTCGTCACGTTCGTCTCTCACCAGCTTCAGACCCCCCTGGTCGCCATCCATCAGTATTTGAGCGTCTTGAAAAATCTCGACGACACCGACGATGCCGCCGCCAAGCGGCAGCAGTGGTTCGACCGGTGTCTGGCGCGGACCGGGGAAATGCAGACCATCATCAAGGATTGGCTGACCCTGTCCAGGATTGAAGGCGACAGGCTTTCCAGGCAGCGGGTCAAGGTCGATCTGAAGCGGATCGTCACCGACATACTGGCGACTTACGAAGAGATGGCCCGCCGGAACACGGTTTCACTGGAAGTCCGGATGCCGGAAGACGCCTACTTAGTGAGAGGCGACCGGAACTGCCTGATCGTCCTCTTCGACAACCTGATCGTGAACGCCATCAAATATAATAAGCCGGGCGGGAAGGTCACCGTCTCCGGCGAGGCCAGAGAGGGTGAAGTCGAGATTTCGGTGACCGACACGGGAGTGGGAATCCCGGAGAAGTACCGCCAGCTCCTGTTCGACGAGTTTTTTCGGGTCGAGGACGAAGGGAGCAAGAAGACCGCCGGCACGGGCCTGGGGCTCGCCATCTCGAAGAGAATTGTCTCGGAAATGGGAGGCAGCATCGAGGTCGAGAGCCAGGTCAACGCCGGCTCCACGTTCCGGGTGCGGTTGCTGGCTTTCCGGGCGCAAGCGGGAGAGGAAGACAACAACAGGAGTGCGAATGAGTTCACCAGCGAAGAAGATACTGATCGTGGACGATGACCATGACTTTGCGGAGGCCGTGTCCTCGTACCTGGAGGCGCAAGGCTATGTGGTTGTCACAGCGCACGAGGGCCGGGAGGGACTGAAGTTGGCGAAGATGGAGCGCCCGGATCTCATCATCATGGATATCGTGATGAACGAGAGGACCGAGGGATTCTTTACAGTGCAGGAACTTCGCCGCACGGCGGAACTGAAGGCCGTGCCCATCTTCGTGATGAGTTCCCTGTATTCCAAGATCACGGATTTCGGAGTTCCTCCCGACAGCGGCTGGCTGGCTCACGACGAGTTTTTCTCGAAGCCGGTCGAAATGCCCGCGCTGGTCGAGAAGATCCGGCAGCGGATCGGAGGAGGCGAGGCAACAGCGTGAAGATCCTGAAACTGCCCAAGGAGAAGCTTGACTTTTTCGCTTCCGTCGTGCAGCAGTTCGGCGAGGTGCATGCGCCCGTCGAGCAGGACGGCAAGTACGTTTTCCAGCGCCTCAGCCGCTGGTCGGAGGCCCGCCTGGACTACGATCGCACCATCCTGCCGCCCAAGAAGTACACTTTGCCTCCCAGGGAGACCCTTTTCCAGTACCGGGCCGGCCAGGGTTACCTCCCCTCGACCGAGGGGCTCGACAAACGCATCGTCCTGATGGGCGTGCACGCCTGCGACGTTTACGGGCTCAACCTCCTCGACCAGGTCTTTTCCGGCCGGTACGACGACCCGCCCTACCAGACGCGCCGCAAGAACATGGCGATTATCGGCATTGACTGTCGGCCGGACGGGAGCTGTTTCTGCCGCTCGATGCGCGCCGATTTCGTCGATCGCGGGTTCGACCTTTTCTTTTACGACATCGGGGATTACTACCTGACGCTGGTGGGCACCGCCCTGGGCGACGACATGGTGCTGGCCACCGGGCCGCTGTTCGAGAAGGCCAGCCCGGAAGACATCGACGAATACAAGCGCCGTTCTTCGAGCAAGCGTCAGGCCTTCCAGCTCGAGGTCGAGATCCGCGACCTGCCCGAGATCTTCGAGATGGAATACCAGAGCGGGATCTGGGACGAGCTGGGCGAGAAATGCCTGTCGTGCGGAAGTTGCAGCATGGTCTGTCCGACCTGCTATTGCCACGACGTGGCCGACGACGCCCAACTGGGTTCCCGCGACGGAGGACGGAACCGATCCTGGGATTCCTGCCTCTTTGCGGCGCACGCCGCGGTGGCCGGCGGAGAGAACTTCCGCAACAGCCGGGCCAGCCGCATCAAGCTCCGTTACTACCACAAGCATCGCGGCTTCGTGGCCGAATACGGCCGGCCGGGCTGCGTCGGCTGCGGGCGCTGTATCGCCGCCTGCCCGGTCGAAATCCACATCGGCGACGTCATCGCCAAACTGCGGGGAATCCAGAATGCTCCAAGTCGATAAGATCCCAAGCTATCAACCGGTACTCACCCAGAATCCCTATCAGCCGCACATGGCGCGAATTGTCCGCATCTACAAGATGGTCGAGGATAACTATCTCTTCACGCTCCGATTCCTGGACGATCGTCTTGCGGCCGGCTTCCGGCACCAGCCCGGGCAGTTCCTCATGCTGAGCGTGCCCGGCGCCGGGGAAGCGCCCATTTCCATCTCCTCTTCCCCATCCAGACCCGGGGTTCTGGAGTTGTGCGTACGCCGGATGGGGCGCGTGACCAATGCCCTCTACCGCATGCAAACCAACGATGTTGTCGGAATCCGCGGCCCGTATGGAAACGGCTTTCCCATCCAGGACATCATCGGCCACGACCTGCTGTTTGTCGCCGGCGGGCTGGGCATGGCGCCCCTGCGCTCGCTGGTGTGGTACGCCCTGGACAACCGGGACAAGTTCAACCGGGTCACGCTGATGTTCGGGAGCAAAAGCCCCGCGGACATGCTCTTCCGGGAGGAGCTGGTGTCGCTGGTCGACCGCACCGACATGACCTGCCTGCTGACCGTGGATCGGGACCCGACGGGAAGCTGGAAGAACCACGTCGGGCTGCTGCCGAAACTGTTCGATTCCGCCCAGATCGATCCGGCGCGAACGTATGCCGCGGTGTGCGGGCCGCCGGTGGTCTACCGGTTCGTTTTGCAGCGCCTGCTGGATCTGGGTTTCCCCAAGGACCGGATCCTGATGTCCCTGGAAAGGCGGATGAAGTGTGGGGTCGGAAAATGCGGACACTGCAACGTCGGCTATAAGTACACCTGCATCAACGGTCCCATCTTCACCTATTGGGACGCCATCAATCTCCCGGAGATGATCTAATGAGCAAACCCTCGGTCGGAATATTCGGCCTCACCGGCTGTGCCGGGGATCAACTGGTCATTCTCAACTGCGAGGACCAGCTCCTGGACATCGCCGGAGCCCTCAATATCCGGGATTTCCTCATGGCATCCTCGGACCGCGATGCCGGGTGCGATCTGGACCTGGCGCTGGTGGAGGGCGCCGTGCTGACCAAACGGGACGAAGCGGCGCTCAAGCGGATTCGCCGGCGCTCGAAGCTCCTGATGGCGCTTGGAACCTGCGCGGTGTGGGGCGGGGTGGCGGCCATGGACCGCGACGCGGACCGGTCGAAACTGCTCGGCGAAATTTACGGCGACCTGGGGGCCGGATACGACAGCGTGCCCGCGCGCGCCCTGCGCGAAGTGGTCCAGGTCGATCTGAACATCACCGGCTGCCCCATCGAGAAAGAGCAGTTTCTTTCGGCCGTGGCGAACCTTCTGAACGGCGACCCGCCGCTGTTCCCGAGCTATCCGGTCTGCGCGGAGTGCAAGATGAGAGAGAACAACTGCCTTCTCATCGAGAAGTCCGAACTGTGTTGCGGTCCGCTGACGGTGGCCGGCTGCGACGCGCGTTGTCCGGGCCTGGGGGTTCCCTGCGTGGGCTGCCGCGGCCCGGCCGACGACGCCAACGTCGCCTCCGCGCTGGCGATGTTCCAGGGCAAGAGCGTGCCCAGGGAGAAAATAGCCGCCAAACTGAGGACCTTTGCGCCCATGCCAGGAGATCGTTCATGAGCACCAGGATTACAGTGGAGCATCTGGCCCGGGTCGAGGGCCATGGCGGGATCACGGTCGAGCTGGATGGCGGCCGGGCCGCCACGGTCCGGTTCGATATCTTCGAAGGCGCCCGGCTGCTGGAGGGCCTGGTGCGAGGCAGGTGCGCGGAGGACATCTCGCAAATCCTGTCGCGAATCTGCGCCATCTGTTCCGTTTCCCACTCACTCACTTCTCTCAAGGCCACGGAGCTCGCCTTCGAGGTCCAGGTAAGTCCGCAGACCGACCTATTGCGCGATCTGCTGTACCGCGGAGAGACCATCCAGAGCCATGCCCTGCACCTGTTCTGCCTGGCTGCGCCGGACTATTTGGAGTATCCGAGTGCGATCGCGCTGGCCGCCGACCACCCCGATGCGGTGCGGCTGGGACTCCGGCTGAAGAAACTCGGGAACTCGATGCAGGAGGTTATCGGCGGCCGGGCCGTCCACCCGGTGAACGCGGTTCTGGGCGGATTCGGAAAGCTTCCAAGCGAAGATCAACTGATTGCCCTGCGCACCGGCCTGCTCCAGGCCGTGGGTGATTGCGATGCCATGATCGCTCTGATCGCCTCGCTGCCCGCCGCGGACTTCTGCCGCTCCGACACGGTCTTTGCCGCAATGCGTTCTCCCGGGGATTACGGTTACTACCTGGGGGATGAAGTGGTGGTCCTGTCGAACGGGACACGGGAGACGGTTCCGGCTGCCGGCTACCGCTCGCTGACCGGCGAGCGGGCCGTCCCGCATTCCCACGCCAAGCACAGTATGTTCAATGGCAAGCCGTTCATGGTGGGCGCCCTGGCCCGAGTTATGAGCAACCCGGAGGGACTGACTCCGCGCGCGGCCGAGGCCATGCGTAAACTGGGACTGACTCTGCCCAGCGGCAACCCCATGGACAACAACAAAGCCCAGGCGGTCGAGTTAGTCCAGGATGTCGAGTACTCACTCGGGATTGTCGAACGCCTGCTACGCGACGGTCTGGCCCAGGAGCGGCCCGTCGAGGTGCGCCCGCGGGCGGGCGTCGGGACGGCCATTACCGAGGCGCCCAGAGGGCTGCTGATTCACAGTTACACTTACGACGACGAGGGTAAGATCGCCGCGGCGGATGTAATTACCCCCACGGCGCTGAATGCGGCCAGCATTGAGAACCACCTCCGCCTGGCCGTCGATCAGAGCCCGGACCCGGATGTGCCGGCCCTCCGCAAGAAGCTCGAGATGATCGCGCGGGCTTACGATCCGTGTATCTCCTGCTCCGTGCACTTGATTCAGAAGCTACATGCGACTTGACGTCTTGTTTCCGAGCCGCTCGCTGAAGGCCAGGCTGATCTCGCACTACCTGGTCATTCTGGGGATCGGCGGGCTGGTAACGTCGGTGGTCGGTTCGTGGATCGTCAGTTCAACCATCATGATGCAGGCCCACCGATCGGTGGACCATGACTTGGCCACGGCCCGCTCGCTGTACGACCAGCGCCTGGAGACCGCCAAGCGCACGGTTCAACTGGTTGCGTCCGGGGGCGCCATCCAGCGGCACCTTTCCAGCGGAGACACAAAATCCCTTCTCCTCTATCTGGAGCCGATCCGGAAGGATGCCGGTTTCGACTTCCTCACGCTTACGGACCGGACGGGACGCGTCACCCTGCGCGTATCTCGCCCCAATGGCGCGGCGGATGACGTGTCTTCCATCAGCGTCGTCAGGGCCGCGCTGTCGGGCAAGGTGGCTGCGGCCACCGAGATCCTGTCCGCTCAGTTACTCAACAACGAAGATCCTCTCCTGGCGGCCAGGGCTCACATGCGCTTTGTCACCACTCCCAGGGCCAGGCCGCCCGACCGGATCGAGGAAACCTCCGGCATGGTTCTCATTGCCGGCGCCCCCATCCGAGGAGCCGGCGACAGGATTCTGGGCGCTCTGTGCGGGGGTGTTCTGGTCAATCGGAACTTCGGAATCGTGGACCGCGTCTGGGAACTGGTCTTCAGGGGCTACCGTTTCGATAACCAGGATGTGGGCTCCGTCACGATCTTCCAGAACGACCTGCGTGTCTCGACCACCGTCACAACTCTCGCCGGCGAGCGCGCGGTTGGGACACTGTCCTCGGCGGACGTCTATGACCGTGTTTTCGGACAGGGCCAGGGGTTTCGCGGGCGCGCCTTTGTAGTCCGGGACTGGTACATCAGCGCATACGACCCCATTTTGAACTACGACGGCAAAATCATCGGGATGCTCTACGTCGGCCTTCTGGAGAAAGCGTACACGTCCACGCGCGACCGGGTGATTCTCTCGTTTTTCGGCCTCGCCGGCATCGGCTTCATCTTCATCATCGGCGTAACTTACTACGAGATCCGCAAGATTACGCTTCCCATCGCCAGGATGGTCGCCGCCACCCGCAGCATCGCCGCGGGCCGCTTCGATCAGGAAGTCGACTCGAACTCCCGGGGGGAGATTGCGCTGCTGGCCGATTCCTTCAACACCATGCTCAAAAGCCTGCGGCAGATGAGGGCCGACCTGGAGGAATGGGCGCGAACGCTCGAGGAGAAGGTCCGGCGGCGGACCGAGGAGCTGGTCGCGATGCAGGCCCGGGTGGCCCAGTCGGAGAGACTGGCGTCGTTGGGTCTGCTGGCCGCCGGCGTAGCCCATGAAATCAACAATCCGCTGGGCGGCATTCTGTCGCTGACGGCGCTCACCCTCGAGGACATGAAGGCGGATGATCCCAATCGCGAGAACCTCGACGAGGTCGTCAAACAGACCCAGCGATGCCGCGACATCGTGAAAGGCTTGCTCGAGTTTTCGCGGCATTCCGAGGCCAACATGGAACCCGAGGACCCCAACAAGATCCTCCAGGAAACGCTCTCCCTGATCGAGAAGCAGGCGCAGTTCTTCAACATCAGCGTGGTCAAGGACTGGGACCCCCGGCTGCCTGCCGTCATGGCCGATAAGTCTCAGCTTCAGCAGGTCTTCATGAACATCCTCATGAATGCCGTTCAGGCCATGCAAGAGAAAGGCGTCATCACCATCACCACCCGTCACAACGCGGCTGCGAGTTCGGTGGAACTGCTCATATCGGACACCGGATGCGGCATACCGTCGGAGGAGGTCGATCAGATCTTCGATCCCTTCTTCACCAGCAAGGCGAGCGGCCAGGGAACCGGTCTCGGCCTGTCCATCGCATACGGGATCATCACCTCGCACCGTGGCAGCATCTCCGTGGCTAGCGAGGTCGGCAAAGGCAGCACGTTTACCATCCGGCTGCCGGTCGCCCCCGCGGCCCCCCGGGAAGAGCGGGCGTGAAGCCAAACCTGGTCATCGGCCTGGGCAACCCCCTGATGGGAGATGAGGGTATTGGATGGCACATCCTGGACCGGCTGGCCGCCGACCCCAGGTTGCCACAGGACACGGAACTGCTGTGGGGCTCGACGGATCTGCTTGCCTGCGCCGGCCAGATGGAGGGGCGGCGGCGGATTGTTCTTATCGACGCCATGCTGGACCCATCCCATGCCGGAAGCGTCGCGGTGTATTCGGACCGGGATGGATTCCCGCACCTGGACGAGGGCCAGGAGCATGCCCATCAGCTTTCCGCGGTCCAGGCTCTCCGTCTTCTTCAGTCCTGCTCGCCCGGCCTGAGAACGGTCCCTGTCACGCTGATCGCAATCGCCATCGATGGGGCCAGCGTCACGATGGAACTGTCCCCGGCGCTGTCGGCGGGAATGCCGGAGTTGCTCGATCGCATTCTTCGGGAACTGGCGGCTGAGTAGGACCGCTCCCTGACGGTCGCGGCTCAGTAGTGCGTTTCCGAGCCGCAACCGGGTGCCCTCTAGGCGGGGGAGCGGTCGTCCGACGAACTCACGAGCCGGCGGCGTCGGCCGCGCCCGGACCCTTACCGAACCCTTTCGTCCCTTTCGACTTTGCCGTCGCGGACGTGGATGACGCGGTGGGCGTGGATGGCGATATCGTGCTCGTGGGTGACCAGCACGATGGTGTTGCCCTGCTGGTGCAGCCGCTCGAACAGTCCCATGATTTCGTTGCCGGTGGCCGAGTCCAGGTTTCCGGTCGGCTCGTCGGCCAGCAGAATCGAAGGATTGTTGACCAGGGCGCGGGCGACGGCGACACGCTGGCGCTGGCCGCCGGAAAGCTCGTTCGGCTTGTGGTACATGCGCTGCTCCAGATCGACGTTGCGCATCGACTGGCGGGCCATCTGCAGGCGCGTTTCCGAGGCGATGCCGGAATAGATCAGCGGCAACTCGACGTTGTGCAGCGCGGTGGCGCGAGGCAGCAGGTTGAAGGTCTGGAAGACGAAGCCGATCTCCTTGTTGCGGATGCGCGCCAGTTCGTCGTCGTTCATCGAGCTGACCAGCCGGCCGTTGATGTAGTAGCGGCCCTTGGTGGGCGTGTCCAGGCACCCGATCAGGTTCATCAGCGTCGATTTTCCGGAACCCGACGGGCCCATGATGGCGACGTATTCGCCCCGGCGGATCTCGATGTCCACGCCCGACACGGCGTGGATCTCGGTGTCGCCCATGATGTACGTCTTCCACAGGTCGTAGGTCCGGATGACGACCCCGCTGCGCTTCAGTTGTTCGCCGAGTTCAACGGCTTCGTCGACTTCTTTGGTCATGCTGTCTTCTCGCCCTTCAATTGTCTCACCTGGCGCAGGCCGCCGTCAGATCAGCTCTCGGTCTTGACCGGAGCCTTGTTATCGATCTTGACCCTGGCCTCGTTCCGCAGGGTGCGGATAATCTTGTAGCTGCCGGTGATGATCTCGTCGTTTTCCTTCAGGCCGTTCAAAACTTCGATGTCGGTGACGCCCGTGATCCCGGTTTCAATCTTCTTGAAGGCCGCCTTCTCGCCCTGAATCACGAACACGCCCTGAATCTCTTCTTTCTTCGCCTTCTCGGCCGCCGGGTCGAACTTGGCGGCCGCCTGCACACCGCTCTTCTTCTGGTCCTTGGCCGGAGTCTCCAGGTCGCCCCTCTGCCGCACGGTCAGCGCCTGGATGGGGATGCTCAACGACTTCTGACGGGTGGCGGTGGTGACCTTCGCGGTGCAGGAGAGGCCGGGCCGAATCTCCTCGGGCGGGCTGTCCAAGGCGATGACCACCTTGAAATCCTTCGCCTCCTGGCTCGATATGGCGCTCTGCGAGGCGGCCAGGCCGGTGGACCGCAAAATGGCCGTGTTTCCGATCTCGATCACGTGCCCCTTGAAGGTCTTGTTGGGGATGGCGTCGATGGTGATGTCGGCCACCTGCCGCAGTTTCACGTTCACGATGTCGGTCTCGTCCACCTTGACTTCGGCGGTGATCAGCGACATGTCGGCGATGGTCATAATCAGGCTGGCCGGCGAGTTCTGGATGCCGGGCACCACGGTCTCGCCGACGCGAACCGGCAGGTTGGTCACCATCCCGTCGATGGGCGCGATGGCGAATGTGCGCCGGAGCACGTCCGCGGCGCGGTTCAATGTCGCCTGAGAGACCGCGATGCGCTTCTGGGCGCCGGACAATTGGCTGGCCACCTGGGACCGCTGAGCGCGAAGTTGCAGGATGCGCGACTCGGCCTCGCGGACGCTGGCCGCCGCCGAATCGAACTCCGCCCGGCGCTGGTCGAATTCCTGCTTGGCGATGAGCTTTGCCTCAAACAACTGCTGCGCGCGTCCGAAGTTCAGCTTCGCGCGCTCCTCGTCGGCCCGTGTGCGTTCGAGCGAAGCCTGAGCCGTCCGCGAGTTCTCGTCGGCCACCAGGAGCGCCGCCTCGGCGGAGGCCGATTCGGCCTCGGAGGAACTCAGGGAAGCCTTCTGGGCGGCCACTTCCGCTTCCTGCTGCACCGATTCGAGTTTGGCGAGCAACTGACCCTTCCTCACCCGGTCACCCTCCACCACCAGGATCTCGGTGAGCCGCGCGATGCTGCCGGCGTTCCCTATGTTGATGTAATTACGCGGCTTAATCTCACCCGACGCGGTCACCAGCGACACTAGATCCTGTCGCACCACCTTCCCCGTCTGAACCGTCACCACGCCCCGCTGGTTGTACTTGACGCTCGCGAAGATCCCGCCGGCGACGATGAGAAGCAGGACAAGAATCAGAACAATCTTCCACTTGCGCTTCACTAGTGCTCACTCCCTTTTATTTCAGACGCTGATTGAAGGGCAAAAGTTCGCGAATTCGCTCCGGCAAGATTGTTAAGACGACACAACCCGGCCAAAGGAAACACCCGGCAGACAATTTGGTGGGCGACGCCTCCGCCGTCCGCTAAACCGCCTCCGCGAAAAAGTTGCCCATCTGCCGAAACTTGTCGTAGCGCTGGTCGACCAGTTGTCTGGCCGTGAGCGGCGCCAATTCATCCAGATTCTTGCGCAGTTCCTGGCGTAGCGACTCGGCGGCCCGGTCCCAGTCCTCCTGTGCGCCGCCGGGCGGCTCGGGCACGATCGTGTCGATCAAGCCCAGCCGCTGCAAATCCGGCGCGGTCAACTTCAGCGCCGCCGCGGCCGGTTCCGCCTTCCCCGAGTCGCGCCAGATGATGGCGGCGCAGCTTTCCGGGGAAATCACGCTGTAGATGGCGTTTTCCAACATCAGGACCCGGTTGCCCACGCCCATGGCGAGCGCGCCGCCGGAACCGCCTTCCCCGATCACGACCACCACGATCGGCGTCGCCAAACGGGCCATCTCGCGAATATTCAAGGCGACGGCTTCGGCCTGTCCGCGTTCCTCGGCGTCCATGCCGGGGTAAGCCCCCGGAGTGTCCAGCAGGGTAATTATGGGCCGCCCGAATTTCGCCGCCATCCGCATCACCCGCAACGCCTTCCGGTAGCCCTCCGGCTTGGGCATGCCGAAGTTGCGCAACAGCTTCTGTTTCGTGTCCCGGCCCTTCTGCTGGCCCACCACCATGACCGGCCGGTCTTCAAAGAACGCCCAGCCGCACACGATGGCCGCGTCGTCGGCAAAGCCGCGGTCGCCATGGATCTCGTGAAAATCGGTGAACACTCGCTGGATATAGTCCAGCGAATGCGGCCGCTTGGGGTGCCGGGCCAACTGGACCCGCTGCCAGGAGGGGTGTTTTTCGGGCTCCGGCTGGATCGCCTTCAACTCCTGCTCGAGCTGGCCGATCTTGGATTCCCCGCCGGTCGAGGCCGCCTTCAGCTCGGCAATTTCCCGCTCGAGCTGATCCATCCTGCGTTGTGTTTCTTCACTGTCCATGAAAATACCAGGATAGCGCTTCCACGGCCTGAGGGCAGTACTACCAAGTGTTTGTTTCTTTGCGCGGCGCGACGATTTCGCGTTTTGGCCGCGGGGGGGACACGCCTGTGTCCCGTGGCCGAACGATGGGTTGCGTAAGATTAGCCCGGAGTGTCCCCGGGGCTGGTGCATTCTGGCTTTGCGGGGGGGACACGCCTATGTCCCGTGGCCAAGCGATGGGTTGCGTAAGACCAGCCCGGAGTGTCCCCAGATTCTCTCTGTTTGCGGCCATGCCGCACGGTGCGACTCACTCAGCCGGCGAGAATGTCCAGCGCCTCGGGTCCGCAGATCCGCTCGATCTCATCGCGGAACTCCCGGTCGGGCCGCACCTTCACACCGGGGTCGAGGATCACCGAGAAATCGCGCGGTTTCTCCAGCCGCAGCCGGACGTCGGTTTCGCCGGGTTTGCGGTCGAACAGGCTCTTAAGCGCCCCGGCCTCGACCGTGCGACGCCCGCCGACGCCGACCCGAATCGAGATCAGCGACGGCATCGGCACGTGCGCGACCTCCAGCGGCACGATGTCCTGGACCGAGATCTTCGCCGGTCCGCTCTCTTCCGGAAGCGCCTGCCCGCGCACCAGCACCGCCTTATCCTCGATCAATTGATCCAGCAGCCGTTCGTATTGGGTGGTAAAGACCATCAGCTCGACCGCGCCGGTGAGGTCTTCCAACTGCATCGCGGCCCACGGCTTGCCCTCCCGGTTGCGCTTGCGCTGGACGCCGGTCAGGATGCCGCAGAGCGCCACTTCGGCGCCCTTGGTCAGGCCTTCCAGCATCGAACTGTCGTGCGAGCGGAGTTCCCTCACCTTCTCCAGATACTGGTCCAGCGGGTGGCCGGTGACGTAGAAGCCGAGCACCTCCTTTTCGCCGGTGAGTTTTTCCTGGCTGGTCCAGTCCGGCACATTCGCCAGCGGCTGGTCGGGAATCTCCGTCTCTTCGGCCATGGCGGCGAACAGACCGGTCTGGCCGGTGAGCCGGTCCTTCCACACGCGCTGGCCGTGCTCGAGCGCGGGGTCGATGGCGGCGAACAACTGCGAGCGGGCGCGGGCCAGCGAATCCATTGCGCCGGCTTTGATCAGGCTCTCGATCATGCGCCGGTTGAGGGCGGTCAGGTCGACCTTTTCGGCGAACTGATAGAGCGCGGTAAACCGCCCCAGCTCGCGCCGCGCCGCGATGACCGATTCGACGGCGTTCTGCCCCAGGTTCTTGATTGCGCCCAGCCCGAAACGGATCGCCTCGCCATCCGGCGTGAAGCTCCAATCGCTGGAGTTGATGTCCGGAGGCAGGACTTTCACGCCCCGCTCGCGGCACTCGTTGATGTACTTAACCACCTTGGCCGTGTTGCCGGTTTCCGAGGTCAGCAGCGCGGCCATGAACTCCACCGGATAGTGGGCCTTGAGATAGGCGGTGACGTAGGCCAGGTAGGCGTAAGCGGCCGAGTGCGACTTATTGAAGCCGTAGCCGGCGAATTCGGCCATGAGGTCGAAAATTTTCTCGACCTTTTTGGGCGGGTAGTTGCGCTGCCCGGCGCCATCGGTGAAGCGCGCGCGCTGCCCGTCCATCTCGACCGGATCCTTTTTGCCCATGGCGCGGCGCAGCAGGTCGGCGTCGCCCAGCGAGTAGCCCGCCAGCCGGTTGGCGATCTGCATCACCTGTTCCTGATAAACGATGACGCCGTAGGTCTCTTCCAGGATCTCCTTGAGCTCCGGCAGGTCGTAGGTCACCGGCTTGCGGCCGTGCTTGCGGTCGATGAAGTCGTTGACCATGCCGCCCTGGATGGGGCCGGGCCGGTACAGCGCGTTCAGGGCGCAGAGGTCTTCCAGGCGCTCCGGCTGATAGCGCCGCAGTATGTCGCGCATGCCGGAGGATTCGAACTGGAACACGCCGCTGGTGTAACCGCTGGTGAAGATCGCGTACGTATCGGGATCGTCGAGCGGCAAATCCTCGATCGCCAGCTTGATCCCGCGGTGACGTTCGATCAACTCGATCGAATCGTGCACCACGGTCAGCGTCGCCAGGCCCAGGAAGTCCATTTTGAGGAGCGAGAGTTTGTCCAGCCCCTTCATGTCGTACTGGGTGACGACTTCATCGCGGTTGGTGCGGAACAGCGGCACCAGGTCGCGCAGCGGCAGGGGCGAGATCACCACGCCGGCGGCGTGCACCGACGCGTTGCGCGCAAAGCCCTCCAGCCGCAGCGCGGTCTCCAGGACCTCCTTGACGCGCGGGTCGCGCTCGGCCGCCTGGCGCAGCGCGGGCTCCTTCTCGATGGCCTTGGCGAGCTTGATGTTGAGTTCGAGCGGAACCAGCTTGGTGAGCTTTTCCACATCCGCGAAGCTCATCTCGAGCACGCGGCCGACGTCCTTGATGGCCGCCTTGGCGCCCAGCGTTCCGAAGGTGATGATCTGCGCCACCTGCTCGCGGCCGTATTTCTCGGTGACGTACTGGATCACCTCGCCGCGGCGGTGGGTGCAAAAGTCGATGTCGATGTCGGGCAGCGAAACGCGCTCCGGGTTGAGGAACCGCTCGAACAGCAACCCGTACTGGAGCGGGTCGATGTCGGTGATCTCCATCGCGTAGCTGACCAGGCTGCCGGCGGCCGAACCGCGCCCCGGGCCCACCGGAATCCCGCGCGAGCGCGCGAAGCGGATGAAGTCCCAGACGATCAGGAAGTACCCGGAGAACTTCATCTGCTCGATTATCCGGATCTCGCGATCCAGTCGCTCGGCGTACTCCGCCAGTTCGTGCTTCAGACGGCCGGCGGCGCGCATCGCTTCCAGGCGGCCGCGCCGCTTTTCGAAACCCATTCGCGCGACGTACTCGAAGTAGCTGTCGGTGGAGTGCTCGGCCGGCACGTCGAAGCGCGGGAACGGCTCGGCGACTTTCTCCAGGCGGATGTCGCAGCGCTGCGCGATCTCCCAGGTGCGGTCGAGCGCGTCCTCGATCTCGCCGAAAGCGGCCAGCATGTCCCGGCGCGATTTCAAGAAGAACTCGGCGTCCTTGTAGCGCAGCCGGCTCGGATCGCTCATGGTCTTGCCGGTGGAGATGCACAGCAGGACTTCGTGGGCGCGCGAGTCGTCCTTGCGCAGATAGTGCGAGTCGTTGGTCGCCACCAGCGGGATGCCGGTCTCGCGCGAGAGCCGGTTGGTCAGCGGCAGCACGATGCGGTCCTCGTCCAGCCCGTGGTCCTGGACTTCGAGGAAGAAGTTGCCCGGCCCGAACAGATCCTGAAACTGGTAGGCCACTCGCCGGGCCTGGTCGTAGCGGTCGGCCTTGAGGGTCTCGTTGATTTCGCCCTTCAGGCAGGCCGACATCGCGATGAGCCCCTTGGAATGCGCGGCCAGGAGGTCTTTGTCGATGCGCGGCTTGTAGTAGAAGCCGTCCAGATACGAGGTCGAGACCAGCTTGATCAGGTTGCGATAGCCTTCCTGGTTCTCGCACAGCAGGACCAGGTGGTTGTAGCGCTGCTCGGAGCGCGAGCGGTGGTCGGCCGCGACGTAGACCTCGCAGCCGATGATGGGCCGGATGTCCTTGGCCTTGGCGGCGCTGTAGAACTCGACCGCGCCGAACAGGTTGCCGTGGTCGGTCATGGCCACGGCCGGCATCTTCTCCTCGGCCACCAAGTCCATCAACTGGCCGATCTCGCAGGCGCCGTCCAGCAGGGAGTAGTCGGTGTGCAGGTGCAGGTGAACGAAAGGAACGTCGGACATCCGAGTACCAGTATAGTTCCGGAGGGTGGGCTTGAGCCTAATGCCGCTCGATTTTGCTCAACGGGCTGATTGAGGCTTTGTTCGCTGGACTTTTTGTTCGCGTTCCGCTATAGTCTGGTGGATGGGTCTATTCACGAAGCGCCAGGGACAGGCGAGGGCAGTGTTCCGAAGCTTGCCTGCGGGTCCGCCTCATTGGATGGGGTCTTGGATCTTTATCAAAAGGCGGTGCCCGGCGAGTTTTTCCAGCAGTTGAAGCAGGAGCTGAAACTGCGCTCGCGGCGCCGCATCTTTGATCTGCCGTTAGTGGTCTGGC
>JAUYBU010000609.1 GCA_030693045.1 Bryobacterales bacterium | reverse complement strand
GTTCGCCTGCCCGAAGTACTGCCCCATCTGGCGACTCGTGTAGTCACGCGCCACTCGCTGCCGTCACGACGACAACTCCCTTGATGCCAACGGCTTAGCCCCTGCGAGCGGCTGGCCGACAGGGGTAAACATCCGCTCCAGACTCGTGGTGTCCCAGTAGGATACCCGCCAGGCGACACGGAAAAGCCGGCCGCCAAGAGCCGCATCAAGCGCTCCAGTTCGAGCGGGAGATGGTTGTGTGAAGGTCACCCGATGGCCAAGAGGGGCGCTGTGGGCGTGCTAAAACTCTGTGGCGGGCATTCTACGCGGCCGCGCCATTGGCGGCGGCGTCCGCGTGGACGACGAGCTCCATCAAAGCATGCGCGTCCTGTGCCGCCCTAGCGGGAGCTTCGGGAGCGGCCTCTCCGTACTCAGACGGCGGGATTTTCACGACGGCTCCACGGCGCCATGTGATTGGGAGCGTTGTCGGCCTACAATCGCAACTTCAGACCGCCTCCGTTTTGGGCATAGGCGCCGCAATCGAATGATGGTTGGCTTAGCCTCTCGCCCGATCCGACCTGGACCACCTTGGTCAGCACCATGTCCCAATTGCTGTACCCATTGCCGGTAATTGGGTTGTCGCCCATGGTTCCAGAGGTTGCTGGGGCGGGCAACGCAAACGCAGCCGGGTTTCAGATTCGTCCTTCCGGCACATCTGCGAAGGGGTTGCCCACCACTAGGCAGCGGGAGGTCCCATTCGGTGGCCCGGTGATTTCCGCACCCGTCGAACTGGTGCAATTGGGAGTAATCGGCGCCCCGCTCTGGGCCGTCGTGATTCCTGAAAGCGCGTAGTTGCCGGTAAAGACGCCGAGCACCTTGCTGTCCAGCCGCATTCCGAGGTTTGGAATGCCGTACGAATAGTTGAGCGCGAAAATGTGCTTGCGGGAGTTGCTGTTCGGCCCGACGAACCAACCTCGTGTTGTCCGGATCCATCCGCCATCGCCGGCCCAAGTACGAGGAACTGTATACTTCACTAAGTGTAGAGGTTATCCCCCGAGCGCTCGTTATCCCATTCCGTCGTGGGAGCGAAATAGTCGCTCGGCTGGGCGAGGTGCTGCTTGATGGCATCCTCATTCAGCCGAATGCCCAGACCCGGTCCATCGGGAACCCGGATGAATCCCTTGTTAAGGACGGGCTTTTCCACCCCGTCAACCAGCGCGTCCCACCACGGCAGATCCACCGAGTGATTCTCCTGGACGATGAAGCCCTCGCTCGCCGCCGCGCAGTGCACATTGGCGAATGCACAGACCGGCATACCTGCCATGTGAAACGTCGACGGGATTCCGTACGTCTGGGCCATGTCAACGATTCGTTTGGTCTCCAAAATGCCCCCGGATGTGGACAGGTCCGGGTTGATAATGTCGACCGCATGTTCCTTGCAGAGCACCTCAAAGGCGGGCAGCAGGTAGATGTCCTCCCCCGTGCAGGTCGCGACATCCAGTTCGCGGGTGATTTGCTTCAGAAGCTCCGTGCGATACCACGGCACAGGATCCTCCATCCAGGCCAGGTTGAATTTCTCGAAAGCCTTGCCCAGCTTGATAATCGAGTTCGTACCGATGCGACCGAAGTGATCCGTTGACAGTGGAACGTCGTATCCGATCACGTCACGAACGCCCGATACGAAGTCCTGCATGAGGGCGATTCCCTTGTCAGTGATCTCGACCCCGGTGAAGGTGTGCTCCGGGCCCGGCACCCGCGCCGGCCTCCCCGGAGCTCCGGGGCCGCCTCGCCCGGGAGGTTGTGCTCCCGCGCCGCCCCTTCCGGGGGCCTGCGCGATCGAATCCAAATCAGAGCCAAGCGGCTGTGCGAGCGTTCCCGGAATGCCGGCCAGTATACTGGTCCTGACGTCCATTTTGAACCAGGTGAAGCCCAGATCTTTGCGGCGCTTAATCTGCTCGGCGAAGACCTTGGGATCCGCACTCGGCGAAGTGTCGCAGTAGCACCGGATCCTGTCGCGATACCTGCCGCCAAGCATCTGATAGACGGGAACGTTGTAGGCTTTGCCGGCCAGGTCCCAGCAGGCTTCCTCAATCGCGGTGACACCACCCGCCGCCCGGCCCGTGCCTCCAAACTGCCGGATCTTCCGGAAGATCTTTTCGATGTTGCAAGGGTTTTCCCCGAGAATGCGGCTCTTCAGGAATAGAGCATACGTCTTGCTGGCGCCATCCCGGACTTCTCCGAGGCCCGAGATGCCCTGGTTGGTGTCAATCCGTATGATGTGGTAACGTCCCGCGATCGTGAGCACGCGCAGATCCGTAATCCGAAGAGCCGTGGGGCTAGAGCTTCGATTGGTGTTCTGAACGGCGGCATCCAAGGTCTTGTCGGCCCAGAAGCCGACTCCCGCGGCGGTGGCCGCGGACAGACCCGCGGCCGATTTCAGGAAAGAACGTCGGCCAAGATACTTCTCTAAGGACTTCTTCATGATGTCTCCCTATCCCCCGGCTCGATAATGAGCGGATTTCCCATTTTGGACTCTGGGGTCCGGATCAGTATACCCCATTCGCATTCCTTTGACCCTGGCAGTTGCTCGCTTCCTTCGGGAGCCGTCTTCGTGCCAGATGGTTCTGCCAGCCACGGCCGCCCTCCGGGCCGGAGCATCGGACCCGATTGTTTGCCTTGTCGACCAACTGTACAGCAAAGACAGGCGATCTGATTCTCAAGAATCAGAGAACCGCCGAGGAGTCAACTCCGATGTGAAATCCAGTTGGGCCGGCCGAAACCGGCCCACGGGGCAGACTACCAGGTAAGCTTCAAGACCAATTGCAGGCGGCGCGGGGAATTCGACTGTGAGCGCCACAGGCCGAAGTTGGCATTCTGAAGCGAATTGCCACCGCTCAAAGAGCCGAACCGGATTCGGTTCAAGAGGTTGAATGCCTCACACCGAAAGTCGAGGCCTACTCCTTCCTTGATTCGAATGCTCCTGGAGACGGAGATGTCCTCACTGAGGATCGGCATACTGCGCAGTTTCGGGTTGTACCGCGTCATGTTGCCGAACCTGTCCGTGGGTTGCGTACCGAAGAAGCTGGCCGGCTGGAGGAAACTGTCCTGGGCGGGATCGAACCTCTCTCCCGAGATGACTCCCCGCCATCCGTCGTAAGTGCTGATGGTTGGACGGTTGCCGCCCGCTGCGAATATCGGGAAGCTGATGGTCGTGCCGAGAGACATCGGTGTTCCGCTGACGTACATGTGGCTCGCGCTGGCGCGCCAGCCGCCGACGATCCGCGAGGCCACTCCGCTGTTTAGATATTTCCTTGCGGGTCCAACAGGCAGTTCGTACACATAGCTCAGCTTCGCGGCGTGGGTCTGATCGTTGGATTCGATCGTCTTCTCCAATCTGCGGTTATAGTGGTCCATGGCGCCTCCATCCACGTCCCCCATGGCCTTGGAGAGGACATAGGATGCCTGAAAGGTCAAGCCGGCGGAATACCGCTTCTCGAACTTGAGCATGAGCGAGTGATAGGTGTGGTGGCCGAGTCGGTCGCCCGAGCCATTATATGTGTCGATTCCAGAATACTGCGGGAAGGGCCGGAGGGCTTGCCTCACCGTGGCGCCCGAGCCCCATAGCGTGTTGAACGCCGAAAACGGCGGCTTGATTCCAGCCGCGTTGGCAGCGGCCGACCCCATCATCGAGTTCAGCAGGGTGCGGCCCGACGCGGTGAACGGGTCAAGGTTCGCAGGCAGAGTACGGAAGTCGATCTGGTCATACGCCAGCAGACTCGAGAGGATCTTCCCCACCCCCATGCCCTTGTAGCCGGCTTCCACCACCATGTTCCCCGTGAGTTGGCGCTGGATGTTAAAGGTGACTGAGATCTCATCCGAGGGAAGCGTCCCCACCTTCCCGTTTCCATACGGGGCGTTCTGCCCGTTTCCGACCGAGGGATCGATCTTGGGCGGCATCTCCCAGGCCGGCGCGCCATTCTTCATGATCCAGAGCGGGCTCAGACCCTGGCTGGTGTCGCTGTTGGTCAACCGCATCACGAAACCGAGGTTATGGGTCGAGTTGGCCGGTGACTTCACGGGTCCGAAACTGCGCGCGAAGGACCCCCGTATGACCGTCTTGCTGTCGAGGGCGTAGGAGAATCCAAGCCGCGGCCCGATGGCGCCCCACCAGGTCGGGGTCAGAGTACGGGTATTCTCCCGGCCCGGGCCATGGCCCGCAAAAATGAGGGCCCCGGGAATTCCGTCCGCACCGGGATTCGGCTTCGCCAGATCCAGTTCGCTGTACTGGTCCTGGCCCACCCTCTGGGGCAGGGTGAACTCGTATCGCAGGCCGAGGTTCAGCGTAAGGCGGCGCCCCACCCGCCAGTCATCCTGGAAATACATGGCGTGATAGCGCCACTGCGCGTTGATATAGCGAGGCGTGTCGAGACTGTAGCCGCTCACATTGCCGAGCAGGAATGCCGCGAAGGCACTGCCCCCGCCGGTCGCCTGGTTGGTGTTCAGCGGGATCGAGGTCGAGAGCCGGTTGAAGGTCATGTTTCCGGCGATGTTCTGCAGCCCGAACCCGTTGTAATCGGTACGGTTGTACATGTAGCCCCACTTGAACGTATGAGGGCCGCTGCTCTTGGTCATGTCGTCCTTGAACTCAAAGACATTGTTGTCCGAACCGTTGGGGGCGGCCACGCCCCAAGTCGTGAACTCGCTGTTGGCAAAGCCGACTTGAGGGAAGTTGGCGTTGCAGTCGGGGTAGTTGGGGATGCAGATCCCCTTCTCCTTCCACCCCACGTTGGTTGTGGGAATGCCGTCGCTCTGAGGAGCGTCTTTGTAGGTTGCGTACGACCCGTGGTTCTGCCGCCACCTGTTGACGCCCACGTTGAAGCGGTTCAGCCACGTGGGTGAAAGCGTGTAGTCCCAACTCAAGCGGTAGACGTCGGACCGGTTATAGCCCGGATTGCCACTGAGCGGCTTGGGCAGGCCCGGAGCGCCCTCGGGGCCGTAATCATCAAGATCCCGTGTACGCCCAAAGAGGAACGAGAGCCGGTGATTCGTCGTTAGTACCTGGTCAACCTTGAAGTTGTACTTGTTCTGTGGCGATATGGAAGTCCCGTAGGAAACGTAGTTGTTCCGGGTATAGCCTGAGGTGCCGGGAACCAGCCCTGAAACGTTCGGTTTCAATAGCGGCTGCACGTATGCGTTGATCGCCTTCGCTAGCGGGTCGAACCGGTTCTGAGGGATCTGGTTGTTGGCGAACGGATCTCTCACGTACGTCGAGCCGACCAGCCGCTGCGTACCTGGATCATAGATCTGGTACATCTTCCCGCTCGCGTCGACGAAGTTCCTCAGGTCGCCCGTGAAGAACTCCGGCGGAGGAATGCTGTAAGGTGTCGGGCTGGCGCCCACGCGGTTGCGGAACCCCTCATAGGAGAAGAAGAAAAACGTTTTGTCCCGGCCGCTATAAAGCTTCGGAATCCACACCGGCCCGCCCACGGTGGCTCCGAAGTTGTTCTGCTTGTAGACCTGCTTGGTGGCGCCGAAGAAGCCCCGCGCGTCCAGGACCTGGTTGCGCAAGAACTCGTACGCGCTCCCGTGCACCGCGTTGGTGCCCGACTTGGAAACGAAGCTCACCGAACCGCCCGACGCCTGGCCGAACTCGGCTTTGAAGCCGCCCGACTCCACGGCAAATTCCGTGATGCTCTCGACGGAGGGGGCGTTGATCTCAACCCAGTCTCTCCCGGACGCGGATCTCGAGATGGAGAGGGAGACGCCGTCGAGTGTCATGCCGAAGTGGTTCGCGGTACCGCCGGCGATCCGGAAGTCGGAACCGGTGCCGGTCACATCGGGAGTGATGGACGCCAGGTCGAAGGGACTGCGCACACCTCCGCTCACCACCACCGGCAGTTGGTTCACCAGCGTGTTGCTCACCTGCGAGGAAACCCGGGCGGTATCGGTCATTAACATCTGCGCGCTCGCGGTGACCTCTACCGTCTGCTGCGAAGCACCGACTTCCAGTTGTACGTCCACGCGCGCTGTGCTGCCCGCCGTGAGCACAACGCTCTCCCGGATGTGAGTCCGGAAGCCCGAATTCTCGACTCTCACCTGGTAGGCGCCCACCGGCAGCGAGGGCGCGGTGAAATCACCCGATGATGTGGTGTTCGTCTTGAAGCCTGTATTCGTGGCGGTGTGCGTCGCCGTCACCTGCGCGCCGGGCACGACGGCTCCCGTCGCGTCTCTTACGGTGCCGGTGATCACGCCGCGATCGGTCTGCGCAAAAGAAGAGATGCCGGCCGTAAACAACAGGCACAGCACACACACTAACCACTGCTTGCCCATAGTCGCCCTCCTTGAGGGGTTATACTGCACCAGGATTTCCGTTTTGGCCTCATGGCCACCGACGATTATACATCTACCCGTCTCTGTTGGAGCCGTTTTTCTCATTTCCTCCCTGCCCCCTCAGACAGCAACTCAACGAGGCTGAGCCAAGCGTGCCGGGCACAACGAAACCGGAGCTAAGTACTCCAGTTCAGAAGTTCGCTCACGTATTCTGGCGGTGAGGTCAGGCCGCGACACGGTTGCTGGTGGGGCACTTCGAGAGCAAGATAGCCAAATCGCTGCGAGTGAATTTCCATTGGAAGGGTTTGGCCGTCGCTTCCCAGTAGTACTGAAAGTCGAGCAGACGTTCCGCGAGAGTGTCCAACCCGGCGAAATCGTTGGGCGAAAGCACCTTCCGCTGGATGATCGAGAAGTAAATCTCGATCTGGTTGAGCCAACTGGCGTGGATGGGCCCATGGACGAGCGTGAGGCGTCGGAACTTGCTCTGCGGGCGGGCGACCGAAGCTGCCCCTCGGTGAGAGGAACCATTGTCCACGATCCAGAACACACGGCGCGCCTCGTTGTAGGCGGGCCGAGTCATGACCTGTTCGACGAGCCGGTCAAATGGGGCGATGCCCGTGGTCGATTCGCAGCGGCCGAAGACGCGGGCGTGATGGACATCCAGGGCGGCGATGTAGTTCTACTGTGTCATAAACAACAAAACTGTGCTAAAATGTTTTCGTGGCTGCCAAAACCCCAGCGCCAGCACCACAAGAGAAACGCCTCGCGGCATATTTGGACTGGCTGGCGCAAGCCGCGGGGCATGCTGACCGCA
>JAUYBU010000555.1 GCA_030693045.1 Bryobacterales bacterium | reverse complement strand
ATCGGGCTGAACCCCATCAACAACATTGTGGACGTGACGAACTTCATCCTGGCCGAAATTTCGCAGCCGATGCACGCCTTCGACGCCGCGGCGCTGGAGGGCGGAACGATTGTCGTGCGACGGGCGCGCCAGGGCGAAAAGATCGTCGCGTTGAACAAGGAGTCATACGAACTCGACGAGACTAACCTGGCCATCACCGACCGCCGCGGGCCGGTCGCCATCGCCGGCGTCATCGGCGGTCTGGACACTGGCATCGTCGATACCACCACCCGCGTGGTTCTCGAGAGCGCCAACTTCCACGCTTCCAACATCCGCAAAACGTCGGTGAAGTTGAAGCTGCGCACCGACGCCTCGATACGCTACGAGAAGTCGCAGGACCCGGTCAACACCGTGCGCGGTCTCGCGCGCGCCGTCGAACTGTTCGAGATGGTCTCGCCGGGCATCCGGATCACCGGAGGCCTGGAGGACTGCCGGAAGGAACTCTCGGCGCCTCAGCCGATCACACTGCCAATGGATTGGCTGGTGCGGAAGCTGGGGCGGCCGATCGAGCAGGCGGAGGTGCGCGACATTCTTGAAAGCCTGGATTTCGGCGTCAGCCAGGCGTCTTCCGGCGTTTTTTCGGTCAGCGTGCCGAGTTGGCGGGCCACGCGCGACGTTTCGATCAAGGACGACCTGGTCGAAGAAATCGGCCGCATGGTCGGCTACGACACGATTCCGCCGCGGGCGCCGCTGCTGCCCGCGCGCGTGCCGCCGGCGAACGAGGAACGGAAATTCCATCACCAGGTGCGCGACCTGGCCGCCGCGCAGGGTTTTTCCGAAGTCTACAATTACTCGTTCGTGAGCGAAGAGCTGGCGCGGAAGTTCGGCTTCGATCCGCGGGAGCACCTGGCTGTCGCCAACCCGATTTCGGAAGAGCAGGGCTTGATGCGCCTGAGCCTGGTTCCGAACATCTGGCGAAACATCTCGGAAAACGCGAAGCATTTCGAGCGGTTCCGGCTGTTCGAGATCGGCTGCGAGATCCACAAACGCGAAGGCGGCGAACTGCCCGACGAAGTTCCGCACCTGGTTGCGGCGCTCTACAGCCGCGAGGACGGCCACGACGGCATCGTCGAGCTGAAACGGCTGGCCGAATGCCTGATGCCGGGCGCCGAAGCGCGGCCGGCGGAGGCCCGGGCGTTCGAACATCCGGCGCGGGTCGCCGAACTGGTGTGGCGCGGCGCGCGCGCCGGCCGCCTGTTCGAATTGCACCCGTCGATGGTGGAAGCCGGGCGCGCGGCCATCCTGGATATCGATCTCCGCGAAATGGACCGCCTGCGCCACGTCGAGAAGCGCTACACACCGATCCATCGCTTCCCATCCAGCGCATTCGATCTCTCGGTGGTGGCGCCATTGCGCGAACTGGCCGGCGACATCGAGAAGAAGCTCGCGGCGCTGGCCGGCGCGGACCTGGAATCGATCGAATTCGTCCGGCAGTACTTCGGCCCGCCGTTGCCCGATGGCGTCAAGAGCGTCTCGTTCCGCCTGACCATCGCCGCGCCCGGCCGCACTCTGGCCGCGGCCGAAGCCGGCCTCATCCGCCAGCGCATCATCGACGGCATGCGGGCCGCCGGCCACGAACTGCGACTTTGATCTAAGATCAAAGCCATGACCACCCGACGCGAGTTTCTGGCGGCCTCGACCGCGACGCTCACTGCCGCTCCCGCGCGCAAACCGAACATCGTTTACATCATGGCCGACGACCTGGGCTATAGCGACGTCGGCCCCTACGGGCAGGAGAAGATCCGCACGCCCAACATCGATCGCCTGGCGGCCGACGGCATGCGTTTCACCGACGGCTACTCCGGCTGCACCGTGTGCGCGCCCTGCCGCAGCGTCCTTATGACCGGACTGCACATGGGCCACACGCCCATCCGCTCGAATCCCGGCGGCGTGCCGATTCTGCCCGGAGAGACCACGGTCGCCGACGTTCTCAAGAAGGCCGGCTATGCCACGGGCATGTTCGGCAAGTGGGGACTGGGTGACATCGGCACCGAGGGAGTGCCGTGGAAGCATGGCTTCGACGAGTTCTTCGGCTACCTGCACCAGGTTCACGCGCACTGGTACTACCCGCGCTACCTGTTCCACAACGACCGGAAGGTAATGCTCCCAGGGAATGAAAACGGCGGACATGGAACCTACTCGCACGACGCCATCGCCGGCAAGGCGCTCGACTTCATCCGGCGGAACAAGAGCAATCCGTTCTTCTGCTACGTGCCATTCACCGTTCCGCACTGGGAACTGCTGGTTCCCGAGGACTCGCTGGCCGAATACCGCGGCAAGTTCTCGGAAGACGACAAACTGAACGACTCGCGCGGGCACTACGGATTCCAGAAGTATCCGCACGCCGCTTACGCCGCGATGATCACGCGCATGGATCGGGACGTCGGCCGCATCGTCTCGCTGGTCAAGGAACTGGGACTGGAACGCGACACGCTGTTCATCTTCACCTCCGACAACGGCGGCGCCAGCCGCATCCGCAGCGACGATTTCTTCAAGAGCTTCGGCCCCTTCCGCGGATTCAAGCAGAACCTCTACGAGGGCGGCATCCGCGTGCCGTTCATCGCGCGCTGGCCCGGGCGCATCAAGCCCGGCGTCGTTACCCATCAGCCCTGGATGCACGTGGACTTCATGGCCACCGCCGCGGAACTCGCCGGCGCCACAGCGCCTGCCAACACCGACGGCTACTCGATTCTGCCCACTCTGTTCGGCGACAGCAGCCGGCAGAAGCAGCACGAGTTTCTGTACTGGGAACTGCCGCGCTACAACGGCAAGGACGGCACGTTCTTCAAGGAGACCCCGATGCAGGCCGCTCGCAACGGCGACTGGAAAGCCGTGCGGCCGAAGCCGAACGCGCCTCTCGAACTCTACAACCTCAAGGACGACATCGGAGAAACGCGCGATGTAGGCGCCGCCAATCCCAAGGTGCTGGCGCGACTCGAAGAATATCTGAAGACGGCGCGCGTCGAGCCCCGGACGCAGACGCAGCCGCCGCACGACTACCGCCCGGGCGCGTGACAAAACCGCCTCCACGTTTCGCGGCTCCGGGAAGTCTTTAGTAACAGGGAGACGATGATGAAACGAATCATGAGAAGTATGTGCCTGCTGCTTGCGGCGCTGTTGCCCGTCGCCAGCGCCCAACAAGCGCCCGAGAAACCGCGCGAACCGCAGAAGGTGCAGCGTATCATCGACGTGCGCCATATCGACGTGCAACGACTGGCGGGCCTGATTTCCGTTTTCGGTGTGCGCGCGCAGCCCGAGACGACTCTGCGCGTCCTGGCGCTGAGCGGCTCGCGAGAGGAAGTCGAGGCGGCGGAAGTGGCCGTGCGGCGGCTGGACGTGCCATCCCCGGCTCCCGCCAACATCGAGGTGACGGTCTATATCATCGCCGCGGCGGGGCCGGGCGGGCGCGGCGCCGCGCTGCCGGCGGAATTCGAAGCCCTGGCGCGCCAACTGAAAACCGGTCTGGGCTTTCAGAGCTACCGCCTCATCGATACGATGGTCGTTCGCACGCGCGACGGCGAAGGGGGCGAAACCGCCGGAATGGCGCCAGTGCAGCCCGGCGCGCCCGCCGAGGCTCCGCGGATGATTCTCCAACTGAGGTTCGGGCAGGCGAAGATCGAGGCGGCGGCCACCGGCCGCGCGATCCGGATCGACCGCCTGCGGTCGGGAGCGCGGCTGCCCTTCGCCTCCGGCACGGACGCTAACGGCAAGATCCAGTGGCAATTCCATGAGAGCGCCATCAACACCGACCTCGACGTGAAAGAGGGTCAGAAAGTTCTTGTCGGAAAGGCCAGCGTCGACGGGTCGAACGACGCCGTGGTGGTGGCGCTTTCGGCGCGGGTGGTCGAGTAGCCCCCGCGCGGCGCGGCAGGGGCGGGGGCGCGGGCGATATACTACGGAGTCTGACCCCATGAAAGCTATCCACCTGGTTGCGCCACGAAAACTCGAAGTTGTCGAACTGCCACAGCCGGCCGATCCGGGCCCGGGCGAGGTGCTGCTCAAAGTCCGCTCAGTGGGAATCTGCGGCAGCGACCTGCACTGGTTTCTGGACGGTCGCATTGGCGGGAACATCTGCGTGTTGCCGCAGATCCTGGGCCACGAGCCGGTGGCCGAGGTGGTTGCCGTCGGCAAGGGAGTGCCGGAATCGCGGATTGGCGAGCGCGTTTTCGTCGAACCGGCCATCGGTTGCGGGCATTGCGAATGGTGTATGAGCGGCAACCAGAATCTCTGCCCGGGTTGCCGCTTCCTGGGTTCGTCGCCGACCAACGGACTGTTCCGCGAATACGGCGTGATGCCCGCGCACAACCTCATTCCGGCGCCCGCCGGCGTGAGCGACGCGCAGGCGACGGTGGCGGAACCGCTCTCCATCATTCTCCACGTAATGGAACTTGCCGGGATACGCCTGGGCGATACGGTGGCGGTGCTGGGTTCGGGGCCCATCGGCATGCTCTCGGTGGCCGTGGCCAGGCTGGCGGGCGCGTCGAAGATCTTCGTCGCCGACAAAGTGGCGCATCGCGTCGCGCTGGGCCTCAGGATGGGCGCGGACGTCGGCATCCACAGCCTGACCCAATCCGTCTGCGACACGATTCTGGATGCCACGGGCGGGCGCGGCGTGGATTTCGTCATGGACGCCGCCGGCATGATGGAGACCATCAACTGGGGCATGAAGATCGCGCGGCGCGGCGGGCAGTTCGTGCTGATTGGAATCCCCGTCGAGCCGGATCTCACCATCGACCTGCACACGGCGATGAACCGGGAGATCCGGATTCAGACCGTCCGCCGCTCGCGCCACAGCGGCCCAACGGCCATGGCGCTGATTCAGGCGGGGCGCATTTCCGACGCGATGATCACGCACCGGTACCCGCTCGAGCGGACGCCGGAAGCGTTCGACACGCTGGTCGAGTACGCCGACGGAGTCGGCAAAATCATCATCGAGATCGCATCATGAAACACTACCTGGCAATCGATCTGGGCGCGGAAAGCGGCCGCGCCATGCTCGGCACAATCGCCGGCGGCAAACTGGTTCTCGAAGAACTGCACCGTTTCCCGAACACGCCGGTGCGCGTGCCCACGGGCCTGTATTGGGACACGTTCCGTCTGTTCCACGAGATTCTGGAGGGGCTCCGCATCGCCGGCCGCGAGCGGAAGTTGAAGCTGGACGGCATCGGCATCGACACCTGGGGCGTCGATTTCGGCCTGCTGGGCGCCGATGGCGCGCTGATCGACAATCCGCGCCACTATCGCGACGCGCGCAACAACGGCATGATGGAGCGCGCGTACTCGATGGTCCCCAAGCCCGAGATCTTCGCGCACACGGGCCTCCAGTTCATGCAGTTCAATTCGCTTTTTCAATTGCTGGCGATTCACCTGGCCGGCTCGCCCGCGCTCGGCGCGGCCGGACGGCTGCTGTTCATGCCGGACCTGTTCAACTACTGGCTGACGGGCGTGGCGAAATCCGAATTGACGATCGTCTCGACGTCGCAGATGTACAACCCGGCGAAGAAACGCTGGGCCACGGAACTGCTGGACAAGTTCGGCCTGCCGGCGTCGATCCTCGCGGAAATCGTGCAGCCCGGGACGCTGCTCGGGCCGGTGCTCGCCGAAGTCGCCGAGGCGACCGGCATCGGGGACGTTCCGGTCTACGCGACGGCGTGCCACGACACGGCGGCGGCCGTGGCCGCGGTTCCCGCCGAGGGCGGCGACTGGTGCTATATCAGCTCCGGAACGTGGTCGTTGATGGGCCTGGAACTCGATGAGCCGGTCATCAACGACAAGGTTCTCGAACTCACGCTCACCAACGAGATCGGCGCCGAAGGCAAGATCCGGTTGCTCAAAAATATCGCCGGCCTGTGGCTGTTGCAGGAGTGCCGCAGGGCCTGGGCGCTGGCGGGCCGCGAGTACAGCTACGCCGAACTTGCCGCGCTGGCGGCCGATGCCCGGCCGTTCTCGGCCATCATCCGGCCGGACGCGTTCCTCGAGCCCGGCGGCCTGCCCGAGCGCATCGCCGGCTACTGCGCCCAGACCGGCCAGGCGGCGCCGGCCGAACCCGGCGAGATGAGCCGCGCGATTCTGGAAAGCCTGGCGCTGCGCTATCGCCAGGTGCTCGAAAGCCTGGAAACGCTGATCGGCCGCCGTATCAACGTGATCCACATCGTGGGCGGCGGCTCGAAGAACCAACTGCTCAACCAATTCGTGGCGGACGCGACGGGGCGGACGGTGGTGGCCGGTCCGTCGGAGGCCACGGCGGCGGGCAACATCCTGGTGCAGGCCATGGGCGCGGGCGTGCTGTCGGGTTTGAAGGAAGCGCGCGAAGTGGTGAAGCGCAGCTTCGAGGTCACGGTGCTGGAACCGCGCTCGAGCGCCGGCTGGGACGCCGCTTACGAGAAGTTCCGCGGGCTGGAAGCGTAAGCGCGGAGAGACCGCGAAATAGAAGCGGCCGGCGAGCTATAATTGCGGCTTATGGCTGAACTGACGCTTCACCGCCGGAACTTCGTGCGCGCCGCGGCGGTCTCGATGACGGCTGGATCCTATTCGCGCGTCGTCGGCGCCAACGACAGGGTTCAACTCGGGCTGATCGGTTGCGGCGGGCGCGGGCGCAGCGTGATGGGCACGTTCGTCAAGACCGAGCAGGTGAATGTCGCCGCCGTGTGCGACGTTTACGGCGAGCGGATCGACCGCGCCAAACAGGTCGCCACCGAGGCGAAGAGTTTCGGCGACCACCGCAAACTGCTCGAGATGAAGCAACTCGACGCCGTGCTGATCGCCACGCCCGACCACTGGCACGCGCTGACGGCCATCGACGCGCTCAACGCCGGCAAGGACGTCTATTGCGAGAAGCCGCTGACGCTGAAGATCGAAGAAGGCCCGGCCATCGTGAAAGCCGCGCGGGTCGGCAATCGCATCTGCCAGGTGGGCATGCAGCAGCGCTCCGGCTCGCACTACATTCAGGCGCGGGACGAGTACGTCAAGACGGGCAAGCTCGGCAAGATCACGCTGGCGCGCACGTGGTGGCACGGCAACGGCGCGCACCTGATGAAGGCCCCGCTGACGGAGCGGCCGTCGAACCTGGATTGGGCGCGCTACCTGGGGCCGGTGAAATGGCGCGAATGGGATCCGCCACAGTACTTCAATTTCCGCGCCTACCTGGATTTCGGCGGCGGGCAGATAACCGACCTGTTCACGCACTGGATCGACGTGGTGCACATGTTCATGGAGCAGGACAATCCGACTTCGGCGGTGGCCTCGGGCGGCGTCTATCAATATAAGGATGGCCGCACCGCGCCCGACACCATCTGCGTGTTCCTGGAGTATCCGGCCAACTGGACGGCGACGTTCGAAGCCACGCTCGCCCCGGGCATCACCGGCGCCGGCGTCGAGATGTGCGGCACCGAGGGCAAGCTGTTCATCACCCGCGGGCAGTTCGAATTCACGCCCGCGGGCAGGGGCGCCAAGCCCACCGTCGTGAAGAGCCCGAAAGACCAGACCATCGAGCACGTCGAGAACTTCCTGGACTGTTGCCGCACCCGCAAACTGCCCAACGGCGACGTCTACATCGGCCACCGTTCGGCGCAGGCGTCGCACCTGGGCAACATCGCCTACGTCCAGAAGCGCCGCATCAAGTTCGACCCGGTTCGCGAGGAGATCTTGCCGCTGTAATGGCCTCGCGGGCCGCGTCCATGGCCGCCGGCATAGCCTGCCGCACCGGTTCCGACAGCCCCAGCCCGGTTTCCAGACTGGCGGCTTCCACGCCGATGACCGCCACGCGGTCCGGCAGGTCCCCCAGCATCATCGCCATCCGCAACAACTCCCCGGCGTTGCCTTCGTCGTCGGTGGCAGGGCGAGAGCCGGAGTAGAGCGCCTGCTCGAGCGTCAGACAATGCACAGTGCCGGGCGCCGCGCCCAACTTCACCGCGTCCAGGATCACCAGGGCGCGACGCCCGGCCAAGCGGCCCAATAGCGACAGGCCTTGCGTGCCGCCATCCAGGAACTCCACCTCATCCGCAGGGAGAGTGCCGAGCCTGCGGAATTCCTCGACCAACCGCACGCCAACCCCGTCATCCATGAGCAACGTGTTGCCGATGCCCAAAACCAGAATGGGAGCTTCCGGCATCGGTTACCGAACCACTACCTCTGCCAGCGTGCGCCCGCCGTTCGAGACAACGTGAGTGGCACACGCCAGACAGGGATCGAAAGCATGAATTGTGCGCGGAATCTCCAGCGGTTTGCCGGAGTCCGCAAGAGAAGTGCCGAGCAGCGCCGATTCGTACGCACCCTCTTTTCCCGCACCGTCTTTCGGAGACGCGTTCCAAATGGACGGAACGACGATCTGATAGTTCGCGATCTTCTTGTCGGAGCCGATCCGGATCCAATGGGCGCAGGCGCCCCGCGGCGCTTCCGTAAAGCCGAAACCCTTGGCGGGGGTGCGCGTCCAGGTCGCGGTGTCCCACCTGCCGCTGTCGGCCGTGGCGAGCGCGCCGTATTCCGCCTTCAGCCAGCGCGCGCACAACCTCGTTTCCAGGCCGTGCAGCCAGATGACCGGCACTCGGGGCTGTGTCAGCAATGCCTTTCCCACGCTAGGGACCATCGCCGGGGCCAGCCCCATCAAGGCGGTTGTCCGCGTGCAAAAGTCCAGGAAGGTTCTCCGACTCACGCCGTGCGACCCGAGCACTTCGTAGGTCGTGGGCTTCTTGTTCGGAAATGACATGTGCGTCTTCTCCGTTACGATTTCCAGAGTTTCCCGGCCGCCTCGGCTCCCAACTCGAGTCACGGCCGGTGAATCCGTTCTTGCATTTCCAGTTCCAAAAGGCGGCTCGCCCGCCGGTTCCCGCATCCAGGGTGGATCAAGCGGGCTTAACAATAATCTTTGCAGTGGCGAAGCGGCGAGCAGACCGGAAGAGGGACTTCACACGTGCGCCGGAAATGAGCGGTTCGCATGACGGCGTTCTACGGAAACAATTTCCGGCTTGCAGGTTTATCGCTGAGAAGAAAATGCCCAGGGCGGGGGTCACGAACGCGAGATCTTGCGTGCGCGCTGAAACGAACCGATGCCGAAACCTGCCATGATCAGGATGAAGACGAGCGAAAGGATGATGTTGAAAAGGCCCTCGCCGGTCTGCTCATACTGCCGCCAGGTTTTCCAGGTGCGTGGAATCGGGACCGCGGCGAAGACCAGGAACAGGAACCCGATCACCTCGTTCCAAAGGATGTGGAGCGGGCGGATGACGCTGGGGACCACGTGGCGGAAAAATTGTTTGACGATGGACCGCATTAAAAAAGGTGATGGCCGGGCTTGACGGCGCGCTTCCGACTCTCATAGTATAGCGACACGCGGAGGGATGGCGCGGCCGACAATGGTTGATGAGAACCGCCCGGAACGCCGATAAGGAGAGTGGAGGTCTGGAACGGGAATGGAAAGCCGGAACCCGGACCTGTCTCGGGGCATCCAAGAAGAGAGGGTGGTATGCTAAGAGCGACCCGGAGGAAAGGGGCGTAACTTGGAAGACCGATTAAAGGAGTTGATGCAGGAACTCGGGAGCGCGATCAACGAATCGCTCTCGGATTCGGATCGCATCGCCGCGGCAATCGGCGAGATCAAGCGCGCCGGCTACGACGTATTCCTGGTTCTCGAGGCGACCATCGGATTCAACAAACGGGACGATGCCAGCGACGAACCGGAGGAGCAAGGGGAGGGGGTCGAGTTCGCGGAATCCGAATTGGATCTCGAACCGCCTCCGGTGAAGCGGAGGTTTAGTTCGGCGGGCAAAATCAAGTGGACCTCACAGGACCACAAATTCCTGAAAGCGCTAAAGATCTCGACTGAGGACGAGTCGCGCTAGTCAAAACAGCTCGCAGTATGCGGCCCAGGTGCTTCGAACAGCGGCGTCCCAAGTGAACTCCGCGGTTCTGGCGCGCCCCAACCCTGCCAGCCGTTCCCGCAGACTGGAATCCTCAGCCAGCGCGTTTAGCGCCCCGGCAATCGAGTTGGCGTCCCGCGGATCCACCAACAGGGCTGCGTCGCCCGCGACTTCCTTCAGCGCCGAACCGTTGGAGGCGATCACTGGGACGCCCCATGCCATCGCCTCCAGCACCGGCATTCCGAAACCCTCGTCGAGCGACGGAAAAGCAAAGATGGCGGCGCGCGCATAGAGTTGCGCCAGCCGCGAATCGGAGACGTAGCCGGCCAGTTCAATATCGGCGCGGCGGGGGCTGGCCTGGATCCGCGCCAGAATCTCGGAGGCGCCGTAGCCGGCCGATCCGGCCAGGACCAGGCGCCATCCCGGCGTCATCCGCTCGAACGCTTCCACCAGCCGCGCGACATTCTTGCGCCGCTGAATCGCCCCGACATGCAGAACGATTCTCCCGCGCGGCGTGTTCAAGGCCGCGTCAGGCGCGGGGGGTCTCACGCCGTGGGGGATCACGCGAATGCGGCCGGCTTCCACGTTGAGAAGATCCCGCAACTGCGCCGCCGTGAACTGGCTGACGGCGATCAGCAGGTCCGCGCGGCCGGCGGTCTGGCGCGCCAGTTCGGCGAATCGTGTGCGGAATTCCGCCGACGAGTAGTCGCCGCTCAGCACGAAAAGATCGTGAAAGGTCGCCACCGCGCGCTTCTGGCGCGCCTCGGGCAGCCGCTGATTGAGGCCGTGGAAAACCGCCGCCGCGCCGAAGCGGCTCGACTCCAACAACAAACGTCTTCGGCAGTTCGCGGGCAGGCGCTCCCGCAAGGACCTCACAATCCGGTGCGGCCGCAAGCAATGCAAGAACTCGACTTCCGGATGGGCCGCCGCCAGCCCGAAGAGGATTTCGCGCGAGTAGACCGACACGCCTGTCGGCAACGGATCGAGGCTGTAGGTCGAGTCGAGAGCGATTTTCACGCGCTGGCGCGCCGCGCACCTTCCAAAACCTGCGGCTCGCTGGGCCCATTCTCGCACAGCGAGGATTGGGCCACATCCAGCAGTTCTTCGATCGACAGATCTCCCGAGAGGCCCTGGGCCGCCGTCCCAACCTGTACCGACAGTGGAGGCTCTCCCCGCCCCAATCGGTTGCGCAGCCAAACCCGGCGGCGCAGGGCGGCGATCGGGACGGAAACGTTTTCGCTTTCCCCGCGCAGCGACAGAACGGCGAAACGGCGCTCCTCCAGCCGGGCGATCACATCCGTGTCGGGAAACGAGAGGCGAAGAAGTTCGGCCAGTTCCACCGGTGCGGGTAGTGCGGCATCCATTGTCTGGTCCGCGCCGCCGAGCGCGGCAACCACCAGCCAGGCGGAATGGCGCAGCGTCCGCGCAAGCTTGCAGTCGCGGCCGGCCGCCACCATGAACCCGTTGCGATTGTACAGGCCGGTCTCGGCGTCCAGCAGGATGACGCTGCGCAAGGCAGCCCCACGGCGGCGGCGTTCGACGGCGTTGCGCAAGGCGCGCGCCAGCGGAGCGCAATCGAGTTCCTCCTTGGGGATGCAATCCTCGGCGCCCTCCCGCATGGCGCTCAGGGCCAAGGCGTCGTCCCGGCCGGAGATCAGAAGGATCACCGCCGCTTCCGGCGCTTGCGCGCGCAGCGACAGCAGAGGCGTGAGGCCGCAAGCATCCGGCAGCGCGTCGCCGGCGAGAACCACGTCGAACCGCTCCTGGGCCAGCACAGCAGTTGCATCATCGAGACGCTCGAGATGCACCAGGTCGATGTGGCGCACCCATCTGCGCCATCGCCGGCTTTCTTCGATTTCGAGGATGGCTTCCTTCGCCAAAGCCGCATCATCCGGATTTCCTTCCAGCAACAGAATCTTCATGCCGGCCTCCAACCCGGCGCCGGGCGCCTTCCGACGGGCGCGATTCGGTCGCCGAGCCGCACGCGTTAGCAAGCGGCGGTCAACTCCTGCCAGAGTAGTGGCGCGAACCCTGCCGGGTTCTCACTACAGCCGGGAGTTTTAAACACAGCGTCATAAGTAATTGCGCATGTTAAAGAATTGTGATCTCATGGAGACATGAGACCACTTGGCATCGCGGACTCGGCAACCATTGTTCTCGGCCTGCAGGATGAGATCCGGCGCTCGGAAGAATCTCGCTATGACCATCGACTCCACGGCGTGCTGCTTGTGGCGCAGGGAATGACCTGCCCGGAGGTGGCGAAGCTGTTGGGAGACGCTCCCAGGACGGTAGAGTACTGGGTGCATGAGTTTGAGGAAATGGGCTTGGCCGGACTGCTGGAGGGCGAGCGGTCCGGGCGGCCCAGGCGACTGAGCGCGCAGCAACTCCAGGAGATCAACGCCGTTCTGCGCCATATGCCGCGAGAGGCGGGCTTGGGAAGCAATCTCTGGGACGGAAAGACGCTGGCCGCCTGGATTGAGCGGGAATATAGGATCGACCTGGGGGTTCGGCAATGCCAGCGTCTGTTCCGGCAGTTGGGCTTTCGGTTGCGCAAGCCGCGCCCCAGCATTGCCCAAGCAGACCCCGCACGGCAGAAAGAGCATAAAAAAAACTCCAAGCGCTGATGGCCGACCAGGCGGTGGATCTGTGGGCCACCGACGAAGTCCACTTCCAGCAGCATGGCTCCCGCTGCCAGATGTGGATCCCGCCGGAAACCAAGGACCCCGTTTTGCTGCACGCCCCCACGCGGCGCAGCGTGGGGTACTTTGCCGCGGTGCGACTGCGGGACGGGAGGTTTCAGTATTGCCGCGAGACAGACAAGTTCAACGGCGCGACCTTCTTTGCTTTCATGAAAAGCCTCCGGCGCACCAGCATCCGCACCGGCCGCCGCGTGGTGGTGATCACCGACAACGCCAAATACCATCACGCCAGGCTTCATAAGCAATGGAGAGAAGAACACGCCGATGACTTTGCACTGGATTACCTGCCGCCCTACAGTCCCGAGTTAAATCCGATCGAGCGAGTCTGGAAGCTGACGCGGCGCCTTTGCGTGCACAATCGCTACTTTCCAAAGTTGGACGCTGTGATCGCCGCAGTCGAAGCGGAGTTCGATCAATGGACCGGCCGCAACGAAACTCTCCGGCGATTATGCGCAATTACTTAAGTCGCTGTGTTTAGAGAACTTCCGCCGCAGAGAACTCTCTTCATTCTCCATCTCGACGCAAGTATATCTCTATTCTGATCTAGATGCTACCTTTATTTATTGACGACGCCTTAGCAGTCTGGTGCCGGTTCGCATCTGGAACTACGGTCTGTCGGACTTTGACCGCACGCACATCCTCAAGTTCAACTGGCTGAATCACCCCAACTGGGGCGGCGCGACCACGAGTCCGACGAGCGGCACTTTCGGGAAGGTAAGCTCAAAGAGCGGCGAGCGGGTGCTGCAAATCAGCTTGCGATATCGATTCTGAGTGCGAGAGCGAACC
>JAUYBU010000504.1 GCA_030693045.1 Bryobacterales bacterium | reverse complement strand
CGGATTGATGCGCCAGTATCCGGGGCCCCGGAGAATGCCCCAGCCGGTGTTGCCGGGCCGGTAGACCGGGGCGGCCGCGTTGAAACTGAAGAGCGGATCGCGGAAGCTCATCGGGTCGTAGTACGGGTTGCCCGGGCCCTTCCCGCCGAGCTTCTTGACCGGTGCAATCTGGTCGCCCGTCTGCGTGCAGCCGATGCACTGGAGCGAGGTGCCGGTGCCGCTTACATAGAACGGCGTGCCGGAATAGGCGGTGAAGGAGCCGACGAATTTCCAGCCGCCGAGGACGAAGTCGGCGGCCTTGTTGTCCATGGCGAACTTCTTGCCCTTGCCGAACGGGAGTTCGTAGTTCCAGGCAGTGACGAACTGCTGGGTGCGGTCGTAGCCCGCCGGCCCATAGTTGCGCCGGATCATGGGCCCCCAGTTCCAGAGCCGGAGACCGGCCCATCCGTCTTCATCGGCCATGTTGAGCGCCTTGCCGAAGGTGTAGCTGCCCCTGAGGAACAAGCCGTGGGTAAAGTTCTTCTGCGCCGTCGCCTGGAGCGAGTCGTAGGCGCCGTAGCCCCACCCGTCCCACATGTTCGCGCCGATGGTGCGGCCGTAGGCCTTGGCCAGCGGGAGGTTGGCGGTGGTGGCGCCCAGGCCCGGGCCGATCGTGTTGATGTTGATGTCCATCAACTGGTGGATGGTGCGGGTGGCGACATAGGCGGCGCTGCCGACCATGTCGAAGGGGAGCTTGCGCTCGATGGTGGCGTTCCAGCTCTGGATGTAGCCCCGGTGCAGCATGCCGCCCCACGGGCTGCGCGGGCCCATGTCGAGATTCACGGGCAATGTCGCCTGGCCCTTGCTGACATCCGGCGTGACGATGTCCGGGATACCCTGATCGACCGTGTTGAACCAGCCGTAGGTAGTGACCGTGGGGTTCCAGGAACCGGTGATGGTTGCCGGATAGAGGCCGCGCAACGGCCGGCCGAAGGGAAGCGGGTCGTAGGTGATACCGTAGCCGGCGCGCATGACCCAGTTGTCACCCACGCGATAGGCCAGGCCGATTCGCGGAGCGAAGAGCTTCTTGCTGACCTTGACGCCGACATCGCGCGGGGTCGAGCCGAGCCCGCCGAAGTAGACGATGTTGGTGTAAGGGTCCCAGCGCTCGATGCCGCGGTCGCCGCGGTTGATGAGCGGGTAGTATTCGTAGCGCAGCCCCAGGTTCACCGTCAGGCGGCGGGTGGCCTGCCAGCGGTCGCGCACGTACCAGGCCAACTGCCATTCGCGGGTCTTCATCTCGAAGAACTGGATGGACTTGTTGTAGCTGCCTACCAGCCCCAGCAGAGCCGCCGCATAGGAATTGGCGGAGCCCCGCTTGCTGTCGGCCGGGATATACGTGGTCCCCGCACCGAAAGTGATGTTGCCGCGCGGATTGGCGGTTTCCGGCTGCCAGTGGTTCAATTCCAGGCGGCGTGCCTCGAAGCCCCAGCGGAACTCGTGCGCCCCGCGGATTCTTGAAAAGTTAGTCTGGTAGGTATAGGCCCGCTCGCGACGCCAAACAGGCGCCCACGTGGCGCCCACTCCGACGTAGTCGAACCCGTAACCGGTCACAACCGGCGCGCCGCCATAACGGGTGTCACTGGCGTACTGTTTGCCGCCGTTGGTGCCCGGGATCTTCCAGACATCGAGACCGATGTTCTTGTCCACGTTCGGGATGCCGACCACCTGGTCCATCCGGGTGTATCCGAAGACGCCATCCATCAGGAAGGTGGGCGAAAAGGTGTGGGTGTATCCCGTGGTCAGCAGTTGGGTGGTCGTATCGCCGAAGCCCTCGGTGCCGAGAGACGGTCCGCCCAGATCGCCGAAAATGTACTTGCCCTGGACCGGAGCGTCCATGCGGCTGTACTTGCCCCACACGGCCCACTTCTGCGAGAGGTTGTAGTTGATCTTGGTGTCGTACTGGTTGCGGTTGAGCTTCAGGACGCCGCCAACGCCGTAATTGCCGCCAAGGTTCAACGGGTCGGTCGGGGAGACCTGGTTGGGCAGCGGAACATCCTTGTAAATGTTGGGGAAGATGGGATTCCAGCGCGCCTGCGGGACGGTGTTGTTCGGGAAAGGCGTGCGGGCGCCCGCGTTGGATTGGGGAGCGGTCGCCGGGTCATAGACTACCGAGTATTGGGTGAACCTGCTGAAGTTGCCGGCCCGGAAGTCGGCTGGGGCAACCGAGTAGTTGCCGAAATACCCGGTGCGCTCGGTGGTGCGCTCGAAGTTGAAGAAGTAGAACAGCTTGTCCTTCTTGATCGGACCGCCGATGTTGCCGCCGAAGATGTTGAGAATCGAGAGCGGCTTTTTGTAGCCGGCGGCGCGGAAGTAGATCGGGTCGCTGTTGAAATGCTGGTTGTTGTGGAACCACCAACCCGTGCCGTGCAGGGTGTTGGTGCCGGACTTGGTGGCCAGGGTGACAGCGGCGCCGCCGGCCATGCCCTGCTCGGCGTCGAAGCTGCCGGTGGTGATGTTTACCGTCTCGATGGACTCGACCGGCTGCACGTAGGCCACGTGGTGCGGCAGCCAGATATTGATATTGACCGCGCCGTCCACCAGCGTGTTGTTGTTGTTCGTGGCGGTGCCGTTGACGAAGGAACGCAGAGCGCGTCCGGGCGTGTCGACCACGGCGTTCTGAAACGCGGGCGGCGAGGCGCCGGGCACGAGTGCAATTAAGCTCTGATAGTTGCGGTAGCCGGGGAGCGGCAGATTCTGGATCGTCTGTCCCGTGATTTCGTGCCGCAAGTCGGACTTGTCGGTCTGAAGCGCAATGGCGGCCGCCTGAACAGTAACCTGATCGGTCACCGCGCCCACTTCAAGGCGCATGTCCGCGCGCGTTACGGTGTTGATGGTGACTTCAATATCGGTTTTTGTGGTGGTGCGAAATCCCTGCGCCGACACCTTTAAATCGTATAGGCCCGCCGTGACGTTCAGCAGCGAAAAGCGCCCGCCGTCGTCCGACGCCGCCTCGCGCGTCTGCCCGGTGGCCTTGTTGGTGATGGTTACGGTTGCCTTGGGAACAACCGCGCCGCTCTGGTCCTGAATCGTTTCAACGATCGATCCATACAGCACCTGCGCGCGCGGCCGGGACCGCCAATCCCAGGACGGCGGACACGACCAGCAGGCCAGAGAAGAATCTCGACGGACTGCCTCTCAGTTGCATGACTGCACCCCTTTTCCGGATCACAGCGTCAATCTGAACCTCTCGCTTCTTAGATTGCCGGCGGCGGCGAATGTCAAGTGAGGCACAAAAAAGGCGTGAGCCCGAAGGCTCACGCCTGATAATGCAAAGCCAATCCCGTCGCTAAAAAACGACGCGCATGCCGAACCGGAACTGCCGGTCCGAGCTGGCGCCGGTGATGCTCATGAAGTTGTTCAAGGCCCGGAGGCTGCCATTCGGGTTGAGCTGCATGCCTCCAGCGCCGCCCGCCGGGTTTCCCCACCGCGGCGTGTTGGTCAGGTTGACCGCCTCGGCGCGGAACTCCGCCTTGACCTTCTCGGTTGCCTTGAATTCCTTGTAGATGGCCGGGTCAACTCTCCAGAAGCCCGGTCCGTACAGCGCATTCCGGCCCATGGTGCCCGGGCGGTAGACAGGGTTCGCCGGACTGAAGATAAACAGCGGGTCGCGGAACGACATGGGATCGTAGTACGGCATGTTCGGTCCACGACCCTGGTCGATCTTCCGGACCGGAGCGATCTGGTCGGCGGTCTGCGAGCAGCCAGTGCACAGAAGCGACGAACCGCCACCGGACACTGTGAACGGGGTGCCGCTGTACATGCTGAAGACACCGTTGATCTTCCAGCCGCCCAGGACCTTGTCCGCCAACCCGCTCAGCGCGTAAGGCTTACCCTGGCCGAATGGCAGCTCGTAGACCCAGGCCAGGGTGAAACTGCGCCTGCGGTCCTCGCTCGAAGGAGCGTAGTTGCGGTAGATCATCGGCTCCCAGCTCCACATTGCGAGTGAGGCCCAGCCGTCATCCTCGGACATGTTCATGTACCGGCTCCAGGTGAAGGCGCCTTTCAAGAACAGCCCCTTGCTGAACGACTTGTTTAGGGCCACCTGCAAGGAGTTGTAACTGCCGTAACCGATGCCGTCCCACATACTCATGGCGTTGGTCCGGCCGTACAACTTGGCCAGGGGCAGGTTTCTGGTGTCGCCGCCCAGCCCGGGACCCACGGTGTTGATATTGCGGTCCAGCATCTGGTGGATGGTTCGGGTGGCTACGTAACCAGCCGACACGAGGGTGTCCAGCGGAAGCTTGCGCTCGACAGTGAAGTTCCACGACTGGATGTACCCGCGATGGAGCCTGCCGCCCCAGGGGCTGCGCGGCGCCATGTCGAGGTTCAACGGAAGTTCGAGCGAGCCCTTGCTGACGTCCGGCGTCGGCACGTCCGGAATACCCTTATCCACGGTGTTGAACCAGCCGTAGGTGGGGTCTCGGAATTCCGCTCCCGCGGTGCCGCCGCCCCAGGAGCCGGTCAAAGTTGCCGGGTACAGACCGCGCAGGGGGCGCGAGAACGGCAGCGGATTGAAGTTGATGCCGTAACCGCTGCGGATCACCCAGTTATCGCCGACGCGGTAAGCTAAGCCGACCCGCGGCGTGATCAGCTTCTTGCTGACGGTAATTCCGTTTTCCCTGGGAACATTGCCCAAGCCGCCGAGGGTGACGATGTTGGTGGCAGGATCCCACCGCTCCATACCCCTGCTGGCCCGATTCATCAGCGGGTAGTACTCGTAGTGCATGCCGAGGTTCACCGTGAGCCGGCGCGTCGCCTGCCAGCGATCCCGGAAGTACCAGGCGTATTGCCATTCGCGGGTTTGCATCAGGAAGTACTGAATGGACTTTGTATAGCTGGTCGCCAGCCCTAGCAGCGCCGTCGCGTAACTGTTCAGCTCCCGGCCGGTCTGGCCCGGGATCATGGTCGGCCCCCCTCCGAATCCGATGTAGCCGCGCGGATTGGCGGTTTCCGGCTGCCAGTGATTCATCTCCAGGCGCCGCGGCTCGAAGCCCCAGCGGAACTCGTGCGAGCCCCGGATCTTGCTGAAGTTGACCGGGGAGGTGTAGGAGCGCTCCCGGCGCTCCAGGGGCAGCCAGGTTTCGGTCAGTCCCCAATCGGTGAACCCCGTGGCGATCTGGGGAACGCCGCTGTAGCGCATGTCGTTGGCGTACTGCCGGCCGCCGTTGGTGCCCGGGATCTTGAACACGTCCAATCCCCAGTTCTTGCCTTGACCCGTTCCGAGGACGTCCTGGTCGTGTCGCGTGTAACCGAACACAGCGTCCATCATGAACGTGGGCGAGAAGGTATGGGTGAAACCGAAGGTCGGCATGTTGAGCCTTACGTCTCCAATACCCGCCGTGCCGAGGTTCGGTCCGACCATATCGCCGAAGATGTGCTTGCCCGTCACGGGAGCGCCCATCCGGCTCAACTTGCCCCAGATCACCAGCTTGGGGGAGGCGTTCCAGTTCCCCTTGATGTCATAGTTGTTGCGGTTGTACTTCAGGGTGCCGGCAGCCCCGAAGTTGCCGCCCAGATTATTGGCCAGATCGGTGGGCGATTTCTGGTTGGGAACCGGGATCAGCTTCTGGATGGCGTCGAAAATCGGGCTGATGCGGGCCCGTGGGATCTGGTTGTTCGGGAACGGCTGCCGCTGCGCCGGCGTTGGGGACGAGGCCGGATCGTACACCACCGAATAGGCGGATCCGCACACAGTGCAACCTGGCCAACTGCTGAAATCACCCACCCGGAACTCGGCCGGCGGTGTGGACCAGTTGCCCGAGCCGCCCTGGCGGTACATGGTTCTCTCGTAGCTGAAGAAGTAGAACAGCTTGTCCTTCTTGATCGGACCGCCGATGGTGCCGCCGAACTGGTTGAAGATGTCCACGGGTTTTTTGAAGCCCGCCGCCCTGTAATACGGCTCGGAAAGCAGGCGCTGGTTGTTGTGAAACCAGAAACCCGAGCCGTGCACTTCGTTTGTGCCGGACTTGGTAACGACGGTGATGGCGGCGCCGCCCGCCAGGCCCTGCTCGGCGTCCAGCGATCCGGTGGAGATATTCACCGCCTCGATGCTTTCGACCGGCTGCACGTAGGCCGTGTGGTGCGGCAGCCAGATAAAGATGTTCACTGCGCCGTCGGTCAGCGTGTTGTTCATGTTCCGCGGCGTTCCGTTGACTCGCGTGGTCAGCGCGCGGGCCGGCGTGTCCACAATGGCGTTTTGAAACGTCGCCGGAGTGGTGCCCGGAATCAGGTTCAGCAGGGTCTGGTAGTTGCGGTAAGCCGGCAGCGGCAACTGCGTCATTGCCACCGAGCTGATCTCGTGGCGAACGTCGGACTTGTCGGTCTGGAGAACGGCCGCCGTCGCCTGGACGGTGACCTGCTCGGTCACCGCGCCCACCTCGAGCCGCATGTCCGCGCGCGTGACGGTGTTGATGGCGACTTCGACATCGGTTTTTGTGGTGGTGCGAAATCCCTGCGCCGACACTTTCAGGTCGTATGTGCCCGCCAGGACGTTCAGCAGCGAAAAGCGCCCGCCGTCGTCGGACGCCGCCTCGCGCGTCTGCCCGATGGCCTTGTTAATGATGGTTACGGTTGCCTTGGGAACAACCGCGCCGCTCTGGTCCTCGACCGTGCCCACAAGCGAGCCGTAGAGAACCTGCGCCGCGGCAGGTTTTGCCGCCACGTACGCGAACAACAGGGCGGCTATCGCGCACGTCACGGCGACGCGCGCGGAGATGCCCCTATTCAGTCTGTTCATACATTGATCCCCTTTTACCAAAGGATGTACTTCCCTCGGCTTCGTTATAGTCCTTTTGCGGAGAAACTGTCAAGGGGGGCTTCGGACCGGAGCCGGGATTCTGTCCCTGGTTTACACTGGGAAGATACACCCCCATGAACTCTGGATATCAGATCGTGGTCTGCGCCAGCATCGTGCCCGATCCGTTGCAGACCCTGGAACCGGTCGCGGGCCCGCAAGGCCCGGCGCTCAAGAATGAAATGATGCTGCCCGCGGTGCTGGACCCGTGGGCCGCGCACGCGCTGTTCGAGGCCGCCCATCTGGCGCGGAACACGCCCGGAAGCAAGGTCTACCTGGTCAGCCTGGCGCCCAAGGCCAAGCTGCAACAGGTGATGATGACGGTGGCGCAGAAGGCGCCGTTCGAGTTGATCGCCCTGGACGGGCCGTCGGGCGGATTCACCGAAGCTGCGGACGTGGCTTCGGCGCTGGCCGCGGCGATTCAGGCCATCCCGGACCTGGACCGCTCGCGCCTGCTGCTTTTCGGCGGCTGGGAATCCGCCTCGCGCGGCGCCGGCGCCACCATGCAGATCGTGGGCGAGTTGCTCGGCATCCGGGAGCAGTTCCAGGGGGTCGACGAACTGACCGTCGGCGCCGATGGTTCGCTGCGCATTCTCGAGCGCGTCGAGGGCGGCAAGCACCAGGTCTCCCTCTGTTCCGCCGCGCCCGCGTTGCTTGGCTGGGCCACGGGCAACCTTCCCGAGCCGCGCAACAACCCGCAAGTCGGCATGTTGAACATGCGCGCCATGATGCTGGCGCTTCAGAAGGCCAAACCGGCGCACGCCGCAGCCGCCGGCGTCACCTTCGCCGGCGTCGCCGTGCCGAAACAGCAGCGCGAAACCCGGCTGGTGCGCGACATGCCGGCCGCCGACATCGCGCGCGAGATCGTCGAATGGATTCGGGGGTGACGGCGATGGAAACGATACTGGTTCTTCTGCACACGGAAAGCGACGGCGCGCTGGCCCGGTCCGCGCTCGAGACGCTGGGCCTGGCCCGGACGCTCGGGATGCCGTTCTCGGTGGGCCTGGCGGGCGCCGACGTAAAAGCCGCCGCGGATTCGATCGCCGCCTGCGGCGCGACTCGCTTCCTCGGCGTCGCGGGCGTCGAGTTCGCCCAATCGCGCTACGGGACCGACGCGGCCGCGGCCGAAGCCCTGGCGCGCGCCGCGGACGCTACCGTGATCCTGGGGCCGGCGACCTCGCGCTGGAACCGCGTGATGCCCGGAGTGGCGCACCGCCTGGGCGGCCGCGCCGACACCCACGCCACCGGCGTTGGCCTGGCCGAGGGAAAACTGCGCGTCACGCGCTGGTATTATCGCCAGCGCATGGAGGCGGTCATAGAACGCACGCACCGGCCGTGGGCCATCCTGGTCGAAGGCGGCTGCGGGGAAGCCCTCACCGGCGCGGCGGGCACGGCATCGGTCGACATGATCGCCGTTGACGCCCACTCGCGCACCGAAGTCGAGGGCCTTCAGTCGCCCAAGACCGGGCAGCAAACCATTCGCCCCGACGCCGACCTGCTCTTCGTCACCGGCGCCGGGTGGAGCAAGAATCAGGCCGACGGAAAGCCTCGCGTCGAGGAGGCCGAGAAACTCATCCTCGGATTCCTGGACGCAACCCAAGCCTCGCTCGGCAGCAGCAAATCGCTGGTCGATTTGAGCGGCGAGGGCCAGGCCGTGCTGGGCTTCCTCACCCACTTGAACCAGATCGGCCAGACCGGCGCGACGCCGCGCCACCGCAAGGGCCTGGCAACCTGCTGTCACGGCGAGGAGCCGCACGTGGTCGGCTGGCGTTTCGTCACCGAGCGCCGCGCCGTCAACCTCGACGCCAACTGCGGCTGGGCGCGCGGCAAAGCCGACGTGGTGTATGTGGCCGACGCCTTCGAGGTGATGGCCCAGGTCAACGCGCTACTACCGTGAAACCGCGACGCCTGATACTGATCTCCGCCATCGGCGCGCTCCTCGCGCTGGCCCTGGTTTTCCATGCCCAGGAAACGCGCGTCTTCCGCGCGGGCGCCGCGCGGCGCGACATCACCCCGCGCGAGCCGGTCCCCATGTGGGGCTACGCCTCCCGCCACGATGCGCTCAGCCAGGGCGCGCTCGACCCGCTGTACGCCGACGCCGTGGTGCTTCAGGCG
>JAUYBU010000466.1 GCA_030693045.1 Bryobacterales bacterium | reverse complement strand
TGTTCGCTGTCGATAACGCGCAGCAGACCCTTCACGGCTTATTCCAGCGGCAGGCGCACCGGCCGGCCCTGGGCCGCCGACAGGTCCGCCGCCAGACAGATCTCGTGCGTCTTGACGGTATCGGCCACGCTGGCGTGCGATTCCGTGTTGGTCAGAATGCACTCGACGAAGTGGTCCACCTCGAGTTGGAAAGGATGGTGCGAGACGTCGCCGGAATCCGTCAGCACGGTGGGCACAGTGGCCCATCCGGTCTGCCCCGGCCAGTCGGTGGTGAAGACCTGGTGGTTGCGGATGGTGCCTTTGTCGCCGAACAACTGCACGTTGTAGGTGTAGGGCATGCGGCATTCCACCAGCGAGGCCACCTTGCCCACGCCGCCGCCGGCAAAACGGAGGATGGTCACGATGTTGGGGTCGTATTCGTAGGCCAGGGGATTGCGCTTGCTGGTATTGGAGTACGCGCTGACCTCCACCGCCTCGTCGCGCACCAGCCAGCGCAGGCCGTCCACCGCGTGGCAGCCGGCCATGAGCAGCGAGCTGCCGCCCGTCTTCCGGCTGGTGAGCCATTTCCAGGAGCCGTACCAGGGCCCGATGCCGTGGAAGTAATCCACCTCGGCATAGTAAACGTCGCCGATGAGCCCCTGATCGAGCATGGCGCGGATGTTGGCGAACATCGGGTTCCAACGCAGCACGAAGCTGGTGATGCTTTTCACGCCCGCCGCGCGGATCGCCTGGTCGAGTGAGCGCAGGCCGTCGAGGGTCAGCGCAACGGGTTTTTCCACCAGCACGTGCTTGCCGGCGCGCGCGCAGGCGATGCCCTGCTCGACGTGTTGATCGTGCGGCGTGCAGATGGCCACGATGTCCACCGTCTTCAGCTTGAGCATCTTCGGCAGGCCGCCGAAGGCGGCGCAGTCGCGCAATCCATGCTCGGCGGCTTTGGCCGCGGCGCGCGCCCGGTCGCGGCTGCATATCGCCACCACTTCGCAGTTGGCGTTCTTCTCAAACGCCTTGATGTATTCGTTCGAAACCCAACCGGTTCCTATCAGGCCAACGCCGAGTTTTTTCATTGGGCTTACCCTGCCATGGCGAGAATCTTGTCGACGGCGCGCGAGATCTTCATGAGACGGTCCGGGTCGTTGGGGTCCTGGGTCGCTTCGACGGAAAGGAATCCGGAATAGCCGGTCTTGCCCAGGCAGGCCATCACTTCCTTCCAGTCCACGTCGCCTTCCAGAAGGTCCACGAAACGCCCCTGCTCGGAACGTGCCGAAAGCTTGTAGTCCTTCAAGTGTACGCGCGTGATCCGCTGTCCCAAAGTCATGATCCAGTCCTGCGGATAGCCGTACTGCATGGGGTTGGCCACGTCGAAGTGAACCTTCACCCAAGGGCTCTTGAACTGATCGACGAAGCTGCGCATCTCGATCGGGCTCAGCAGAAACTTATTCCAGAGATTCTCCGGGCCGATGATTACCCGGGCTTCGGCGGCGCGCGGGATAAGCTTCCGGAATTCGGCCGTCGCGCGGTCCCAGGTATCCTGGTACCCGAATTGAAACTTGGCGCCCGATCCCAGCCGGCCCGGCACCAGCAGCAGCGGGCAGTGATCCAGATAGGTCGCGAATTGGATGGCCTTCTCAACCGCCGCCACTCCCTTGGCGCGCACATCCGGCGAAGGGTCGTTCAAAGGGTTGGCATTCAGGCCTTCGGCCACATACATGCTTACGATGGTCACGCCGGCTTTGCGGGCGTCCTCGGCCAGGCGCTTAACCTGGTCGAGAGGCGAAGAGAGCTTGATTTCGTCCCCCAGTTGGATGTCGAAGCCTTCAAAGCCCGCGTTCCTGAGCTGCCGGAAGCACTCGACGTAGGGCATGGTCTTGGGAAAGCCCATGCACCAAAAGCCCTTCCGATATCTGGGCGCCGGGGGTTGCGCCAGCGCCGCGCCGGCCGCAGTCGCGCTGGCCGCCGCCATGAAATCCCTGCGGTTCAGAGGTTGCATGCGATTGCTTTTCCATTCCGTCTTCTGGACTCGAGCATGAGCAGCGCCAGCTTCACGGAGCGGGCGGACGCTTCCGGCGGGCACAAAACGGGCCCCATGCCCGTGCGGCAGCACTCGACGAAGTACTCGATCTCGGCCTGGTAACAGTCCTTGCCGCCCAACTCCGGCGTCTGAGACTCGCCGTTGGCCCGGTAGAGAGCCGGCGGGCGGCCCGCCGAGCTGTACTCCACCACCCCGCCGTCGCCGATCACGGTGAACTCCATCGAAAACGGATACGCGCCCAGGTGGTGCCAGCCGCCCGTGACGGTGACGCAGCCAATCTCCGGGTATTCGAACTGCGCCACGATGTTGTCGATGCCGTGGGCCATGTCCTCGTGCCCCACCGCCGAAACCGTTCGCGGCCTTCCGAACAGGTGCAGGCACATGTCCACATCGTGAATCAGCAGGTCGAAGATCCCACCGCCGCTCTTAGTCGAATCGAACTCCCAGGGTCCCCAACCCGGCACTGCGCAGCGGCGGCGGAAGAACGCCGAGCGCACCGGGCCGACGCTGCCGTCCTCCAGGTAGTTCTGGAGGATTTGATAGGGCTCCAGAAAGCGCAGCACCTGCGCCACCATCAGGACCTTGCCCTGCC
>JAUYBU010000391.1 GCA_030693045.1 Bryobacterales bacterium | reverse complement strand
CCTCCATCTGTGTTCAATCTAGTACGCTTTGGCGATCACCACGCGCTGGGGCACCGTCTCGACCGTGACGATGCACTTGCCCGGGCCGTCGTATTCGTCGGTGAGCGGGATGCATCGCACGGTCGCCTTCAGGGCCTTGATTTTCGCGTCCGTGGCGGGGTCGTCCTTCAGGTGCGCCATGACGAACTTCCCTCCGCCGCGCTCGGCCGAAACCGGTTCGAGAATCTCGCGAACTTCCTCGAAGCTATTGGCCACGACCGTATTGTCCTTGAGCCGCTGCCGGGCGCGAGCGAACATCTCGCCCTGCATGCGCTCCAGCAAGCCGGTGACGTATCCGCCCGCCGAGTCCTGCGCGACGGCTTCCTTCCCGCCCGTGTCGCGCCGCTTCACCACCACCACACCTTGTTCCAGATCGCGCGGCCCCAACTCGACGGTGACCGGAATGCCGCGCTGCTCCCAGTGGAAGAACTTGTTGCCGGGCGTGAAGCCCTCGCGATCGTCCACCTCGACCGTGACGCCCGCGTTGTGCAAGGCCGCGGCCGCCTGGTGCGCGCGGTTGACGATCGCCTCGCGGTCGGTGTCCTTGCGGTAGATCGGAATCACCACCGCCTGCAGCGGCGTCAGATTGGGCGGCAGCACCAGCCCCTTGTCGTCCGAGTGGGTCATGATGAGGCCGCCGATCAGCCGCGTCGAGACGCCCCAGCTTGTTTGCCAGACGTAGTCGAGCTGCCCCGCCTGATTCTGGAACTTCACGTCGAACGCCCGGCCGAAATTCTGGCCCAGCTCATGGCTGGTGCCGGCCTGCAGCGCCAGGCCGTTCTGCATCATGGCTTCGATCGAGTACGATTTTTCGGCGCCGGCGAACTTCTCGGTCCGGGTCTTGAGGCCCTTGACCACCGGCATCCCCATGACGTTTTCGGCGACATCGGCGTAGACCTCGAGCATCCGCCGGGCTTCCTGCCGCGCTTCCTCTTCGGTGGCGTGCGCGGTGTGGCCTTCCTGCCACAGAAACTCGGTGGTGCGCAGGAACAGGCGCGTGCGCTTCTCCCAGCGGATGACGTTGGCCCACTGGTTGATGAGCAGCGGCAGGTCGCGCCAGCTCTGAATCCATTTCGCGAAGAAATGGCCGATGATGGTTTCCGAGGTGGGACGCAGGACGTAACGCTCTTCCAGTTCCTCACCGCCGGCGATGGTGACCACGGCCAGTTCCGGCGAGAATCCCTCGACGTGCTCGGCTTCCCGTTTCAGGAAGCTTTCCGGGATCAGCATCGGAAAGTAGGCGTTCTTGTGGCCGGTGGCCTTGAAGCGCTTGTCGAGAGCCGCCTGGATCTTCTCCCACACGGCGTAGCCGTGCGGCTTGATCACCATGCAGCCCTTGACCACTTCGGCCGGTTCGGCCATGTCGGCCTGCGCGATAACGTCCTGGTACCAGGCGGCGAAATCCTCGCTTCTGGGCGTGATTCTGTTTTTGCTCATTGTTGTCGGGGCAGGACTTCGTTCATCGATCCCTGGCGGTAACCCTCCAGGTCGATGGTGACGTAATGGAAGCCGAGGGGCTTGAAGATCGCGGTGAGCCGCGCGGCCATCTCCACCGTCAGCGCCTTTTCCAGTTCCTCTTTGGCGAACTCCAGGCGCACCAGTTCTCCGTGATAGCGCACGCGGAACTGGCGGAAGCCGAGCGTCTTCACGGCTTCCTCTCCGCGCTCGACGGTCTTCACCGTCTGGATGGTCACGGGCGTGCCGTAGGGCACGCGGCTGGCGAGGCAAGCCGAGGCCGGGCGGTCCCAGGTCGGCAACCCGGCGCGGTGGGAAAGCTCGCGGATCTCGGCCTTGGTCAACCCGGCTTCCATCAGCGGGGCCTTCACTTGGTGTATCCTGGCGGCGTTCTGCCCGGCCCGGTAGTCGCCCAAATCGTCCTGGTTCACGCCGTAGACGATGTGCGCGAAGCCGCGCTGGCGGCCCACTTCTTCCAGGCGCGTGAACAGTTCGTCCTTGCAGTGGAAGCAGCGGTTGGCGTCGTTTCGGACGTAGTCCGGGTTGTCGAACTCGAATGTGGGGATGTACTCGTGCCGGAAACCGCACTGGCGCGCCAGCGCTTCGGCGTCGCGCTTGTGCGATTCGGGGATGGAGGCGGAATCGGCCGTGATGGCAATTGCATTGTCAGCCAATACGTGGTGAGCGGCCCAGGCCAGATAAGCGGAATCGGTTCCGCCCGAATAGGCGACCATCACGCGCCCAAGTCCATCGAGAATCGAGAACAGCTTCTTCTCTTTCCCATCCAGGGCCGCGGAATCGGCGGGGTTGCCCAGAGAAACCAATGTCGCCATAGATAAATTATCTCATCCGGCCGCGTTCAGCCGCGGCCTCGGATCACTGCAGCGGCAACTCCTCCTGCTGAGCGTCCGAGCCGTTCTCTGCTACCTCCGGGATGACGCAGGAGGCGGCAACCTGGTCGCCCTCCTCCATGCGCACGACCACAACGCCCTGCGACGAGCGGCCCACCTTGCGGATCTCGGCCGATTCGATGCGGATGATCTTGCCGTCCTTGGTGATGGTCATCACGTCCGAATCTTCTTTCACCGACAGCGCCGCCACCACGTTACCGGTCTTGTTGGTGGTCTTCATGTTGATGACGCCCTTGCAGCCGCGCCCGGTGAGACGGTAGCGGGCCAGCGGCGTCCGCTTGCCGAATCCCTTCTCCGACACCGACAGGATCAAGCCTTCCTCGGACACCACTTCGGCCGATACCAGGTAGTCGCTCTCGGCCAGATCCATGGCCCGCACGCCGCGCGCCTGGCGGCCCATGGACCGCACCGCGTTCTCATGGAAGCGGCTGGCCATGCCCTCCCAGGTGGCCAGGAAGATGTACTCGTCGCCGGTGCTGAGGCGCGCGGCGATCAACTCGTCGCCTTCGTCCAGCGTCAGGGCGATGATGCCCCGCGACAGCGGGTTGTCGAACTCGGTCAGATCGCTCTTCTTGATCACGCCGCGCCGGGTGACCATGACCACATGGCGATCGGGCACGAACTCCTTGACCGCCAGAAACGCCTTCACCGACTCGTCCGGCTGAAGGTTGAGCAACCCCGAGATGTTCTTGCCTTTGCCGGTGGTGCCGGCGTCGGGGATTTCGTAGATTTTGAGCCAGTACACGCGGCCCTTGTTGGTGAAGATCAGCAGGTAGGCGTGCGTCGAGGCGATGACCAGGTGCTCGATCACGTCCTCGGCGCGAGTGGCCATGCCGATGCGGCCCTTGCCGCCGCGCGCCTGCCGGCGGTAGGTGTCCACCGGCGTGCGTTTCAGGTACCCGCCCCGGGTCACCGTGACGGCGACGTCCTCCATCTGCACCAAGTCTTCCAGGCGAATCTCGCCCACGTCGTCGACGATGGTCGTGCGGCGCTCGTCGCCGAAGTCCTTCTGAACCTCGCGCAGTTCCTTGACGATGACCGCGCGCACGATCTTCTCCGACCCCAGGATTTCCAGGTATTCCGCGATCATGCGCTGGATTTCGGCCAGCTCGTCGGCGATCTTCTGCCGTTCCATGCCGGTCAGGCGCTGGAGTTGCAGCTCGATGATCGCCTGCGCCTGCCGCTCGCTGAACTCGAAGCCGGCGATGAGGCCGTCGCGCGCCTCGCGCGGGGTCTTGGAGGCGCGGATCAGCGCGATCACGGCGTCCAGATTATCGAGCGCTTTTTGGAAACCGAGCAGAATGTGCTCGCGCTCGCGCGCCTTGCGCAGCAGGTAGTCGGTGCGCCGCCGGACCACGTCGCTGCGGTGCTCGATGAAGCGCTTGATGCAATCGATCAGGCCCAATTCGCGCGGCTGGCCGTTGACGATCGACAGCATGATGACGCCGAAGTTCGTCTGCATCTGGGTGTGCTTGTACAAATTGTTCAGCACCACTTCGGCGTTCTCTCCGCGCTTGAGTTCGAAGACGATCCGCATGCCGTCGCGGTCGCTTTCGTCGCGGATTTCCGAGATGCCCTCGAGTTTCTTTTCGTTGACCAGCGAGGCGGCGTCGGCGATCATGCGCGCCTTGTTCACCTGGTAGGGAATCTCGGTGACCACGATCGCTTCCCGGTCCTTGGCCATCTTCTCGACGGCGGCGCGGGCGCGCATCTTCAGCGTGCCCCGGCCCCTGGTGAAGTAGTCGAGAATTCCCTGCCGGCCCAGCAGGAATCCACCGGTCGGAAAGTCGGGTCCGGCAACCATCTCCATGATCTTGTCGAGCGGCGTCGCGGGATTCTGAACCAGCGCGATGGTGGCCTCGACGATCTCCCTCAGGTTGTGCGGAGGGATGTTGGTCGCCATGCCGACGGCGATGCCCGAACTGCCGTTCACCAGCAGGTTCGGCACGCGCGTGGGCAGCACTTCCGGCTCGAATTCGCTCTCGTCGTAGTTGGCCCGGAAATCGACCGTCTCCTTGTCGATGTCTTCCAGCAACGCCGAGGCGATCTTGGCCAGCCGCGCCTCGGTGTACCGCATTGCCGCCGGCGGGTCGCCGTCCACCGAGCCGAAGTTGCCTTGCCCGTCGATGAGCGGGTAGCGCATCGAGAACGGCTGCGCCATGCGGACCAAGGTGTCGTAGATGGCCGTGTCGCCGTGCGGATGGTACTTGCCCATCACTTCGCCGGTGATCTTGGCGCACTTGCGGGTGGGGCGGTTGTAGTGGAGCCCCATCTCCGACATTGCGAACAGGATGCGCCGGTGCACCGGTTTCAGGCCGTCCCGAATGTCCGGCAGCGCGCGCCCCACGATCACGCTCATCGCGTAATCCAGGTACGACCGCTTCATCTCGTCTTCGATGTTGACGTTGATCACGTTCCTGCCGCCCTCGCCGCCCAGCGGCATTTGCAGGGGCGGGCCGCCGGCGGGCGGAGGAGGAGGCTGCGGAGGTTCGGGATTGTGCGGATTCGACAAACGTACTCCTTATTTGACCCAGCTCAATTGTTCGCCTCTTCTTCGCCGGGCGAACGCTCTGTTCCGGAACCTTCAATTCTACCAAATTCCGATGATTTCCCGAGGGTTTTCCGGCGGGGTTCGCCGGGCGGCGAATCGATCCCGCCACACCCCGGGGCGAGGCAGACTTTCAGGCGGCGGTCGGCCGGTGCGCCCGCCGATGCCTCAATGACAAGATTCGCGGCCCGCACTACACTTGTTCTCAGGACATTATGGCCGACTATAACTGGAAGCCCATCAACCGCCTCTCGGACGACGAACGAAAGACCGACCTTGCCGCGATGCGCCCTTTGTACGAGAATTGGCGGGCATCGAAGAAACGCCTCCAGGAAACAAGCGAAGCGCAGCTTGCGGAGTTCAATCGGCGCTTGATCCGGCGCTTAAGCGTCGAAACGGGTATTCTGGAGCGATTGTACGAGTTGGATGTCGGAACGACGGAAGCACTGGTCGCCAATGGCTTCCTGGAAGATCTGGTTTCGCACTCCAGCACTAACATCGAACCCGCGCGACTCATTGACATCCTTCGCGACCAGGAAGCGGCAGTCCAACTCATCGTCGACTGTGTCGCGAAGAATCGAGAACTCACAAAGGGTTTGCTCCACGAGCTTCACACAATTCTGACGAGACATCAGGAGACGACCGCGGCAGTCGATCAGTTTGGCAATCGACTCGAGATACCACTGCTAAGAGGAAAGTTCAAGGAACAGCCCAACAACCCGAAGCGCCCGGATGGGAGTCTGCATCAATATTGTCCGCCCATTCACGTGGATTCCGAGGTAGACAATCTCCTCGCCTGGCTGCCCGAATACGCGAAGGAAGATCCCATCATCGTTGCCGCCTGGCTTCACCACCGCTTCACGCAGATCCATCCGTACCAGGATGGAAACGGGCGAGTCGCCCGTGCCCTAACAACGCTGGTTCTTCTTCGCGCCGATCTGCTGCCATTGGTTGTGGATCGGGATCTCAGGGCCGAGTACATCAAGGCCCTCGAACTTGCCGACCAGGCACAACTCTCCACACTTGCGGAGATATTCGCTCGATTAGAGCGAAACGCTATCCTTCAGGCCCTCAGTGTTGATGCTGACGCAGAGATCTCAAGTCAAAAGAGTTTGACTTCCGCTGTCATCGGAAGTCTGGCCGATAAGTTCGGAAAGCGACGAACCCAAAAGGTGGCGGAACTTCGCCAGGTGAACTCGGTGGCTGTCGCGCTCAGAGCCAGGGCTCATCTGCTTCTGGAGAAATCATTTGCCGAGATTGAGCCGACCCTTAGTCAGGTTGGAGAGCCAACCATCTATGTCCGTGACGGCGGTCCGGACTCGAAAACCGCTCACTGGTACAAATATGAGGTTGTGCAATCAGCCAGAGAGGCGCACAGGTTCGCAAACTTTGCGGAGGATCACTATTTCGTCAGAGGCTTGATCAGAGTGAACACGGAGCGCTTGACCTTTGTAGTGTCCTTTCATCATGTGGGGCGAGACCTGACGGGCATCATGGAGGCCACTGCATTTTCAAAGCTGGAGTCTTACGAAGACTCGGAAGACCGGGAATCCCTGTCCGAAAGGTTCTCTTTGTGCTCGGTTGAACCGTTCGTGTTTACGCATAGGACCGACGTGAATGAAATTGCGGATGCGTTCGGCAAATGGATTGACGCAGCTCTTGCCGTTGCGGTTAAGGACTACGGAGACCGCCTGTGATCCGGGGCTGCGATGACGGGCGCGCCGGTCTTGTGAGTAGCTACTCGTTGCGAAGGACGCTGGCCGGGGCAACGCGCATGGCGCGCCAGGCCGGGACCGCCGAAGCGCCGAGGGCGACCGCGAACAAGACCAGGGCGACGGCGATGTAGGCCAGGCCGTCGCCGGCATCGACGCCCGGATCGACGGCGCGCAGCAGCGGCGTGACGCCGAAAGCGGCCGGCAATCCGATGCCCACCCCGATGGCGGCGAGCAGGAGACCTCCGCCGAGCACCATGCGGAACACGTCCTGCTGCGTGGCGCCGAGCGCCAGTCGAATACCGATCTCGCGCACGCGCTGGGCGGCGGTGTAGGCCATCACGCCATAGGCGCCGACGGCCGCCAGCGCCAAAGCGACGGCCGCCAGCAAACCGAGCACTTCGGTGGTGGCGCGCTGGCCGGCGCTCCGGTTGAACAGAAGCGCTTCGACCGACTGCAGGCGGAACAAGGGCTGCTCCCGATCCACCTGCCCGACCGCCGAGCGGAGAGCGCCGGCAGCGGTCTCGGCGCCTCCGCGGCCGCGCGCGATCAGCATCATGGTGCGGGTCGCGGTTTGCCGGTGCGGCCGGTAGACCTCGGGTCGTGGCGGATCGGCCGGGTTGGTGTGACGCACATCGCGCGCCAGGCCGATCACGGTGAGCCAGGGCGCCTGTTCCCCGCCCATCCTGACGCGCCGCCCGACGGGATTCGGCGTTTTGGGCCAGTAGCGCTTCAGGAAAGTTTCGTTGACGATCGCGACTTTCGGCGCTCCGTCGCTGTCGGCCTCGGTGAAGTCGCGCCCGGCCAGCAGGGGAATACGCATCGTCTGGAAGTAGCCCGGACTGACGATCATGTCGCCGGCGACCTGCTCCTGCTTCGCGTCCGTTTCGCCTTCGACGCGGACGCCGCTGTAGTTGTTGCTGCCGCCCAGGGGAATGGTTTGAACCAGGGCGGCGGAATGAATGCCGCCGTCGTGCCGGAGGTTGTCGAGAGTGCGCGAGTAGAAGTCCACCACCTGTGTTGTCTCGGTGTATCTGGCGGTGGAGAGCAGGACCTGCGCGGCCATCAGGTTGGTCTTGTCGAAGCCGGGATCCATCGAGAACTGGTGGACCAGGCTGCGGATCATGAGGGTGCTGGCGGCCACCAGCACCAGGGCGAGAGCAATTTCGCCGGCCACCAGCGACTTCAGCATGACGTGACGTCCGCCGGTCGAGCCGCGGCTGGCGTCCTGAAGCCGGGGAGCGAGATCGCCGCTGGTGAGCAGCCAGGCGGGAACGACGCCGAAGACGATTCCGGTGAGCAGCGAAAGCCCCAGGCCAAAGGCGAAAGCGTTCCAATCCAGGCTCGCGGTCTGCAAGATGGTCATGTCGGGCGGCGCGATCCTCTTGAGCAGCGGGATGGTCCAGACCGCCGCGAGCACACCGGCCACGCCGCCGAGCACGCAGAGCAGAAGACTTTCGGCGAGCTGGAGGCGGATGAGCGCGCCCCGGCCGGCGCCGAGCGACGCGCGGAGGGCGAATTCGCGGCGGCGGTGAGCGCCTCGCGCCAGCAGGAGGCTGGCGACGTTGGCGCAGGCGATCAGGAGGACCAGGCCCATTGCGCCGAACATAGTGCGTGCGGCGGCACGCGCGCCGCGGTCTATGATACGGTCGGCCAGCGGACGCACGGCGCCGCGCCAGCCCTGGCTGGTTTTGGGGTCCTCTTGTTCAATGCGCTCGGAGATCGAGCGGACTTGCGCGCCGGCCTGAGCGACCGTGACGCCGGGCTTGAGGCGAGCGACATTGTTGAGGCCGCGCGACCCGCGTTCCCGCTGGCTCTGCTCGATCGAGAGAGGGATCCAGACATCCATGCGCTGATAGAGGTACTGAAAGCCTTCCGGCATCACGCCGGCGATGGAATAGTTGCGCCCGTCCAGACGGATGTCGCGGCCCAGGACGGCCGGATCGCCGCGATACATGCCCTGCCACAACTCGTGCGAGATGATGGCCACGCGGGGTTCGGTTTCGGGAGACTCGGAAGCGGTGAAGGCGCGTCCGAGGGCGGGCATGACGCCGAGTGTCGGGAAGAACTCGGGGGTGACCTGCATGGCCGGAAGGTGCTGCGGCTCGCCCTGACCGCTGATGGCCATCGGACGCGACTGGTAGGCGGCCGTCGAGGCGATGGTCGAGGCGGAGGCCCAATCGCGGGTGTCGCGCAGACTGACTCCCGCCCGGTTGAATCCCCGCTGAAGATTGGTCTGCGGAATGTAGACCAGTTGCTCCGGATGAGGATAGGGCAGCGGGGTCCAGAGCATCAAGCCGACTACCGAGTAGATAGCGATGTTGACGCCCAGTCCGAGGGCCAGCGCGAGGACGGCGATAATGGTCCAGCCTTTGTTCCTGGCGAGCATGCGCGCGGCGAAACGGAAATCCTGTGCGAGTGCCATCTCAACGGAATACGGGGCGCGGACGCCGGGAGTTCCGCACTTGTTTCCCGCCCCCGTACGCGCGATAGTGTTTGTTTATGCCCGATCTCACTCGTCGTTCCTTGATCGCCGCCGCCGGTTCCACGCTGGCCGGCGCCGGATTGCCCGCGGCCGCCCGGAGGCCGAACATTCTGTTCATCTGCTCCGACCAGCATACCGGCGGCGCGGTGGGCGTCAACGGCCATCCGATCGTGAAGACGCCCAACATGGATCGCCTGGCGGCTTCCGGTGTGAGCTTCCGAAACGCATATTCGGGCAATCCGGTGTGCGTGCCGGGGCGAGCCAGTCTCATGACCGGCATGTACGCCTCCGACGTCGGTTCTTACTGCAACAGCACGCCCTTCGACGGGCGCGTGCCCACCTGGGGCAACCGGCTGAAAGATGCCGGCTACCAGTGCTGGGCCACCGGCAAGCTGGACCTGTGCAAGGGTAAGGACCTCGGCTTTCGCGAAGAGAGGACCTCGCACGGCCACTGGACCGACCCGGATATCACTTCGCTGTTTCGCATGCCCACCTGCTTCCGTCCCAACGAGCGCGACAACGCCAATGGATCGTTCACCGACCGCGAGCCGCCGGACCAGGAGACGGCTGGCCGCGGCATCCGTTTTCTGAAAGAGGAAGTCCCCAAGAGCAAGCAGCCATGGTGCGCGTACATCGGGTTGGGGAAGCCGCATCCGAAGTTCGTCGCGCACTCCAAGTACGAGCAGATTTATCCGCCCGCCAAGATGCCGCTGCCGAAGTGGCCGGAAGGGTATCTGGAGAAGCGCCACCTGATGTTCCAGACGCTGGCGAACTTCAAGAACGTCCAGGTTCCGATTCCGGCCGACCGCGTGCGCCGCGCCCGCGCCGCCTATTTCGGGCTCATCACGGAACTCGACGAGCACATTGGCAACATCCTGGCCGAACTCGACCGCTCCGGACAGCGCGACAACACGCTGATCGTCTACACCAGCGATCACGGCGAGATGCTGGGCGAACACGGACTGTGGCTCAAGAATTGTCTGCTCGACAATGCGAATCGCGTGCCCATGATTCTTTCCGGCGCCGGGCTGCCCAAAGGCAAACTGATCGATACGCCGGTGTCGCACGTGGATCTGATCGCCACCATGCTCGACCTGTCGGGAGTGGGCGTGGCAAAGGGGCTGCGCGGGCATTCGCTGGCGCCCATGGCGGGCGGCCAGGCGGGAAGCCATCCCGGCTTCGCCTTCAGCGAATCGCACTCGGAGGGCAACTGCACCGGCTCGTTCATGATCCGCAAGGGCGATTGGAAGTACCTTTACTTCACTGGCGGCGAGCCGCTGCTGTTCAACATGAAAGAGGGCGGCGAGTTCGTGAACCTGGCCCGCGACAAGAAACATGCAGGGGTGCAGAAGGAACTGCACGGCCACCTCACGTCGCTGCTCGATCCGGACGCCGTGACGCACGCCGCGTTCCAGCGTCAGGACGAGGTGCTCAAGGGGCTGGTTAAGGAGAATTCGCGAGCCGACTTTTACGATACGTTGGTCGGCCGCCTGGGGCCGATTCAGGCGCAACTTCTCACCGACCGCAACTATGGCAGGAAGTGAGCCGCCACCATGCGACCCACGCGCAGAGAACTGTTCACAATGGCGGCCGGCGCTGTGGCCGCGCCCACGCCCGAGCGCTGGAACCTGCTGCTGATCACCTGCGACCAGAACCGCGCCGACGCGCTCGGCTGCATGGGAAACCCGGTTCTGCGCACGCCCAATATCGACCGCTTGGCATCCCAGGGCGCGCTGTTCGAGAATTGGTTCGTCCAATGCCCGCAGTGCGTGCCATCGCGCTCGGCGCTGCACACGGGCCGTTATCCGCACACTAACCGCACGCCGTCGAACCTGTACCAACTGCCTCCGGAAGAGGAGACGCTGGCCACGGCGTTGGGCCGTCATGGCTACCTGACGGCTTGCGCGGGAGAGTTGCCGTTCGCGCCCACGAAGTTCTTGGGCGGATTCCAACAAGTGGTCTCGGCCGATGCGGAGTATCACGCGAGCCTGGAAGCCGCCGGATGGCGCGGCGCAAACGTATCCGCCGCGCGCCGGCGCCTGCTGGAAGAGCACGAAGCGCGCGGCAAGCGGCAGTTCCAGGCATCGCCCGTACCGTGGCCGGAGGATCTCGACGAGACCGCGTTCCACTCGGGCAAGGCCATCGAATTCCTGAAAGCCAACCGCGAGCGGCCGTTCTTCCTGCACGTCAACTTTCGCCGCCCGCACCATCCCTTCGATCCTCCCGCGCCGTTCGACCGCCTGTACCAGGGCGCGCGCTTCCCGGCTTCGCACCAGCGCGCCGGGGAGATGGACAACAAACCGCCGGGGCAGCGCAAAGCCGTCGAGTCGAGCGTCGGCTTCGACCTGCGCACCATGACCGCGGCCGATCTCGACCGGATCAAGGCCTACTACTACGGCATGATCTCGGAGAACGACAAGTACATCGGGCGGATGCTCGACGAAATGAAAGCGATCGGACTCGAAGACCGCACTATTGTCGTGGTCACCGCCGACCACGGCGAAATGCTGGGCGACCACGGCCTGCTGTTCAAGGGCGGCTACATGTACGACGAAGTGGTCCACGCGCCGTGCGTCATTCGCGCGCCGGGGCGCGTCCCCGCCGGGAGGCGCTGCAACCCGCTGGTCGAGGCGATCGACCTGATGCCGACGCTGCTCGAACTGATGGGTATCCAAGGTTCCCCGCGGATACAAGGCCGGTCGCTTGCGCCACTGATGGACGGTAAGTCGCTCGCGTCGCGTCCGGTCCACGCCGAATTCTCGAATATCAAGATGCTGCGCACGCGCGAGTGGAAACTGGTTCACTATCTCCACGCCCCCTACGGCGAACTCTACAACCTGCGCGAAGACCCGCACGAACTCTACAACCGTTTCGACGACCCCGGCGCCGCCAGGGCGCGGCAGGAAATGGAATCCGCGATGATCGACTGGTTGATCGACTCGGAAGACCCGGCCCGGAAGCCATTGCAGGCCGAAAAGAGGTAGTTTAATTACGGAACGCATATGAACGCGAAGCTCCTGCTGTGTCTCTCGCTGGGTCTGCTTCTTCCGGCCGCGCCGCCGGAAAAGGTCATTCTGGACCTGACGAAATCGCCTCACGCCAAGCTGCGGAATGTTCCCGTCTCGGCCGTCCGCATCAACGACGGCTTCTGGGCCGCGCGCCGCAAAACGAACGTCGAAAAGAGCATTCCCACGATGCTCCAGTTGCTCGAGGAACACGGCGTGATGGACAATTTCCGGCGCTTGTCGGGCGGCAAGAAGACGGAGCGCAAGGGTCCGCTGTACACCGACTCGGACATCTATAAATGGATGGAAGCGGCAGCCTACGTCCTGCAGAGCGAAAACCGGCCGGAGTTGAAGGCCACCTTCGACCGCCTGACAAACGAGATCCTGGCCGCGCAGGAGCCGTCCGGGTATCTCAACACTTACTTTCAGGGCGACCTCAAGGAGAAACGCTTCACTGAGATGCACCGCGGGCACGAATTGTACTGCCTGGGGCACTTGTTACAGGCCGCCATCGCTTACTACCGCGCCACGGGAGAGCGAAAACTGTTGGACGGTGGCATCCGGTTCGTCGAGTACCTGCTGAAGGACTTTGGTCCTACCAAACGCCCCCTGCTGGCAGGGCATCCGGAGATTGAGCTGGCGCTGACCGAGTTATACCGCACCACCGGCGACAAGCGCTACCTGAGCCTGGCGGGTTACATTCTGCACGGCGACGGCGAACGGCTGAACCTGGCCAGCCAGCAGCTTGTCTATATGTTCAGTGGCAGGCCGTTCACCGACCGTAAGATCATCGAAGGCCACGCGGTGCGCGCCGGGTATGCTTGCTCCGGCGCGGCCGACTACTTCATCGAGACCGGCGACCCGTCTTACGGAAAGACGCTCGAACGGCTCTGGGCCGACATGACCGGCCGCAAGATGTACATCACTGGCGGCATCGGTTCGCGCTCGGCGGGCGAGGCCTTCGGCGACCCGTACGAGTTGCCCAACGCCAGGGCTTACACGGAAAGTTGCGCCGCCATCGCCAACATGATGTTCAACTGGCGCATGCTGGCCGCCACCGGCGAGGCGCGCTTCACCGACGTGTTGGAACAGGCTCTCTATAACTCGGTTAACTCGGGTATGTCATTGGATGGCACGCTCTACTGTTACCGCAATCCGCTGGAGCTTTCCGGGAGCCCCGAGGACAGAATTCGCAACCCGTGGTACTCGACCACCTGCTGCCCGCCGAACCTCGAGCGCACCTTCGCCATGCTGCCGGGCTACTTCTATTCCACCAGCGGCGAAGGCCTGTATGTGCATTTGTACGATAACAACGACCTGGACTGGAAACTCGAAAACGGCAACAGACTCAAGCTGAAAGTCACCACGCGGTATCCGTGGGAGGGCGTGGTGGACCTGGCCGTGAACCCCGAGCGAGCCGCCGACTTCGCTCTCTTTCTGCGCATTCCGGGGTGGTCGGAAAAGACCGAGGTGCTGGTGAACGACGCCCTGGCTGCGGCCGAGCCGAAGGCGGGCGGGTATATGGCTGTCCGCCGGCGCTGGAAGCCGGGTGATATCGTGCACATCACCTTCGGCATGCCGCCGCGCCTGATGGCTTCGCATCCGCACGTGGCCGATAATCAGGGCCGCGTAGCGGTAGCCCGCGGGCCGTTGGTTTATTGCCTGGAGCAGACGGACCAGCGGGACGGCGCGCCGGTGCTTGAGACCTCGTTCGTGCTGAGCGGCAGCGCGGCCAAGGACTTTACCTCCGAGTTTCGCCAGGACCTGCTGGGCGGCGTTACCGTGATCAGGCACCGCGGCGCCGCGGCCGCGCGGCCCTTCGGCGAGCTTCCGCTGTACCAGACGCTGGACCGCGCCGAGCGCAAACCCGGCAAGCCGGTTGACCTGGTGCTGATCCCCTACTACGCGTTCCAGAACCGCGGCCCGGCGGCCATGCGCGTCTGGACCCCGTACTTCCGCCGCCAGGCGATGAAGTAGGCAGCACAGCCTTTAGGCTGTGCCTGGAGTTTCTACATATTTTCAGGCGGCAGCGCTGCCGACGAGCTGCTGATCCGTCATTTTGAGATCGAATTCTTTGAGGAGTTCGGGGTGTTCCCCCATTTCCTTGCGTAGTAAGGTCACCAGATCCAGGCAGGACGGCC
>JAUYBU010000356.1 GCA_030693045.1 Bryobacterales bacterium | reverse complement strand
GGTTCGGCGATTGCCGCAGCCGTTGCCGGGCACGGGGGCGGCGGCGGAGTACGCGGAACTGGGCAATTTCGGGATGCGAGTGGTGATGACGTATCAGCCGAACACGCTGGCCCAGCAGTTCACGGTCGACGTTCTGTACGGTTGCGCGGTGCTTCGCAACGCTCACGGCGTGCGAGTGACGAGCTAGGGAAGGGACACCGCTCCCTGACGGTCGCGGCTCAGAAATGGGCCGCGGGCGTCAGGGGGCGCCAAGAGGTTTGTTTCACAGATTGAAGGCTGTGCCACTTAGGGGCGGGAAAGGAACCAACTCAAGATGGACTTGAAGGCTTACTACGAAAAACTCCGGCGGGTCGAGGCGGAGATGACTAACCGCGACGTAGTGGTGGTCAGTCTGGAGACTCCGGACGGCGGAAAGCCCGGCGTGAAGATCGAGGTGCCAAGGGAAATCGCGGCGAAGCTGATCGTGGAGAGCCGCGCGCGCCTGGCGAGCGGGAAAGAGGCAGCGGCCTTGCAGGCCGAAACGGTCGAGACAAAGCGGCAGGCGGATCAGGCAGCCGAGGCGAGCCGGATGAAGCTTACGGTGCTGTCGGACGCGGACATGAAGACGTTGAAAGGGCGCCAGCGGGCCCGGAAATCGTGAGAAGAATACCATGGCGCTCTATACCGACGGCAGCATTTCGAACCTCTCGGATCTACGCGATCAGGAGACGGGGATATTGGACACGGCCCACGCCGAGGGCGTGGATCTGACGACCAAGCTGCGGCTGGCGCAGGAAGAGATCGGGGTTGAGGTGGTGGCGTTTCTGCTGGAGCACGGAGTGGGTGTAAGCAGCGAGGAATCGCTGCGGCGGCTGAGTAGCGTGGTGATCACGCCCGCGCTCAAGCAATGGCACACTTTCCACACGCTGGAACTGACTTACCGCGACCTCTACTACAACCAGTACAACGACCGTTATGCGGAGAAGTGGAAAGAGTACGGCCGGCTGGCAAGGGCGGTGGCGGTATTGCTGTTCGACACGGGGGTGGGAATCGCCTCCGATCCGGTGGGGCGGGCAGTGCCGCCGGAGCTGAATTGGACACCGGGGAGCCTGAGCGCGGGGACATACTGCGTTCGCGTGTCCTGGGTGACGGCGGCAGGGACAGAAGGCGGGGCGAGCGAAGCGGCAGCGCTGTTGACCGCGGAGGGCTCGCAACTTGTGGTGACGCCTTTGGCGGCCCCGGACGCCCAGGCCGTGGGATGGAACGTATACGTGGGCGGCTCGGCGGATGAGACGGCGCTGCAGAACGACGCGCCGCTGGCTCCGGACAGCACCTGGACGATGCCGGTGACGGGGCTGCGCGCGGGGCGAAGGCCTTCGGACGGACAGAGTCCGGACCTGTACGTGAAGGTCAGCCGGACATTTCGGAGGGGCTAGGCGATGGCGCAAGTGGGGAGTGTAGGAGCGCGGAAACTGGTGCAGATGCTGGCGGGCGGCGACGGCCTGCCGGCGAGCGTGGCGGCGGTGGCCGAGGCGGCGAACGAGACTCTGCAGCCGATCGGGACGGCGCAAATTGTGGCGCAGAACGTGGCGGCGGAACTGATCGAGCGCAGCAGCGCGGTGCGGTATCCGGCGGTACACGTTTACTGCGAGAAGCTGTCGAACACGCTGCGGGAGAAGTTCCGGACGTTTTCGGGCAAGGCGCACCTGACGATGGAGGTGCGGTCGTCGCAGGACCGGCTGGAAGGTCTGGAGAGGCAGGTTCAGCTTTACGTGGACGCGGTGACCGCGGTCCTGGACCGGCGCCGGGGCGATTGGGGCGACGGGCTGTTTTACGGCGGGGGATACGAGGCGGTATTCGGTCCGGTGAAGCGAGGCGGGAAGAATTACGTGCAGACGGCGAAGATCACGATCGAAGTAGACGTAAGCATTCAGTAAGGCAAGAAAGGGTTCGGCTCAGACGATGGCTTGCTACATATCATCCAATGACAATCGATTCTACGTAGCCGCAGAGTCGAGCTTCGGGGCGGTGGCCGCGGTAACGGCCGAGAACCGCATACCGGCGATTCGGCTAGCGGCGCGGCAGCGCATAGAGCGCGCCGAGCGAAAGGACAAATCGGGCGGGCGCACGTTCGTGGGGATACCGAGCGGAGTGCGTCGCGGCACGACATTCGAACTGGCGACCTACATGACCAGTTGGGTAAACCCTCCGACCGAGCCGGCGTACGGTGCGCTGTTCGGCGCCGCGCTGGGCGGTGCGGCGGCGGTTTTTGGGGGAGGGATGGTGGCGGGGGCGGTCGACAAGACGCTCGAATTCGCCGCGCCGCACGGACTGACGCCGGGCCAGGCGGTGACCAGCAACGGCGAGCTTCGGTTCGTGGAGGCGCTGGTGAATGCGCAGACGGTGCAGCTCAACGCTCCCTTCACGGTGGTACCAGGGGTGGGCGCGCCGGTTGGGGTGACGGTGACCTACGCGCCGGCAACGCGGCTGACAAGTGTGAGTCTGTACGACTCCTGGAGCCCGGCGGAGGCGGTGCAGAGGATTGTGGCGGGAGCGGCGATCGACCGGATGCGAATCAAGGTGAACGGCGATTACCACGAATTCGAGTTCAGCGGCGGGGCCGCGGACCTGATCGACAACTCCAGTTTCGCGGACGGGCAGGGCGCGCTGACCGCATTTCCGGTGGAGCCGGGGGTGGAAGGGTTGAACTATGCGATCGTGCCGGGCCACCTGGGGCAGGCGTGGATCGGAGTGGATCCCAACCGGATGTACACACTGACGAGCGCGGAATTGACGCTGGACAACGACCTGGACCTGCGGAGCCGCGAGTTCGGCTCGGCCGTGCCCAGGTGCATCGTGGGCGGCAGGCGGAAGGTGACGCTGGATTTCAGCATGTTCTGCAACGAGGCGGCATCGATGACCGCGCTGTATCAGGCGTCGCGGCAACGATCGCCGATGGGCGTGATGTTCCAACTCGGCGAGCAGGAAGGGCAACTGTTCGGCGTGTACCTGAAGAGCGTGGTTCCGGAAGTGCCCGAGTTTGACGACGGCGAGACGCGGCTTCAGTGGCGGTTCAGCAACTGCCGCGCGCAAGGGACCTTCAACGATGAGCTATTTGTCGCATTCGGATGACGCGGTGCGCTACGAGAGCGCTTTACGGGTGGCGTCGGCGACGACGCCGGGAGTTCGCTTCACGATTCGGAAGATCTCATTCGGGCGTCGCACGGAGCTTCTGCGGAGGGTCCGGGAACTAACGAGGAAGGTCGAGTTTCTGGAAGCCGGGCAGCGGCTGGCGCCGGGCGGCGGCACAGGAACGCTTGTTTTCGGAGAGGCGCTGGGGGAGCGGGCCGAGGCGGCGTTGCTGGGCCGCGAGGCGGACCGGGTCTATCTGGAATGGGGACTGGTGAGCGTGGAAGGGCTGGAGATCGACGGAGAAGCGGC
>JAUYBU010000344.1 GCA_030693045.1 Bryobacterales bacterium | reverse complement strand
TCGCAGCACGGAGGTTTCCCTCATGAGCGCCAACCGGATATCACGCCGCGCATTCACGTCCCGCGCCGCGGCATTCACGTTCTCCGCTGTTACGGCATCCAAGTCCTTGGGCCAATCCTCGAAGGACGAGACCGTTGTCATCCACCCGGAGATTTCGGCCGGCCGGGTCCGCCCGGAACTCCACGGTCACTTCGCGGAACATCTGGGTTCCTGCATCTACGGCGGGCTGTGGGTTGGCGAGAAGTCGCCGGTGGCCACTATCAACGGCTTTCGGAAGCAGGCGATCGACTATTTGAAGGCGCTCGGCATCCCGGTGTTGCGCTGGCCCGGCGGCTGTTTTGCCGACGACTACCACTGGCGCGATGGCATTGGACCCCGGGCCAAGCGCCCCAAGCGCGTCAACATCCACTGGGGCAATTACACCGAGGACAACAGTTTTGGCACGCACGAGTTTGTCGAGCTGTGCCGCCTGATCGAAGCCGAGCCATACTTCGCCGGCAACGTCGGCAGCGGCACGCCCCAGGAATTGCGCGACTGGGTGGAGTACGCCAACTATCCGTCGGGCAGCACGCTGACCGACGAACGCGCCGCTAACGGCTCGCCGGACCCTTTCAAAATCCGCTACTGGGGAGTGGGCAACGAAAATTGGGGCTGCGGCGGGCGCATGACCGGCGAGGAGTACGCCACTCAATACCGCCGCTTCGCCGGCTACATGCGCAACTTCGGAACGCCGCTCTACCTGATCGCCTGCGGGCCCAACTCGAACGATTCGCGCTGGACCCGCGGCTTCATGGATTCGATGCAGGGCCGCGGCTACCCGCACGGTTTCGCCATGCACTACTACCAGAACCTGCGCGTCGAGCCCACCAGGTTCAGCGTGGAGAACGTTCAGGCACAGCTCGCCAAGTTCGACGATATGGAGAAGGCCATCGTGCAGCAGCGCGCCTTGCTCGACAGCTACGACCCGGAACGCCGCGTCGGACTGTTGATCGACGAATGGGGCGTCTGGGACGGCATGATTCCCGCCGAAGAGAAAAAGTACGGCAGGCTCTGGCAGCAGAACACCATGCGCAGCGCCGTCGGCGCGGCCCTCGGCCTAAACGTGTTCCACCGGCACGCCGACAAGCTGGTGATGGGCAACATCGCGCAGACCGTGAACGTGCTGCACGCGATGCTGCTGGCGTACGAGGACAAGTGCATCCGCACGCCGAGCTACTACGCCTTCGAACTCGCCAAACCGCACCGCGGCAAGATGGGGGTGCGCGTCGAAACCGGCGATTCCTCGCCGCTGCGGCTCTCGGTCTCGGCATCGCGCCAGTACGGCGACCTGGTGGTGACCCTGGTCAACCCGAAGCACGACACGCACCTGAAGGTGAGCTGCCGCCTGGCCGGCGCGACTGCTTCCGCCGCGTCGGCGCGCATCCTGCACCACCAGAACTTCAACGCCGCGAACACGTTCGAGCAGCCCGACGTCGTCGTGCCGAAGCCGCATGCGGCCACCGCCGACGGCGCGCGCGTCACGCTCGAACTTCCGCCCATGTCAATCGTCACGGCAACCGTGAAGATCTGACCCGCGCCGGCGGCGGGAAACCCGAACTGCGATCGACGCCGTACTGGCTATCCGTGCCGCGCCGAGCGTCTGATGCGGATTCTCCGCTGATCGATGATGACAAGGCTTCCCCGCATGTCTTCGTCGCCCACGGCTTCGAATAGCCTCGCCAAGGCTGCCTCCGTGTTTTCAATCGTGGTCGGCCAAACCCGCAGCCGAATCACGCCGGCGTGGGAGCCAACTGGGTACATGCGGGCGTCGGCGAAGTCCTCGTCGAAGGTGACGACGATCCAGCCATCGTGTTGCGCCCACCGGAAGATTCTGTCGTCCGTTGCGCCGCTGAGTCCGACGTCGCTGACATGCCGCACTTCCCAATGAGGCTTGTGTTCGCGGACGAAGCCGCACACTTGCGAGGGTATGTTTTGATCGAGCAGAATTCTCACAGTCAACTTGTGATGACCTGCTCCTCATCTACGACTTGGGCGGCGTATTCGAGGGTGGCCGCGACGTCTGCGCCCGTCAGGTCCGGATAGCAGATCAGGATTCTCTCGATCGAATATCCGCCGGCAATCATACCCAAAATATTCCGAACCATGATCCGGGTACCGCGGATCACAGGCTTCCCTCCGCAAATGGCTGGGTTCGCTTCGATTCGATCCATAACTGCGATCCTCCTCCCTAGGATAACTCCCCCGGGACACCAGTTGACGAACCGCGCGGACGGCACTCAACGATTCGCCGCGGCCTTCACGGCAATCGTGCGGATCGGAGCCGCGCGGATTCCCCGGCGCTGATGCGCAGGAATCCGCCGTGCTTGGCGCCGGCGGGGAACTTCATCTTGTCGGAGACGTCGGTCCAGTTCTTCAGGTCGCCGGAACGCACCGCTCCGTAGTAGAGCGGCGCCCGGTAGTGGTCGAAGTAAACCAGGTAGTCGCGGCCGATGCGCATGGCCGACGGTCCCTCGGTCCAGCTTTGGGTGAACGGGCCGGTGATGTTCGACCATGGGCCTTCGATACTCGGCCCGCTGGCAATCAGCATCTGCTTCTTCACCGGCTTGTCCCGCTCGTCTTTGAAGATCAGGTGGAACCTGCCCTTGGTTTCGAGAATGGTCGCGTCGATCACCGGGTAGCCCGGATCGAAGAAAACCTTCGGCTCGCTGAACTGGCGGAAGTCGCGCGTGGTCATGCTGTAGATGCGGTGGTTCCCGCCGCTGGTCACCGTGCCCAGCGTTTCCGGAAAACGTCCATCCACCGTGGTCGACCAGATCAGCATCCAGCGCGAGTTCTTCTTGTCCCAATAGACTTCAGGCGCCCACACGTTTTGCACTCCGGCGACGCCGGCCATAACCGGAATCTCGCGCTGTTGGGACCAATGCACCAGGTCTTTCGAATTCGCGTATCCCATGCGCGGCGTGCGCCATTCCCAGGTCCAGACCATGTGAAAGAGCCCATCCGGACCGCGGGCGATGAAGGGGTCGCGCATCAATTCGTCCGGTTGCTCGGGCTTGAGCCACGGCTTGCCTCCGTTGAGCGGGCTCCAGTTGTAGCCGTCCTGGCTCAGCGCGTAGTAGACGCCGGTCTTGCCGGAGTCTTCAAAATAGGCGAACAGGAAATGGTCGCCGGCAAAAGCCGAGGCGGCGAGAAGCGGAGCGAGCAGCCATCGAAACATTGGGTGTTCTCCAGTTCGAGCTTATCCCAGATGGACAAGCAGAAGCATGTCCCTCTGGACACTAAACCGAGGATGGCGCCTCTCTTGACTTCCTGCTTCCTGCAAGCGCAGAATCGCTTTAGGTTACCTTGCCTCGAACAATGGCACCGAGCGATGAGCGCTGTTGGGGGGCGTGAAGAACTCTTCAAGCCGCGGTTTCCGCACTTTCTGGCGTTCGTCTTGCCCCGCCGGGACCGCCACTAAAGGGGAATTCCATGTACTGCAAGACGCTACTGACGTTCCTGGTGACGCTCGCGCTGTCCACGGCGGCTTGGGCGCAAACCAAGATTTCCGGCACGATGCAATGCGACAAGCCGGACCCGGTTTACACGCTCCCGGTGGGAGATCGTCCCGGCCATGCATTCAGCATCTCCAAGGCCAAGTGTACCTGGCCTAAGGCCACGGAAATCGCGGGAACGCAGGCCACGGCTTCCGAGATCACCAGCTTTGCCGAAATCAGAGGGAACCGCGGCTCGCTGCGGGGCTCCAACGTGATGACCATGGCCTCCGGGGACAAGGTCTTCACCAGCGCTCAGGGCTCGGCGACCGTGAAGGAGGGGACGATCCAGAGCGCGGAAGGCACATGGAGCTATACCGGCGGCACCGGGAAACTGAAGGGCATCAAGGGAAAGGGCACCTACAAGGCCAAATCTGCGCCGGACGGCACCAGGACCATCGAGGTTGAGGGCGAATACCAGTTGCCCAAATGACGAACCAGCCCCACTCGGGCGCACGGGGCAATACGAAGACCGTCCGCGTTCCGGGAGCGGAGTGACGTTTCCAGCGTCGCGCCGCGCCGGAACGGCCGGACACCGCACACAGGAAGATCGGTGCGCAGCTCATCGCCGCGCCCATCGGCGAGCCGGATTTCCAGTGAGGTTCGGGCGTTTCGGGTGCGCGAGCACCTTTGATCGCTACAAAGTTGCGCCCAAGCCGTGAGACAATATCCGCTTCGGGTCTGAAGAGGAAAAGGAATGTCTTCCCTGCTCTGTTTCCTGCTCGCGGCGGCGCCCAGCCGTCTGATCGCGCTCAATACGATCGACATGGCGATCATCGCGGCCTATTTTGTGGTCGTGCTGCTGATTGGTTTCTACCTGAGGGGTTTGGCGAAAACCGGCGAGGACTTTTTCATGGCCGGCCGCGAGATGACGGCCTGGATCGCGGGCTTGAGCTTTCTATCCGCCAATCTGGGTTCGCTCGAGCTGATGGGTTGGGCGGCCGCCTCATATCAATACGGCATTCTGGCGACGCACTGGTATTGGATCGGCGCCATTCCGGCGATGCTGTTCCTGGGTCTGGTCATGATGCCGTTCTATTACATCTCGAAGACCCACTCGGTCCCCGGCTACCTGAAACTGCGCTTCGGCGAATCCAGCCGCGGCCTGTCGGCCGTCACCTTCGCATTCATGACCGTGCTGATGAGCGGAATCAACATGTACTCGATGGCGCTGGTCATGAAAGTGGTGCTGGGCTGGGACATCAATTTCTCCATCTGGGTCTCGTCGATCACGGTGGCGGTCTACGTCGCGCTGGGCGGGCTGCGGTCGGCCATTTTCAACGAAGTGCTGCAATTCATGCTGATCTGGCTGGGCGCGCTGGTGATCCCGGTGGTCGGGCTGATCGAAGCGGGCGGATGGGACGGTCTCCAGCGCCGCATCGCGCAGAACCTGGGTGGGCGCGATTTCACGCACCTGTGGAGCACCTTGGGTTCGTTTTCGGACAACCCCATGGGCATGCACTGGACCGGCATCGTCCTGGGTCTGGGCTGGGTGATCTCGTTCGGCTATTGGACCACGGATTTCCTGGTGGTGCAGCGCGTGCTCGCCGCCAAGGACTTGCGTTCGGCCAAAATGGCCCCCATCATCGGCGCGGCCTTCAAGATGCTTGTGCCGTTCATCGTCATTCTGCCGGGCCTGCTGGGGCTGGCGGTGCTGCCGATGAAACTGGTTGGCGAAGCCGAGGCGGTGGCCACCGGCGCGCACAGCTACAACGAAGTGTTGCCGTTGATGCTGGCGCGCTACTGCGGCCCCGGCCTGCTGGGCCTGGGCATCACAGCGCTGATCGCCGGTTTCATGAGCGGCATGGCGGGCAACGTCAGCGCCTTCGCCACCGTGTGGACTTACGACATTTACCGCGCCTTCATGAAGAAGGATGCGGCCGATGCGCACTACGTCTCGATGGGCCGCTGGTGCACCATCCTGGGCGTGCTGATCTCGATCGGCACGGCCTACCTGGTGATGCAGTTCCTGAGCATCATGGATTACGTCCAGGCGCTGTTCAGCTTCTTCATCGCGCCGCTGTTCGGCACCGTCCTGCTGGGCATGTTATGGAAACGGGCCACGCCGGCGGGCGGCTTCTGGGGCCTGCTCACCGGTACGCTTTCTTCCATCGCCATGTGGGCCTGGGTGAAGCTCGATCCCAGCGCGCTGGCTTATATCGCGCTCTCGGACAAGGCCAAGGACATGGCGGAGAACATGTATCGCGCGCTGTGGTCCTGGATCATTTGCGTGGCGGTCACGGTTGCCGTCAGTTACATGACAAAGCCCAAACCCGAGAAGGAACTGGTTGGGCTGGTCTATGGCTGTACCCAGATCCCGTCCGAGGGACACCTGGCGTTTTATCAGCGGCCGGCTTTCTGGGCCGCCGTGGTCGGCGTGGTTTTTGTTATTTTCAATATTCTAGTCTGGTAGGTACATATGCAAAAATCAATGACATTCGGCGTGGTTGTAGGAAACCGCGGTTTCTTCCCGGGCCATCTGGCCAACAGCGGCCGGCAAGAGATGATCGCGGCGCTCGGCGCGGCGGGCTTCGGAGCCGTTTGCCTGACCCCCGAGGAATCCAGGCACGGCGCGGTGGAATCGCGCGCCGAGGCCAAAGCCTGCGCGGAACTGTTCCGCAAGAACGCGTGCAAGATCGACGGCGTGATCGTCACGCTGCCGAATTTCGGCGACGAACGAGGCATCGCCGAGACCCTGCGGATGGCCGGCTTGAACGTACCGGTGCTGATTCAGGCCACCCCCGACGCGGCCGGCCGGATGACCATCGCCGACCGCCGCGACAGCTTCTGCGGCAAGATGAGCGCGTGTAACAATTTGAAGCAGTACGGCATCCCGTACTCGCTCACCACGCTGCACACCGAGACGCCGGACTCGGCCGAGTTCAAGAACGACCTGGCGAAGTTCGCCGCCGTTTGCCGGGTGGTGAACGGACTGCGCGGGTTGCGCATCGGCGCCATCGGCGCGCGGCCGGCCGCGTTCAACACCGTCCGCTTCAGCGAGAAGATTCTGGAAGCCAACGGCATCACTGTGGAGCCCATCGACCTCTCCGAGATCTTCGGCCGCATCGAGCGGATGAAGGACGACGCGCCCGAGGCCCAGGCCAAGCTGGAAGCGCTCCGGAACTATGTCCCGGTCACCGGCGTCCCCGACGCGGCGCTCCTCAAGATGGCCAAGCTGGGGGCGGTGATCGACACCTGGATGCAGGCCGGCGACCTGACCGTCAGCGCGGTGCAGTGCTGGACCTCGATGGAGGAGTTCTTTGGCGTCGTGCCCTGCTCGGTGATGAGCATGATGTCCAATAACCTGATGTCGAGCGCTTGCGAGGTTGACATCCCGGGCGTAGTCGCCATGCATGCGTTGCGGCTGGCCAGCGAGACGCCCAGCGCGCTGCTGGACTGGAACAACAACTACGGCGATGATCCCGACAAGTGCGTGTGCTTCCATTGCTCCAACCTGCCCAAGCACTTCTTCGCCGACGTAAAGATGGATTTTCAGGAGATCATCGCGGGCTCCGTCGGCAAGGCCAACTCCTTCGGCACCTGCGTGGGCCGCGTGAAGGCGGGCCCGATGAGCTTCGCGCGGTTCTCGACCTCCGATGTGACCGGGAAGATCCGCGGCTATGTTGGCGAGGGCCGGTTCACCGACGATCCCCTGAACACGTTCGGTGGCGCCGGAGTGGCCCACATCCCGAACCTGCAGGCCTTGTTGCGCTACATCTGCGAGCAAGGCTTCGAACACCATGTGGCGGCGAACCTGAGCCAGACCGCCGCGGCGGTCTACGAGGCGGCGACCGGCTACCTCGGCTGGGACGTCTATTGGCACCGCTAAGAAAATGCGTCAGCCTGGTATGGCCCCTTTATTGGGACGGACAGGTGTGTCCGCAAGGGACACACTAGCCAGTCCCCAGGGACACACTGGTCTGTCCCAAATTAAAGGGGCCATACCAGGCTGACGCCTTTTTTCTATAATGAACTCAATGCTACCGCCCACGCAGACAGAAGCGTTCGACGAGTTGCCGCTGGTCGAGCGGGCGCGCTCGGGCGACGACAGCGCCTTCACCGACCTGGTCACCCGATACGAACGGAAGATATTCCGTTTGGCCAAACACATCACTCAAAACGAGGAAGATGCGGAGGACGTGCTCCAGGAGACGTTCCTTAAGGCGTACTCCCACCTGGGCGAATTTCAGGGCAACTCGAAGTTCTACACCTGGATCGTCCGGATCGCGGTCAACGAATCCCTGATGAAGCTCAGAAAGCGCAAAACCGACCGCACCGTTTCGCTCGACGAAAGCATCGATACAGGTGAGGAAACGGTTGTACGGGAGATAGCGGTTTGGGAGGACAGCCCGGAAGATCGCTACTCGCAGGAAGAGCTGCGGGGGATTCTGGAGAAAGCCATCGACAGCCTGCGCCCGGCTTTTCGGACGGTTTTCGTCTTGCGGGACGTCGAGGAACTCTCCACCGAGGAAACGGCAGTGGCGCTGGATTTATCGGTGCCGGCCGTTAAAAGCCGGCTGCTGCGAGCCCGCCTGCAGCTCCGCGAGAAGTTGACTCGATTCTTCAGGCGGAAAGGGGACGATGTCTTTGCTTACCTGTAAGGACTTTCTGAGCGAACTCAGCGAGTATCTCGATGAGACCACCGATCCAGACATCCGCCGGCGGGTGGAAGTGCACGTCTCGGAATGCCCCAACTGCTTCGTGGTGTTCGACACCACCAAGAAGACCTTGCAGATCTATAAGGGAATGGAGCCGCAGCCCATTCCGCAAGACGTCCATTCCCGGCTAATGGCCGCGCTCGAGAAGCGGCGTTCCCGCCCGGCATAACCCCTTGTAGAACTCGCACCAGGAGCAGTGTTTCCCTTCGTGAAGAGGAAACTCGAGGCGGTCCTGCGCCTGGCGGAACTCGGTCACCGCCAGCCGGGCTTCCTCCAGACCGGCCGGCGAAAAGTGGACCGGAACGGATTCTCCGGTTCGCAGCAGGTGCAGAAACCCCTGGTCGGGCAAACGTCCCAGCAGCTTTTCCAAGGCCAGCGCGTACAGCCGAAGTTGAAGGCGATAAGGCTCCAGCCGCTGGTCCTCGGCAGCCGTCATGCGGTCGGTCTTGTAATCCACCAGGACCAGTTCCCCGCCCTCCTCGAACCAGAGGTCGATCTGACCGCGCAGTACCATGTCGTCCATTGCGAACAGGAAAGCGGACTCTCTGCCCACCCGCGCGGCGCGTGCGGCGCGCTGGCCAAGTTCGGTCTTGTGGAAAGCCGCGGCCAGGGTCACCGCGTCCGGGTGAGGATTCGGGACCTCCTCGCCGGCCAGCAACGCGTGAACCTGGGTGCCTAACTCGCTCGGATCGATTTCGCCCGCGTCCGTTTCGGACCACTCGCTGACGCTCGCGGCTCCGTCTGGCCGTAACTGAGCCGCGACCGTGAGGGAGCGGTCCTGCCATCCAATATAGCGGCTCAGGAAATAGCGCCGCGGGCAAGAACGGAAGCTGGCGATGGAAGTCACCGAGACCGCCGAGTCATGCTGTCCGCTCAGCCTGGGCCGCTGTAGAATCTCCTCCGCTGAAATCTCGAGGCTGGCCGCCGGCGCTCCGGCCTCATCAGGCGCCTGCGACACCACCTGAAGCCGATCGTCGCCCAGGCCATCGCTCACCAGCCGGACCCACTCGGAACCCGACTTCGGAGACTGGCCGAACGACAGCACCAGCCGCTCTTCGGCCCGAGTCATGGCCACGTAGAGCAAACGATTCTCCTCGGCCTTCTCCCTGGCTTCCAGTTCGGACACGAACCGCCGGTGCACAAAATCGGCAATGCCTTTGCTGCCCGCCGGATCGCGCCAGCGGACGCCGAGGCCAGCCACGGGGTCGAAACAAATCACCGGTTTGCTGGGGTCCGTGCCGCGCTGCAAAGCCGGCACGAACACCACGGGAAACTCGAGCCCCTTCGATTTGTGGATCGACATCAACCGCACCGCGTTGGACGATTCTCCAGGCGGCGCTTCCGGTTCGGAGGCCGCCTCACGCAGCCGCGCCAACTCGTCCAGCGTTTCGCGCAACGACCGGGGCCGCGCCGTGTAAAGGCCGCGCAGCAGGCCCAGAAACTTCTCGACGTTGGCCCGCCCGTGCGGCGCTAGCGTCGACAGGTAGTCGGAATCGTCAAGCGCCTGGGCGGCCAACCGGTCCGGCGCGACGGAATCGCGCATCCCGCCCAGGCGCTCGACCCGCGCGCGCGTATCGAGCAAGCGCTCCCGGTCTCCGGCATCGAACGCCGCAAGGTCCAGGAACTCGAGCCCATCGAACGAATCGGCCAGCCGGCCGCGAGTGCATAGCCGCAACAGCGTCTCATCCCGAACTCCCACCAGCGGCGAGCGCAACAGCCCGGCCAGCGCAACCTCGTCGCGCCGGTTCGCCACCACCGCCAGCCAGTGCGTCAGGTCGCGAACCTCACGCGTCTCGTAGAACGTGCGCCCACCCGCCACCAGCGCCGGAATTCCCGCGCGAAGCAAGGCCTCGCGAATCGGTTCGAGCGCGTTCAACGAACGGCCAAGCACGGCGAAGTCCGAAAACCCGGCGGGCCGTTCCTGCCCCTTTGGGCCAACCACGAGGCTCCCGTTCAGATCCAGAATCCGCCGCGCGATCCAGGCAGCCTCCAGTTGCGCCGCGTCGGCGCTGGTTGCGGCCTGCGCGACCATCACCTC
>JAUYBU010000314.1 GCA_030693045.1 Bryobacterales bacterium | reverse complement strand
TGATTTGGGCGTCCCGATATTGATTGTCAGGCAGGATCGGCTGCAGTGAGGCAGGCTGTCCCGCCCTTGTGTCGCGACAACCCAGCCGTGCGCCGGAGCTTCCGTTCCGGCGTATTTAAATCAATCACTTACACCTGATAGCCATTGGCACGCCGGTTGCATCCAAAAGTGTGGAATCCGTTATGCGCCACCTGTTGGCTGTTCTGTTCTTCGCGATGGTCCCGGTCGCTTCTCAAGCCGCGACGCTCGAGAAACTGACGCTGGACGAGATGATCCAGCAATCGACCGACATCGTGCGGGGCAAGGTTGTCGGCTCACGGGTCTCCGAGCGCGGCCCGCTGGTTTACACGCACTGGAAGATTCAGATTTCCGGTCGGTGGAAGGGCGAATCGGCGGTCATCATGGAAGTTGTCACCCCGGGCGGCGCGGTGAACGGCGTGCGGCAGGTTTTTCCGGGCGCTCCGACGCTGGCCGCGGGCACGGAATACGTTCTGTTCCTGTGGACCGGCAAGAACAAGCTGACGCACGTCATTGGCCTGACCCAGGGCTTGTTCGATCTGAAACTGGACGGCGCCGGGGTGGCGATGCTCAGCCGCCCGGCATCCACGGAAGTCATGATTGACCCGAAAACGGCGCGGGAAGTCGATGACGAGGCGGTACGGATGAGGCTTTCGGATTTGAGCGGCAGGATCCGGCGGGTCCTGGAAACGGCGAGGCGGTAGGCGATGCGGAGCGCGGCGCGGCAAGTCGGGCGGATGGCGGCGGCGGGGTTGCTGCTGTCGAGCGCGTCGTTCGGTTATTACCACTTCGTCCACTACCTCACCCGCACTTCGCCCTATACGCCGGTCTATGAGAAGTTCGATCTGAACGCCCTGCCCAACAAGACGGTCCAATACCGGATCTCCGATCAGGCGCCCGCGCAATTGGCCCCCAACGACACGTTGCAGGGCGTCTACAGCCAGATTCGAGCGGCCGCCAAGGTTTGGAACGGCGTGGAATCTTCGGACCTGCGGGTGGTCTTCGGAGGCATCGGGAGCGCCAGCACGCCGCAATCGGCGCCCGGCATCGACGTGGTATTCGACGAGGTGCCGCCCGGAATCGTGGCCATGGGCGGCCCGACGCTCAGGACCGATCTTGCGGCGGGCCCGAGCGGCGCGTTCGTTCCGATCAGCCGGAGCGTTCTGGTGATCCGGCGCGACCTTTCGACGCAGCCCAGCTACGGCGAATCCTTCTTCCTCACGCTGGTGCACGAGTTTGGGCACACGCTGGGATTGCAGCACACCCTGACCTCGAGCGCGATGGCGACCGGCCCGACGCGCGCGGCGACGAAGTCCAAACCCCTGGCGGCGGACGACGTGGCGGGGTTGTCGATCCTGTACCCGGTTTCCGGCTTTGCGGCTTCGACGGGCGCGATTGCCGGACGCGTGACGATGGCGGGCGACGGCGTCGCGCTGGCCTCGGTGGTTGCCATCTCGCCCAACGGTCCGGTGGTGAGCGCGCTGACGAATCCGGATGGAACGTACCGGATCGAGGGCCTTCCGGCCGGGATCCAATACCTGGTGTATGTGCATCCCCTGCCCCCGGCCATGTCCGGCGAAGTCAGCCCCGCCAACATCGTGTTTCCGCTGGATCCCGGCGGCCGTCCCATTTCTCCGGGATCCGCATTCGACACCGTGTTCTACCCGGGCGTGAAGAACCCCACCCAGGCCTTCGTGTTCACGGCCACCGCCGGCCAGACGCTGGACAGCGTCAACTTCAACGTGCAGCGCCGGACGGCGGTTGCGCTGTACGCGGTTCAGACTTACAGCCTGCCTGGACCGGCGTGGGTGAAACCGGCCACCCTGAACCGGTACGTTGCGCGGTCCACGGTGGTGGCGGTGGGTGCGGGCCTGAGCGTGAACAACGCCCCGGCGCCCGGCCTGGGCATTGGCGTGATCGGCGGTTCGGCGGCGGTTCAGGCGGCGAGTATCAGGCCCTACGCTCCGGCGCCGGCCTACACCCAGTTCGACGTCGAGTTCAGCGCGTTCGCCTCCGAAGGTTCCTATCATCTGGTCTTCTCCCTGGCGAACGACATCTATGTGCTGCCGTCGGCTTTCCAGGCCACACAGCGCCCGGCGCCTTCGATCGCCTCCGTCACCCCGGGTGTGGATGCCTCGGGCGGCCGGGTGGCGGTCATTTCCGGGACCAACCTGGGCTCCGACACGCGGTTTCTGTTTGACGGGCAGCCGGCCGTGCGGGTGGTGGAGGATGCGGGGCGCTACCTGGCGACGCCGCCAGCGGCGACGCCGGGCTATCGCGCCGGCGTAGTGGCGGTGAACGCGGATGGGCAGAGCTCGCTTTTCCTGCAACCCAACCCGATGGCGTATGTTTATGACGCGGGCGATTCGCCGGCCGTGGTTCTGACTCCGGCGGCGTTGCCCGCCGGGGTCGAGGGAATGATCGAGATCAACGCCGTCGGCGGCGCCTTCGCCGAAGGCCAGACTCAGATCGGCTTTGGTTCGAGCGACGTGAACGTGCGCCGGCTCTGGGTGGCGAGTCCGACCCGTTTGCTGGCGAACGTCTCGGTCAGTTCGGGAGCGCCCTCGCTCGCGGCCACCCTGACCATCGCCAACGGCCTCCAGGTGGTCACGCAGGCATTTGCGTTCCAGGTGCAGCCGCCCAATCCGCGCCAGCTTGCGCTGAGTTCGCAGGTGGTGAACGCGGCCACCGGCCAGGCCAGCGTGCAGGCGGGGGCGGTGGCCGTGGTTTCGGTCCCGGGTTTGACGCAGGCGCAGATCTTCGCGGGTCTGTCGCTGACGGTTAACGGAGCCCCGGCGCAGGTTGTGAACGCCGGGCCCGGCCAGATCGCTTTCCAGATTCCGGCCGGCGTGCCGGCCGGGCCGGCGGTGCTGAGATTGCAGGCGGGCGCCGAGACCAGCCTGCCGATCGCAATTGCGATCGACCTGCCGTCCCCGGTTGTGTTGGCGGCCCTGGCGGGCGGCGCGACGATCGATGCCAACCGCCCGGCGCGGCCCGCGGAACTGGTCACCCTGCTGGCCGGCAACCTCGGCGACGGTGCCAGCGCGACCCGCATGCGCCTGGTGGTGGGCGGCATCGAACACCAGATCGCCCTGGTCGCTCCGGCGCCCAATCAAACCGGTCTCGACCAAGTGCTGTTCTTCCTGAATCCGGCGGTCGCGGCCGGCACGCAGCCGGTGCTGCTCAGCCTGGACGGCCGCACCTCGGCGCCCTTCGCGCTCCAGGTTCGCGGCCAATAAAAAATGCGTCAGCCTGGTATGGCCCCTTTTTGAAATAGGGGCCATACCAGGCTGACGCATTTTCTTTAACGCTACAGACCGACCAAAGTACCACGGTTGAAGAGGCGGTTCGGGTGTTGAAAGACGCCGGGGTGACGCAGAAGGACCTGATCACGATTTCGATGCAACCGGGGATGTCGCCGTACGGAGGGCAACAGAGCCGGATCATGTATCAGTTCTCGCTCACGGCGCCGTATGCCAAGTACAAGGAGACCATGGACAAGTTGCAGACCGTTCGCCGGACACTGGCTGTTGACTTCCCCACCATGGATCTTCAGGTGATGATGGCTCAGATCGGCGTGAGTGATGCGTCGCGGGAACAGGCGCGTCTGAAAACCCTGCCCGACTTGGTCGCCGACGCCCGTCGCAAGGCGGACGAACTGGCCAAGGCGGCGGGCATCGGCGTGGGGCCGATTTTGGGGCTGAGCGAGGTGCAAACGCCGTACTTTGGAGGCGCCTATCAGTCCTATGGTCCGCTACGCACGGCGTTCGCGTTGTCGGTCCGTTTCGCGGTGAAGTAGCGCGCCCGCTACTCGTAGCGCAGGGCTTCCACTGGGTCCAGGCGGGCGGCTTTGCTGGCCGGCCAGATGCCGAAGAACAGGCCCACGCCCACCGAAACCAGTAAGCCGGAGGCGACCGCCCAGAGCGGCACCGCCGTCGGCAACGTCGGGAACACCAGGCCCGCGGCGATCGAGATCAGCCAGCCGAACAGCATTCCGAGCAACCCGCCCAGGAAGGTGAGCGCGGTCGCCTCGGCCAGGAACTGCAAGACAATGTCCATGCGCCGCGCGCCGATGGCCTTGCGGACGCCGATCTCCTTGGTGCGCTCGGTGACCGAGACCAGCATGATGTTCATCACCCCGATGCCGCCCACCAGCAGGCCGATGGAACTGAGCACCATCATCACCAGCGCCACGGTGGAGGTGATCTTGCGAAACTCGTCGATCATCTGCTGGGCCGTCGAGACCCAGAAGTTGTCGGGCTTGTCGTAGGGCACGCGGCGCTCCTGCCGCAAGACCATGGTGGTCTCGTCAATCGCCTGGGCCAGCTTGCCGGGATAGGCGACCACCACCAGCATGTTCTCCCGGGCGCCGGGGAACATCTTCTTCATGGTGAAGTAGGGGAGCAGCGCACGCCGGTCTTCCTGTCCCGGAAACGACGCCGCCGGCGGCAGCATGACGCCGATGATCTCGAGCTGCCGCCCGGCGACCTCGATCCATTTGCCGGTCGGGTCCAGCTCCGGAAACAGCGCCTTCTGGATCTGCTCGCCGATGACCACTACCGGCGCGCGCCGGAAGTTGTCGGTGACCGACAGAAACCGGCCGTACTTCATTTCGACGCTGGCAGCATAGCCTTCCTCGGTGCCGCCCAGGTTGAGCTGGTAGACCTCGTTGCCCTTGTAGCGGGCGCGCATCAAAAACCCGCCACGGTCGGGGAACAGATACGGGCTGACATACTGCACCGACGGACAACGCTCGGCGATGGCGCGAGCGTTCTCCACCGTCAGCGGCTTGCGCTTCCACTCCTCGGGAGTGAGGTGGCGCATGCGGAAAGCGGCGGGGAACTTGAATACGATGATCGTATTGGCGCCGAAGCTGCGGATGGCCTCGGTAATGGCGCCGTCCAGGCCGGCCAGAATCGACCCGACGCCAATGATGGTGCCGGTTCCGATGATCACACCCAGCACGGTCAGGAAGGCGCGCATCTTGGCGGCGCGAATCTGCGCCAGCGCGATCTGCGTACCGGTGAGCAACGAACTTAGGATCATTTCTCGTGCCTCAGCGCTTCAATGGGATCGAGTTTGGCCGCGCGGCGCGCCGGGTAGATCCCGAAGAACAGCCCGACCGTCGCCGAAAGGCCCACGCCGATGATCACCGCGCTGGCCGGCAGCGCCATGGGGACCGAGAAGAGGTTGCGCACCAGCACCGCGACCCCCCAGGCGATCAGCACGCCCAGCACGCCGCCGGCTCCGGCCAGCATGGACGATTCGACCAGGAACTGATTCAGGATGTCGGTGTTGCGCGCCCCGATGGCCTTGCGGATTCCGATCTCGTGAGTGCGCTCGGTCACCACCGCCAGCATGATGTTCATGATCACCACGCCGCCCACCACCATGAAGACGCTCACCACCGCCAGGGCGGTGGCGGCGATGGCGCCGGTGATGCGGTCCCACAGGTTCACCAGCGAATCGGAGCTGAACATTCCGAAGTTGTCTTCCTGGCCGGGGCGCAGGTGGCGATAGGCGCGCAGCAGGGAGCGGATCTCGTCCTGGGCCTGCTCGATGTGCCCGCGGTCCAGGGCCAGCGCGTTGTAACCCAGACCCCGGCGCGAGTTGAACATCTTGAAGTAGGTGGCCACCGGAATGGTGACGAACTCGTCGCGCGACTGCCCGAATACCGAGCCCAGCGGCTTGGCCACGCCGATCACTTCAAACGGCACGCCGCGCAGGTCCAGCGTCTTGCCCACCGCATCGACATTGGGAAAGAACTTCTCTTTGATGTCGTTGCCGATGAAGACCACGTTGAGGTGGCGCGCGACGTCGCTTTCCGAGATATAGCGGCCCGAATCGGTCTGTACGTTATTGATCACGGCCATGTTGGGCGTCACGCCGGACAGTTGCACGTTCTCCGAAGCCTGGTTGCCCCGCTTCACCATCGTTCCGCCAAACGCCTCCATGCCGAGTTCGCGAATCAGTTTGCCATTCGCCTTGAGAAAGTCGAACTCGGCCCGGTTCATCTCCGGATTCCGCTTCTGCAAAAGGAGAAACTTCTTCGGGTCGTTCTCGCCGATCATCACCACCCGGCGGATGCGGAAACCGTCGGCGCCCATGTCGGAGACCTGGGTGGCGATGTAGATGTTCATGCCGTGGATCACGCTCATCACCGCGATGAGCGTGGTGGTGGCCAGGATGATGCCCAGCAAAGTCAGGAAACTGCGCAGCTTGCTCGACCGCAGCGACTGGGCGGCGACCTTCACCGCCTCCCAGAATGAAGCGTTGCCAGTCATCCTATATAACGACGGCGGAATCGGCCGATTTGTTCCGCAATTGGATGGCCCAGTCGAGGATTTCCCGGTCCAGCCAGAAGCGCGGCCGGCGGCGCGCCAGAAATCCCAGATGTCCGCCGTGCTCGACCGGCTCCAGGCGCAGCGCCGGATTGGTTTCAAAGGCCGGATGGCGGAAGACTTCGAACGGGATTAGTGGATCGTCCTTGGCCGGAACCACCAGCGCGGGCACGCGGATCCCATCCAGGAACCGGACCGCCGACTGCGTACCGTAGTAGTCGCCGGCGTCGCGGAAGCCGAAGGCCGGAGCGGTGATCCGGTCGTCGAAGTCCCACATGCTCCGAATGCCATCCAATACCTTCGTCGAATAGAGTTCCGGCATGCCGCGGCTGCGCAGCCGGATGCGGTCCTTCATCTTACGCAGGAACCGGCGTTCGTAGATCTGGTTGCGCGGCTGTCCCAGCCGCCGCGAGCAGGCGGCCAGATCGATGGGCACGCAGACGGCGCAAACCGCGGCCATCAGCCGGCGGGCGTCGTCGCCCATTTCGCCGGCCAGTTTCAGCGCCAGGTTGCCGCCCAGCGAGTAGCCGACCAGGTAGACCGGGCCCGGTTCCCGATTCCGCTCCAGCAGGAAGCGCAGGTCGCCGGTCAGCCCGGCGTGGTACATGGTTTTGCACAGGTGCTCGGTCCCGCCGCAGGTCCGCAGGTTCATGCGATGGACCACGAAACCGGCCTCCAGCGCGGCCTGCGCCATGCTGCGCAGGTACCCGGTATCGGCCGAGCTTTCCAGGCCGTGGACCAGGACGAACTGGCCGCGCGGGTTCCCTTCGGGGCGCTGCTCTTCGACCCGCACCTGAACCTCGGGCTCGGTCTGGTAGAAGCGGGACCGGACCGGGAAGCGCGCCGTGTCCAGCGGCCGGGGCCAGAAGTTCGCCGCGATGGTGGCCAGATCGGGATTGCGAAACAGGGGATCGAACGGTGGCAATTCACATTCTAGCGCGCCCGCGGCCGAACTTTGCTATACCTGGAGTTTCGGGGACAGGCTACGAAATCCCGAAATAGGAGTTTCGGGATTTCGTAGCCGGTACCCGAAATAGGCGCCTTGTGGAAGACACACTGGCGATTTTGCTGGCGGGGGGCGCCGGAGAGCGCCTCTACCCGCTGACCCGCAACACCGCCAAGCCGGCGGTGCCCTTTGGCGGCGTATACCGCATCATCGATTTCACCCTCTCCAACTGCATCAACTCGAACCTGCGGCGCATCCTGGTGCTCACCCAGTACAAGGCCCTGGACCTGTCGCGCCACCTGAGGGACGGCTGGAACTTCCTTTCGGCCGAACTCGGCGAGTACATCGAAGTCATCCCGCCGATGAAGCGCATCCACGAAGGCTGGTACCTGGGCACCGCCGACGCGGTTTATCAGAACATCGCCAGCATCCTCGCCGAAACGCCCGCCAACACGCTGATCCTTGCCGGCGACCACATCTACAAGATGGACTACAGCGAGATGCTGGACTGCCACCGGGCCAAGCGCGCCGACATCACCGTCGCCACCCTGCCCGTGCCAGCCGACCAGGCGCACCACTTCGGCGTCGCGGCCATCGATTCCAGCGGCCGGATTGACGGGTTTGAAGAGAAGCCCCAGCACGGCGGCGCGCCCCGGTCGCCTTTCGACTTCGATTGCGTGAGCGCCTCGATGGGCATCTACCTGTTCCAGACCGGCGTGCTGCTGCAGGCTCTGCTGGAAGACGCCGACGACCCCGACTCGACGCACGACTTCGGCCGCGACATCCTGCCGAAATGGATCCCCCGGACGCGCGTGGCGGCCTACGACTTCCGCGACCTGAACGACAAAAGCGTCCGCTACTGGCGCGACATCGGAACCCTGGACGCCTACTTTGAAGCCAACATGGACCTGGTGTCGGTAACGCCCGAGTTCGATCTTTACGACCGCAAGTGGCCCATCCGTACGCGGATGGTGCAGCAGCCGCCGGCCAAGTTCGTTTTCGCGCAGGAAGGCCGCCGCATGGGCGTGGCCGTCGACTCGATCATCTCGCAGGGCTGCATTGTCTCTGGAGGCCGTGTTATGCGCAGCGTGCTGGCGCCGGGCGTGCGCGTGCACAGCTACTGCGAGATCGAGAACTCGATTCTGATGCCCAACGTCGAAGTGGGCCGCTACAGCCGCCTGCGGCGCGTCATCGTCGACACCGGCGTGCGCATCCCCGAGTCCAGCGTCATCGGGTTCGATCCGGAAGCCGACCGCGCGCGCGGCTACACCGTCAGCGACGGCGGCGTGGTGGTGGTTGCGGCTTGAGGGTTTGCTATCATTCCCCATGATGCGCCGCCGCGGCGGAGGATCGGATTCGGATCGGCGTCCTGGGTTCCAGTCACCCTCACGCCGAGGCGAAGATCGGGATTCTCAGGGAGTCGCCGCGCTGGGAGCTGGTGGGCGTTTCTAAAGACGACGGCCCCACCCGCGATGCGCTGCTGGGAGACCCATCCATCGCTGTATCGGACCCGAAGTGGATGGATGCTCGTTCTCTCCTCCCGAAAAGATATTCTTCCTCCTGCATGTTTTTTGCAACCCCTTTGATTTCTTAGGGTTTCAACGCTCCCCCCTCCCCCAGTATCTGAACCGCAGGAACGATTCTCCTGCGATTCAGACAGTAGTCTTACCCACCCAGCCCGTTGAGGACACTGGGTGTGGCC
>JAUYBU010000305.1 GCA_030693045.1 Bryobacterales bacterium | reverse complement strand
GGGGCGGCCGCGGTGGACTCCGACCACCGCGGCCGCGGGGATTGACCCGGGGTTGCGGCGGGCGCACTCGGGATTCCAAGCCCGAGAGGTTACCTCGTCTCCGCTTCCGGACAACCGGAACCACGCGCGTTGCTGGCGCGGGGACCGCAAGCCGCACCCGCGGACCGCGTCAAAGCGGCCCGCGGGTTCTGTAGTATCATGGCAGTCAGGCGGTGACAACCCTGGGGAGGGGACAGTCTCACTCACCGAAACAGCATCAACTCTTCCACCAGCGCGTTCAGCCCCTTCCTTCGGGCTACGGCCTCCCCGGAGACAGCCGCTCCGCGAACGCGATGAGCTTCGGCAGATCCGACTGCACCGTTCGCCAGACCTCGTCGAGATCCACGGTGTCGTATTCGTGGACCAAAATGTTGCGAAGACCGGCGATGCTCTTCCATGGGATATCCGAATGCGCGGCCCTGAAGTCGGGCGATAACCGCTTGGCTGCCTCTCCGATGACTATGAGCTGATGAAGCACCGCGAAGCAGGTCTTCGGGTCCGACAGGAAGTCGGCCTTACAAAGACCTCCGGTGAACTCCTCAGCCAGCCGCGCGGCGTTCAGGATGTCGAGCAAGACCCCATCATCGCGCGACATAGAGAAGCTGGGCGCTATCCAGAATCTCCTTCCGGCGGATCCAGTTCCGGCTGCGTTCGACGGCCCGGCGCGTTACCAGGTCCACCTTCCGGCCGAGAATCTCCCCCAACTCGTCTCGCATGGCGACGTGATCCAGGAGACTCCAATCCGCATCCGGAGAGAAACTGACAAGGATGTCGATATCGCTTCCCGGATGAAAGTCGTCGCGGAGCACGGAGCCGAACACAGAGAGTTCAGTCACCTTCCATCGCCCGCAGAACTCCTCAATCGACTCCCGCTCCAGCGATATTGGATGGCTCGCCATTTACCGGCCAGACTGATCCACGCCCCGACGTCCCCTTCAGTCTAGAGCCTCGGGATGCGGCGCGCAACCGCGCGCTCACTGGAACCGCTTCAACTCTTCCACCAGCGCGTTCAGCCCCTTCTTCCGGTACAGCTCGGTCAACCGCTGCTCTTCGGGCGAAGGCGCCGCCACACGCGCCAGTTTCGGGTCGGCCAGCGTGGCGCGCGACGGAATCCACAGCTTGCCGTCGCTGAATTCGACCTGCGCGACGTAGGCCGTCATGCCGTCCAGCGGAACCGGCTGGCCGGCGCGCTCGGTGACGCGCAGCGCGGTCTCGGGAGCGATGCGCACGCGCCCGCCGGGCTCCAGCGTCACTTCGGCCGGCACCGCGCCGGCCAGGAATTCGCGCCCCTGCCGGTCGCGCAGAATCCAGCCGATCTCCAGATGCCGGATGGCCCGGTCGGAGCGATTGCGGACTTCGATGCGCAGCGCGCGGGCCTGGTTGCCCGAAATCCGCGCCAGCCCCGCCAGGGGCTCGACCGGCGCGTCGGGCAGGAGCAGAAATGCGAATTGCACCTCGCGCTCCGGCTCGACGTTGGTCGCGCGGCCGGCGCGCGCCATCTGCACGTCCAGCTTCGGGCGCTCGGACTGCCGCGCCAGGCTGGCCAGCACCTGGTTGCGCAATTCCTCGGCTCCCCGCGCTTCCAGGATGGATTTGAAATGGCGGCGGTCGCGGCGCGCTTCCAGTTCCCAACTGGTCATCGAGCGGCGGGAATTCAGCCGGTCCGGCCCGTAGAACGACAGGTCGTCGAAAAGCACGCCGTCCAGTCCCACTTCCACCAGCGGCCCCGCGCCCAGTGGCCGCAGCAGGCGCAAATCGATGCGCACGGGGAAGACCTCGGCGGCGCCGACGTCCAGGCTGGGCGCCGAGACCGAGGCCTTGCCGCCCGGCGTGACGTCCTGCGCCAGCACCAGCAGCGTGACGCCGCGCACGCGCCGCGGCCCGGCGTTGCGAAGCTGGAGCGAAGCGTGCAGGTCCAATTGCATGGCGCCGCCGCGCGGGGTGGCGCGCGACTCGCCCCAATCGGCCGAGACCAGCGTCACCGGAGAATCCGGCGGAAGGTTGATTTTGACGGAGCTGCGCGCGTCGGGCGCCTGCGCCCAGGCCGCCGAAGCCGCCGCCAGAAGCCCGAGGATTGCGATTCTACCGCGCATAGACATTCGTGATGGTCACCTGCCCGGTGTCGGAGTCGATATACCGGGCTCGCATCGAGCCCTCGGCATTCACCGTGTAAGTCACCGTGGTTGAGGCCGGCTGCAACATGGTGAGCGTCCGGCCGTTCTCTCTCAGTTCCAAACCCGCATCGGTCGTTTCCAGGACGATGCCCTGGGTCTGACGGTCAGGTTGCGGAAGGTTCAGGAAAATGCCCGTGAGGACGACCGAGGTGGCCAGCGCGAGTCCCGCCGCGGCGCGCCAGCCAATTCGTTGCGACGCCTCTGGCGCGCGCGCCACGATCCGGCCCGCCGCCAGCCCCAGGCGAATGTTGGCCCGCATCTCGGCCTCGAGCGATGCCCAGCCGAACTCCGCGGGCAACTGCGCTTCTTCCCGCAGACTCTGGCGGTCGAGGCGGAAGGCCTGGACTTCGCCGCGGCAGCTTTCGCAAGCCACCAGGTGCGCGCCCACGCGCCAGCGGCCGAGCGCGCCCAGTTCGCCGCCCGCGTAAAGAGCCAGATTCTCGGCGCCCGGATGCTTCATGCTTTCCTTCTTTCCAGATACCGGCGGAATTTGATCCGCGCGTTGGCGATGTGCGAACGAATGGTCGCCTGCGAGCAGTTCAACTGCCGCGCCACCTCTTCGGCGGGCAGGTCCTCGACGTCGCGCAGGATCAGCGCGGCGCGCTCGCGCGGGCTCAAAAGGCGCAGCCCGTCTTCGAGGTAATCCCTCTGTTCCCGCCGCAGCACGCGCTGCTCGGGACTCTCGGCAACCGAAACCGACTCGGGCAAATCCTCGATATCGGTCTGGCTCATGCGCCCGTGACGGCGCAAAAAATCGATGGCCGTGTTCGAGGCGATGCGGCTCAGCCAATGGGCGGCCTTTTCCGGATCCTTCAACTGCTCCTGGCGTTGCAGCGCCTTGATGAAGGTCTCCTGGGTCAGGTCCTGCGCGTCGGCCGAATTGCCGACCACGCGGTAGATGAGCAGGTACACCCGCCGCAGGTTGTCGGCGACGAACTGGTCCTGCCGCGCGCGAACTTCCGCCGCCGCCGGTTCCGTGGCCTGGCCCATAAACCAATCGATCTGCGCGAACGCCGCCGCCATTGGCCCTCACACAGGATGACGCAGGCCGGGCGGCAAACGTGGAATAATACTCTCGTCGCCACTATTATTCTATGAGACCCGTGGCCATCGCCGGAACCGGCAGGAGCGCGTGCGGGGCTTTCGCCGGCCGCCCCCGGCCCGGCGCGCCCCGGTTCCAGGCAATCCTATGAAACTTGCAGAACGAATGTCCCGCATCGGGACCGAGAGCGCTTTTCAGGTGCTCGCGAAAGCGCGGGCGCTGGAAGCGCAGGGCCGCTCGATCATCCATCTTGAGATCGGCGAGCCCGATTTCGCCACCCCCAGGCACGTCGTCGAAGCGGCCAAACAGGCGCTGGACGACGGCTGGACGCACTACGGCCCGCCCCAGGGCTATCCCGAATTTCGCCAGGCCATCGCGGCTTACGTCTCGCGCACCCGCGGCATCCAGGTGGGCCCGGAAAATGTCTCCGTGGTGCCCGGAGGCAAGCCGATCCTCTTCTTCCCAATGCTGGCGCTGATCGAGCCCGGCGACGAAGTGATCTACCCCAACCCGGGTTTCCCGATCTACGAATCGATGATCCGCTTCCTGGGCGGCGTGCCGGTGGCCATACCGCTGGTGGAGCATCGCAGCTTCTCCTTCGACCTGGACATGCTGCGCTCGAAGCTCAGCCACAAGACCAAGCTGCTGATCCTGAATTCGCCGCAGAACCCGACCGGCGGCGTCATCCCGGCCGAGGACATCGCGGCCATCGCCGGCATGGTCCGCGGCCTGGACCTGATGGTTCTGTCCGACGAGATCTACTCGCGCATCTTTTACGGTGAGCCGCCGGTGTCGATCGCCAGTTTCCCCGGAATGCTCGAAAAAACCATCATCCTGGACGGTTTTTCGAAGACCTACGCGATGACCGGCTGGCGTCTGGGCTACGGCGTGATGCCCACCTGGCTGGTGGAGGCCGTGAACCTGCTGATGGTCAACTCGAATTCCTGCACCGCCAGCTTCGTCCAGCGCGCCGGCATGGCCGCGCTCGACGGCCCGCAGGACGACGTCGATCGCATGATTGCCGAGTTCCGCCGCCGCGGCGAGGCCTTCTGCGCCGGGCTGAACACGCTGCCCGGCTTCCGCTGCCGTCCGCCCGAGGGCGCTTTCTACGCTTTTCCGAACATTCGGGACACCGGCCTGGGCTCGCACGATCTGGCCGGGCGGCTCCTTCAGGAGGCCGGTGTGGCGTGCCTGTCGGGCACCGCCTTCGGCGACTACGGCGAGGGCTACCTGCGCCTCAGCTACGCCAATTCTTACGAGAACCTGATGGAAGCCGTCGAGCGCATCCGGAAGTTTCTTACGAAGACCCTCTCCTGAGCCAATGCCATCCGCACAGATTCCAGCGCCGGCGCGCACCAACTGGTACCCGTACCTGGTTTCGACCGTCGCCGCCGTGTCCGGCCTTCTGTTCGGCTTCGACATCGCGGTGATCAACGGGGCCATCATTTTCCTGCGCCAGCAATTTGGGCTGAGCGAGGTCCAGACCGAAATCGCCGCCGGCAGTCTGCTGATCGGCTGCGTTTTCGGGGCGGCCGCCGCCGGCTGGCTGAGCGACCGCTACGGGCGGCGTCGCATCCTGATCTTTTCGGCGCTGCTATTTGCCGCCTCCGCTTTGGGCGCGGCGCTGCCGCGCAACCTCGACGAATTCGTGGTGGCGCGCTTCATCGGAGGCCTGGCCGTGGGGGCGGCGAGCGTGCTGGCGCCGCTCTATATCGCCGAGGTCTCGCCACCGCAAATTCGCGGGCGCCTGGTTGCGTTGAACCAGATGACCATCGTCACGGGCATTCTGCTGGCCTACCTGGTCAACTGGTCGCTCTCGTTCGCCGGGCCGTCGGGCTGGCGCTGGATGTTCGCCGCCGCGGCCGTGCCCGCCATCGCGTTTTTCATCGCGCTGTTCTTCGTGCCGGAGAGCCCGCGCTGGCTGGTCGAGCGCGGCATGGAGTCGGTCGCTCTGGGCGTGCTCAGCCGTGTGAGCGGCGCGGCGCGCGCGCGCGAGGAGATCCAGGAGATCAAGGAAGCCATCGCCCAGGAAAGCGGCACGCTGGCCGAGTTGTTTCAGCCCGGCATGCGGCGCGCCCTGGCGATCGGGGTCGCGCTGGCGATCCTGCAGCAGATCACCGGCATCAACACGGTGCTGTTCTACGGTTCGGTCATCTTCAAGGAGCGCGTGGGCGGGCAGACCGAATCGGCGGCCATCGGCGCCAACGTGTTTATCGGCCTGGTCAACTTCCTGGCGACCATCGTCGCGCTGTGGATCATCGACCGGACCGGACGGCGTCCGCTGCTAATGTTCTCGGCGGGCGTGATGGCGGTTTGCCAGTTGGCGCTGGGCGCGGCGTTTCTGATCCAGCCGCCGCCGGCGATGCTGGTGCTGTCCATCATGCTGGCGCTGCTGGGGGCTTTCGCGGTGGGCCTGGGGCCGGGCGTGTGGGTGGTGCTGTCGGAGATCTTCCCCACCCGTGTGCGCGGCCGCGCCATGTCCATCGCGACGGTGAGCCTGTGGATCGCCTGCGTCGCGCTGACCATGACGTTCCTGTCGCTGGCCAAGGCGATCACGATTTCGGGCGCCTTCTGGCTCTACGGCTTCTGGTGCGTGGTGATGTACGTAATCGTCTGGCGCTTCACGCCCGAAACCAAGGGCAAGACCCTGGAAGAGATCGAGAAGCTCTGGCGGCGCGCGTAGCGCAACCGCCGCGCCGCCGGCTAGGGCGTCAGAGCCAGCGTCTTCGCCGTCTTGTCCAGCGTTCCGGTGATGGCGATCTCGATGCGGTCCTCGTAAAGTCGCAGCAGGCGCCAGTGGCTTGGGGCGGTGTAGTACGCCGGCGTCCAGACCTGCAGCAATAGCGGCTGGCCTTCGGCGGCTATCGGTTCCACCTTGTCGGGCGCATGGGTGTGCCCGGCCAGGACCAGCGCCGGTTTCTTGCGGCCGGCGATGGCCGCCAGCACGCTCCTGGCCGCCGCGTCGCCCTCCAGGGGCACGTGAAGAACCAGTATCAGCACGTCTTCGGGGTTCCGGTTCACTTGCTTCTTCAACCAATACTGTTGCTCGCCCGAAAAGGAAAACTCGCGCTGGCCGCCCGCCAGCCTCTCGCCGAAATAGCCGTTGTCCAGAATGACGAACCGGTAGCGCGTCGCTCCCACCCGCTTCTGAAAACTATAAAAGGTCCCGTTCTGAAAGCAATCCAGCGCGCGGATCCACGCCGCGCGCGCCTGCCCGGCGACGGATTGATCTTCCACGTCGCCGATGCTTGCCGCCGCGAAATTGTAGAGCACCAGGTCGTGGTTTCCAAGAGCGAAGAACAGCCGGAAAGGACTGCGCGCCGAGATCTGCTGAAGCCGCGCCAGGGGGCCGGGCACTGGCTTGCCATCCGCGCCCAAAAACGCGGAGGCGGTGACCAGGTCGCCGGAGACCACGGCGAAATCGGGATGCGCCTGCTTTCCGGCGCGCTCCAGAAACGCGGAGAAAGAATCCAGATCGCCCGGAGTCCCGAGCATCGCCTTCTTCAAGCCGGGCGCCAGGTCCAGCAGACCGGGAACCGGCACGGCCTGATCGGTCCCCAGATGCAGATCGGCGAGATGAAGGACCTTGACCGGCTGCGCGCCCGCCAGAAGCGGGAACAACAGTGCGATCAGGATGACGTGATGCCGGATCATTGCGTGCTTAGAGAATTGTACATCCGCACAGAAAGCGGGAGATCGCCTGGTCAGGCTGGTGGGCGATACAATCGTTGCTGAGTGACACTTCGAAAAGTCCTGCGCGTAGTCAACATTCTGATCGCGATTCTGCTGGTGGCCGCCGCGGCCTCGGTGTGGTGGTTCGCCTGGCGGCCGCTGGCCCGGACTTCGGGCGCTCTGACGGCGCCCATTTCCGGCCCCGCCACCGTCGCCCGCGACTCGCTCGGCGTGCCGCACATCCAGGCCGCCTCGGTCGAGGACGCGCTCTTCCTGCAGGGCTACGTCACCGCGCAGGACCGGCTGTGGCAAATGGACGCGATCCGGCGACTGGCGGCGGGCGAATTGGCGGAGGTAATCGGTCCGCGGGCCCTGGAATCGGACATCGACGCCCGGCGGTTGCGCCTTCGGCGTCTGGCTGAACGCCAGGCCGCGTCGGCCTCCGCCGAGGACCGGCGCTGGATGGCCGCGTATGCGCGCGGCGTCAACTTCTTCCTGGAAACCCACCGCGGCCGGCTGCCGGTGGAGTTCGCCTTGCTGGGCTACGATCCGCGCCCGTGGAGCGTCGCGGACAGCTTTCTGGTCGGGCTGCAGATGTTTCGCACACTGTCGCAGACCTGGCGGCTGGAGAACCAGAAAGCGGCGCTCGTGGCCGGCGGCGACAAGGGCAAAGTCGAGTTTCTGTTTCCGCCGCGCGACGGCGGCGAGGCTCATCCGGGGTCCAACGCCTGGGCCGTTTCCGGCGCGCTGACGGCTTCCGGCAAGCCGCTGCTGGCGGGCGATCCGCACCTGGAGTTCTCGCTCCCCTCGACCTGGTACCTGGTTCACCTGCGCGCGCCGGGATTGAACGTGACCGGCGCGACGCTGCCCGGAGCGCCCGCGGTGATCATCGGGCACAACCAGCGGATCGCCTGGTCGGTGACCAACCTGCATTTCGATGTGCAGGACCTCTACGTCGAGCGCTTCGATCCGCAGTCGGGGCGGTATGCTTTCCGGGGACAGTTGGAGCAGGCGGCGCTCGAACGGGAACTGATTCCGGTGGCCGGCCGGAAACCCGTGGAGCACCAAACCTGGATCACCCGGCATGGGCCGATCTATCTGAGCGAAGGCGGAACCTTCGTGGCGCTCAAATGGGTGGCGGCGGAGCCCGGCGGATTCTCATTTCCCTTCGTGGATCTGAACCGCGCCTCGAACTGGAACGACTTCCGCGCCGCGCTGGCGCGCTATCCGGGTCCCGCTCAGAACTTCGTCTACGCCGATGTCGACGGCAACATCGGCTACCAGGCGACCGGAAGGCTGCCGATCCGGCGCGGCTGGGCGGGCGACGTGCCGCGGGACGGCGCCGGCGGCGTCAACGAGTGGGACGGCTTCATCCCCTTCGAGGAACTGCCCAGTTATTTGAACCCGCCCAGCGGCATGGTCGTCAGCGCCAACGAGAACCCCTTTCCGGCACAGTACCGTTACGCCGTCGGCGGCAACTTTGCCCCAACCTGGCGCGCGCGGCGCATCCGCGCGCTGCTGGCTGGCCGCAAGGGCTGGCGCGCCGCCGAGATGCTCGGCGTGCAGACCGACATCTACTCCGAGTTCTCGCATTGGCTGGCAAAGCAAGCGGTGGCGGCCGTCGAAAAGCGCAAGGCGACGAATCCGGATCTGGCCGCGGCGACCGCCCTGTTGCGCGCCTGGGACGGCAGAATGGAGCGCGGCATGGCCGCCCCTTTGCTGGCGACGTTGCTCTACCAGCACCTGCGCCGGGCCGTCGCCGAGGCCGCATCGCCCGGGAAGGGCGCGGCCTACACTTACGGCATGGCGCCGTCCGCCATCGAGAAGTTGTTCCGCGAGCGGCCCGCCGGTTGGTTCGCCGATTACGACGAACTGCTGGTGCGCGAGTTTGCCGATGCGGTTGACGAGGGCAAGCGAATGCAGGGTCGCGATCCCAACAAATGGGACTACGGGCGCTACAACCAGGCAGCCATCGAGCATCCGGTGGGCGGAGGGCTTCCGCTCATCGGCCGATACTTCAACGTCGGCCGCGTGCCCATGAGCGGTTCGGCCACCACGGTCAAACAGACCGCTTCGCGCCTGGGGCCGTCCATGCGCATGGTCGTGGACCTGGGCGACTTGGACCGGTCGCTGCAGAACATCACCGTCGGCCAAAGCGGCCAGTTTCTCTCGCCGCACTACAAAGACCAGTGGAAGGCCTACGACGCCGGGACCAGCTTTCCCATGCAATTCGGCAAGATCGATGCAAAAGACGTCCTAATGTTCACGCCGTGACTTGGAACCATGCCTGCAGGGTCGTGACCAATCCGTCGAACGCCGGATCCCTTCGCCAAAGCGTTACGTCCGCCCTCCGAGCAACCTCCTCAAAATCCTTGGGACGAGGCTTGCGCCGTAGCCGTGAATGGAAGAACGATCTCTCGATCCTCTCGGTGGGATCGGACAGGGAAGACAGACCAGCCTCGTTCACACCGAGATAGCGGGCCACTGCCGGCAGATCCTGACACAGCCAAGTTTCAAGCTCCGGCACGACCACGATCGCACGAGAGTTGTCGCGCCAGGTAACACCATCCAGCCGTTCCTGCAAGCGTCTTTCACAGTCCTCGGGAGTCCGGCGCCGTTCCCATCCACTGCCCCGGTAGTCGCATAGCAGAACGACCTTGTCGAACTTCGCCTTGGACGCTCTCATCCGCACGAGTTCGGGGCCGTCCTTCATCACACCTGGATCGCGTCCGAAATGGCGGTCTACCTCGAACGTGATCGGGCGGATGCCGAGATCGGCGGGGCGAGCCAGAACCGCGTTCATCACTGCCAGCGTGTCCGTGTCCGCGGTCAGCACGAACAGGTCCGTCATTCGAGCACTCCGGCGGCGAATACCGAAGCCAGATCAGGCTCGCCATCCCACGTCTTCAACGCTTTGTGATCGGGGCCGCGCACCACACGAATACCCTCGGATCCCCGAGTGAAGCACAGAAGAGGTACGCGCCCGACCTGTTGAACGATTAATGGTGAATGGGTCGCGATGAAGACCTGGGAGCGCGGAATCGTTGACAGCGCGCGAAGGATCACCTCCAGGGCCTTCGGATGCACACCGTTTTCCGGTTCCTCCACCAGGTAGACCCCAGGCGCGGGCTCGGGGAGGAAAGCCGGCAGGGTGAGCGCAAGCATCCTGAGCGTGCCGTCACTGATCAGCCAGTTAGGGCACTCCAGCCCGTCCTCGTACTTGAGGATGATGTACTCGGCGTTGTCGGGAGTGCGTGTCGCCCAACCGATGGACTCCAAGTCCGGCAAAGCATAGCGGAGATGATCGGTCCACTCACGGAGGGGATCTGCTTCTTGAGAACCTACCGAAGGTTCCCGGCCGTTTGTCTTCTTAATCAACCGGCCCACCACACGCGGCAGATTGGTTCCGTCAAGTTCGAGGTCGGTGGACCGCGTGGCGGAGCACGGTTCACGCATCGCACGGCTGTTGAGCTGCACGAATCGAACCCCCTGCAACAGGAACCTCTTCAGTGCGTTGGCTGTGGGGTAGCGGGTCTCATCGGCCGGGGTATGTGAAAGCGTGAGTTTGTCAAGTCCGAAGGCAAACGAATCCATGTACCTGCCAGCCTCACGCTGGTAGAAATCGGTGCCCTTAGAGGTCTTGCCGAGAAGCCGGAGAGGCTTCGGCGGCTCCTCCTCGGCCAACTCGAACTTCTCGTTCGGAACCGGCGCAAGGCATCGATCCACCCGCTGAAGCAGCTCATCGTCAACACGGACTCCGAGCCGATCATCGTCCGAGATCGCCAGACGGTAGTCGAGAACCGAACCGGAAAGATCGATCCAGAGTTCGATTTCAATCCGACCACCACGCCGGAGAAAGGTGAGGTCGCGATAGTTCGGCGCCCGATCCTCGACAGCCTTCAGGGGTCCATGTTCGAGGCAAGTCTTGACGAAATCGATCGCTTCCAGAAACGTCGTCTTGCCGCTGCCGTTAGGGCCGACCAGAACCTGAAACGGGCTCAGCGGCAAACGGACCAGCGATTGGATTCCCTTGAAGTTCTTTACCGAGATTCCGACAATCATTTCCGGCCTCTGTTCCTTTTGAGTGTACTCGAATCGCGCGGAGTCATCTCTTGATCGGCTCGAACCGGCCGTCGGCGCGCAGGTGGTACCGCCGGCCGCGCCAGACGATGGTGTTGCCGAAGAAACCGGCCAGCCAGAACATGAAGCCCAGGATGTCCTGCACGGGGACCAGCCACCAGCGGCGCGCGGTGAGCGGATCGTGCAGCACCCAGCCGGCGACGGCCCAGGCGGCCAGCGCGCGCATCACCGCCGCGGCCGCCGCCAACGGCCACCACGCCGGCGCGATCGCCAGCAGCAGCAGGGCCGGCGGCAGAGGGTTGGTGAAGAGTTGTCCGAGGTAACCCGCCGGGCGCGAGCGGCGGGTCGAGCGCGCCCAACGCAGCCGGTGGGCAGCGTTCGCGCGCAAACCCTGGCTGCCGATGCGATGCTCGACCGTGCAGGACGACAGGATCACGCCGAAGCCGGCTTGGGCGGCGAACTGACCCATGACGAAATCCTCGGCCAGGTAGTCCTTGAGCCGGTCGAAGCCGCCGATCCCATCCAGCGCGCGGCGTCGCGCGACGATGGTCGGTCCCACGGCGAACTTCATCCCATCGATCATGCGCGCCACCAGCACGCCCGCCAGGAACTCCGTGTTCATGCCGATGGCTTCGAGCGTGGACCAGAAGCTCGCGCCCGGCACGGCGCGGTACGGGCAGGTAGCCAGGTCAATCGTGTGGTCCTGGAACTCCACCGCCACCCGGCGCAGCATGTCGGGCCCGACGCGGATATCGCTGTCGCTCATGACCAGCAGATCGTAGCGCGCGGCAGCCAGCATGCGATCCAGGCTGAACACCTTCGCGTTCGGGTACGGCGGCTCACCGGTTACCAGCAGGCGCGACGGAACTTGCGGGAACTGCGCGCGCAGTCGCTCGGCCACCTCGACCGCCGCGTCGCCTGTGTCGCCGACGGCGAACAGAATCTCGAAATCGGGGTAATCCTGCGCGAAGAAACTGCGCAGATTCTCTTCCAGCCCCTCGTCTATGCCGGCCAGCGGCTTCAGGATGCTGATGGGCGCGGGCAGTTCGAACTTGCGGCGGGGAACGTCGAGATAGCGCCGCACCGCCACCACCACCAGCACACAGTAAACCAGCGAGCCGAGGACCACCGCCGCGAGCGCCCACTGAGCCACGTCCGCGTCACTCCGACGGCGCTTTGGTTTCCACCAGTTTCGTGATGTCGGCGATGAACTCGTCGAGCGGCTTGGCGCCCAGGTCGCCGTGCTTGCGGTTGCGCACCGCCACCGCGCCGTTCTGCTCTTCGCGGTCGCCCACCACCAGCATGTAAGGGATCTTCATGAGCTGCGCTTCGCGGATTTTGAGGTTGACCTTCTCGCTGCGGTCGTCCATCTTGGCGCGCAGTCCGGCTTCCACCAGCTTGTCGCGAACCTTCGCGGCGTAGGCGGCGTTGCGGTCCGTGATGGGCAGCACGATCACCTGCTCGGGTGCCAGCCACACCGGAAACGCGCCCGCGTAATGTTCCAGCAGGATGCCGAAGAACCGCTCCACCGAGCCGTACAGCGCGCGGTGCACCATCAGCGGCTGATGCCTCTTGCCGTCTTCGGCGACGTACTCCAGGCCGAAGCGGCGCGGCAGGGTGAAGTCGAACTGCACGGTGGAAAGCTGCCACAGGCGCCCGATGGCGTCCACCAGTTTGACGTCGATCTTGGGCCCGTAGAACGCCGCTTCGTCGGGCATCACCTTGACCTTCAGGTTCAGCCTGGCGGCGGCCTTGGCGAGCGCGCCCTCGCCGAGTTTCCACTGCTCCGGCGTGCCGTCGTATTTGCCGCTCGCGCCGCCGTCCCAGGTGGAAAGCTCGGCCTCGTACGTCTCGAAGCCGTAAGTCTTCAGCGTGTCGACGGCGAACTCGAGACAGTTGACGATCTCGTCTTCGATCTGCTCCGGGGTGCAGAAGATGTGCGCGTCGTCCTGCGTGAATCCGCGCACGCGCAACAGTCCGTGCATGACGCCGGAGCGTTCGTAGCGATACACCGTGCCCAGTTCGCCCAGCCGCACCGGCAGGTCGCGGTAGCTGCGCAGCCGGTCCGCGTAGATCAGGATGTGGAACGGGCAGTTCATCGGCTTGAGCTGGTATTCGGCGTCGTCCAGCTCCATGCGCTTGAACATGTTCTCGGCGTAGAAATTGTAGTGGCCCGAAGTTTTCCAGAGGTCCGCGCGCGCAATGTGCGGGGTGTAGACCAGCGAATAGCCGCGCTTCAAATACTGGTCCCTCATCCAGTCTTCCAGGATCTTGCGCACCATCCCGCCCTTGGGGTGGAAGAAGATCAGCCCCGGCCCGGCCAGGTCCTGAATGCTGAACAGGTCCAGCTCCTGGCCCAGTTTGCGGTGGTCGCGCTTCTTGGCTTCTTCCAGGCGCTTGAGGTGCTCTTCCAGGTCTGTCCTGGAGAAGAACGAGGTGCCGTAGATGCGCTGCATCTGGGCGCCCTTCTCGTCGCCCTTCCAGTAAGCGCCGGCGATCGAGAGCAGTTTAAAGGCTTTGATTCTGCCGGTGGAGGGCACGTGCGGGCCGCGGCAGAAGTCGATGAAATGCGGTCCCAGCGTGTACTCGGTGAAGATGGCGCCGGCCTTCTCGCCGATGAGTTCGCACTTCATTCGCTCGCCCATCGCGGCGTATTTCTCGAGGCCCTCTTCCTTCGGAGTCAGCTTGCGCTCATAGGGCAAGTCGGCTTTCTGGAGTTCCAGCATCTTGGCCTCGATCTTCTCGAGGTCCTCGGGCGTGAACGGCGTTTCGCGCTGAAAATCGTAGTAGAATCCCGTGTCGATGGCCGGGCCGACGCCCAGTTTGGTCTCCGGAAACAGTTCCACGACCGCCGCCGCCATCAGGTGCGCGGTCGAGTGGCGGTAAACCTCGAGCGCCTCGGGATTCCTGCTCGTGAGAATCTCCAGAGTCGCATCGCCATCCAGCGGGCGAGTCAGATCGAACAGCTCTCCGTCGACCCGCGCGGCAACGGCGTCGTCGGCCAGTCGCGCGCCGATCGAGCGCGCGACGTCAATCGGCCGGCTGCCGGCAGGGTACTCCTTGCGGCTGCCATCGGGCAAAGTAATCGTCATATCGTTCCCACGGCTTGAAACCCCAGCGTACCATGCGAGCCTATTTCGGGGACAGGCTACGAAATCCCGAAACTCCTATTTCGGGATTTCGTAGCCT